>JAEYWU010000048.1 GCA_023428785.1 Pseudomonadota bacterium
CTCGCCGCCATCGCGGCGGGCATCTACAACGAGGTCAATATCGACGGCGCCGTTGATCCGATCGAATACCAGCACGCCCTCGGCTCGGCGCTGGCCGCCCAGCAGGCGGCGGCCGGCCTTTCGGCCCAGACCCGTTCGGACGTCGACGCCCTGGTCGCCATGTGGAACGGCGTGACCGCGCCGGACGACGCCTCGGCCCTGACCCCCGCCGGTCAGGTCCAGGCCCAGGCCTCGCGCATCCAGTTGGGGGCCGGCGGCTAGGCCTCGGCCCGACAGACGATCCGGCCGCGGCCATCCGCGGCCGGCGAGAAGTCGAAGGCCAGCTCAACCGTCTGCTCCTCGGTATTGACTCGTGCGCCGGTGATCCGGCGCGCCTCGCCGTCGATCACGGCCAGTTCGCCGTCGACGCTGATGCGGCGATCCTCGCCAACGCCCAGCGACCCTTCGCGACGGCCGCCGCCCTTCAGGATCAGGGTGTAGCGGTCTGTCGCCATGCCCAGCATGCCGTAGGGCAGGTCATCGCCCGACCCGGTCAGGACACAGACATAGTCCCGTTGCGGCAGGCGTCCGCGCGCGGCCATGTCGTCGACCAGATCGGTGGCCGGCCCCGCTTCGCTGCGCGGCGCCTCGGACGTGGCGCGCTCGATCAGGTCGCAACCGGCCAGGGCCAGGACGGCGCTCGTCAGGACGGCAAGTCGGACGGACGGTTTCATCAGGCGCTCCCCTCAGGTCCCGGATATCAGGACGGCCCGCCCGCCGTGGCAAGCCCCGGAACGGCGCTCGCCTTGCTCTCGCCGGCCTTTTCAGTCATAAGCCGCCGCTTCCGGCGCAAGTGAACCCTCGCGCCTCCCGCGCCACGACCCCATTTTCGAATGGCTGAGGGCGCGGAGGACCCCCGTCGACGCGAACGTCCACGGGGGTTGAGGGCGTTTGTGACCATAGGAGAGACTATGTTCGAGGCTCTGAACGAGCGGCTGTCAGGCGTTTTTGACCGGATCACCGGTCGCGGCGTGCTGACCGAGGCGGATGTCGATGCGGCGATGCGCGAAGTGCGCGTGGCCCTGCTCGAGGCCGACGTCGCCCTGCCGGTCGTCAAGGACTTCATCGCCAAGGCCCGCGAGAAGGCCACCGGCGAAGAGGTGATCCGTTCGGTCAAGCCGGCCGACCAGGTCATCAAGATCGTCCACGACGGCCTGATCGAGACCCTGGGCGGCGACAGCCCTGAGCCCCTGAACCTCAACGCCAATCCGCCGGTGGTCATCCTGATGGCCGGCCTGCAGGGGTCGGGCAAGACGACGACTTCGGCCAAGCTGGCGCGCCGCCTGACCAAGATCGAGCGCAAGAAGGTCATGATGGCCTCGCTCGACACCCGCCGCCCGGCGGCGATGGAGCAACTGGCCACCCTCGGCAAACAGGTCGAGGTCGAGACCCTGCCGATCGTGGCGGGCCAGTCGGCCGTCGAGATCGCGAAACGCGCGCTGCAGTCGGCCAAGCTTCAGGGCTATGATGTCCTGATCCTCGACACCGCCGGCCGCACGACCCTGGACGAGGCCCTGATGGCCGAGGCGGCCGAGATCGCCGCCATCTCCAAGCCGACCGAGACACTGCTGGTCGCCGACAGCCTGACCGGTCAGGACGCGGTGCGCACCGCAGAGGCCTTCAACGTGCGCCTGCCGCTCACCGGCCTGATCTTGACCCGCGCGGACGGCGACGGCCGCGGCGGCGCCATCCTCTCCATGCGGGCGGTCACGGGCCTGCCGGTCAAGTTCCTCGGCTCGGGCGAGGGCGTGGAGGCGATCGACGCCTTCGACGCCCGTCGCGTCGCCGGCCGTATCCTCGGTCAGGGTGACATCGTCGCCCTGGTCGAAAAGGCCGCCCAGGACCTCGATCACGCCAAGGCCGAACAGGCCGCCAAGAAGCTGGCGCAGGGCAAGTTCGACCTCGACGACCTCTCCAACCAGCTCTCCCAGATGAAGAAGATGGGCGGTCTGGAAGGCATCATGGGCCTGCTCCCGGGCGTGGCCAAGATGAAGGGCCAGATGGCCGAGGCCGGCATCGACGACAAGATGATCGGCCGCCAGCAAGCGATCATCTCGTCCATGACGAAGAAAGAGCGCAAGAAGCCGGATCTGCTGAACGCCTCGCGCAAGCGTCGTATCGCCGCCGGCTCGGGCGTGGATGTGGCTGACATCAACCGCCTCCTGAAGCAGCACCGCCAGATGGCCGATGCGGTCAAGGCGATGAGCAAGAACGGCGGTCGTGGCTTCGGCCAGATGGCCAAGATGCTGACGGGCATGGGGGGCGGCGCAATGGGCGGCCCCGACATGGCCCGGCTGAAAGCCCTCGGCGGCGGCAAGATGCCTGAACCGACCGAGGCGGACCTCAAGGCCCTCCAGGACCGCATGGCGAGCCTGGGCGGCGGACAACTTCCTGGCGGCCTTCCCGGTCTGCCCGGCTTTCCCCCCAAGAAAAACTAACTCCTAAGGACCAACCCAATGCTGAAGATTCGTCTCGCCCGTGGCGGCGCCAAGAAGCGCCCCTACTACTCGATCGTCATCGCCGACAGCCGCGCGCCCCGCGACGGCAAGTTCCTCGAGAAGGTCGGCTCCTACAACCCGATGCTGCCGCGCGACGGCGAGCAGAAGCGCGTCAACCTGAACGTCGAGCGCCTGCAGTACTGGCTGTCCAAGGGCGCTCAGCCGACCGACCGCGTCGCCCGCTTCCTGTCGCAGGACGAAACCCTGGGCGCCACCGTGAAGTGGCAGGCCTCCAACAACCCGAACAAGGCCAAGCCGGGCAAGAAGGCCGAAGAGCGCGCCGCCGAGCGCGCCCAGCGTGAAGCCGATCGCGCCGAGGCCGAAGCCGCCGCCAAGGCTGAAGCCGCCGCCGCCCCGGCTCCGGAACCGGAAGCCCCGGCCGCCGAAGAAGCTCCGGCTGCTGAAGAGGCCGCCCCGGCTGAAGCCGCCGCCGAAGAGGCCCCGGCCGCCGAGGAAGAAAAGACCGAGGGCTGATCCCTTCGTTCTGACGAAAATGAGGGGCGGCGTCCTTGCGGGCGCCGCCCTTCTGCTATGAGGCGCTCATGAGCGAGAAACTGGTTCTGGTCGGACAGGTCGGCGCCGCCTTCGGGGTGCGCGGCGAGGTCAAGATCACCGCCTTCACCGGCGATGCGATGGCGCTGCTGGGCTATTCGCCCCTGCTGCGCGCCGACGGCTCCGCCGGCCTGACCCTGACGGGCGCGCGCCCGGACAAGAAGGGCGTCGTGGCCAGGGCGAAGGAGATCACCACCAAGGAACAGGCTGACGCCCTGCGCGGCCTCAAGCTCTACGTCCCGCGTGAGCGCTTGCCTGAGCCGGACGAGGACGAGTTCTACCTGACCGACCTGGTGAACCTCGAGGTCCGGCTGGCCTCGGGCGAGGTGCTGGGCAAGGTCAAATCCGTCCCGAACTTCGGCGCGGGCGACATCCTCGAGATTGCCCCGGCGGGCGGAGGGCAGACCTGGTACCTGCCCTTCTCAAAGGCCGCCGTGCCGGAGCTCCACATCGCCGACGGATGGCTCCTCGCCGAGCCGCCGGCCGATGACGACACCGAGGTGGAGTAGGGTACGCGCCTACCCCCGGGTTTCCCACGCCACCCAGATCGCGATCAGGGCGATGCCGGCGGCCATGGCGATGCGCACTGCTCGTCCCTCCAGCCGGGCCAGCAGACCGCGTCCGGCCCGGTCGGCGCCCAGCACGATGGCGGCGTGGACGGCCGTCGCCACCGCCACCTGGATCAGCCCCAGCACCAGCCCCTGGGCCACAGCAGAGCCCGCATCCGGCTGGATGAATGCGGGCAGCAGCGCCGTGTAGAAGACCGCCGCCTTGGGGTTCAAGAGATTGGCCGTCAGCCCGCGCACGAACAGCGCCCGCCGCCGCGCCCCGGCCAGATCGCCCGCGTCGCCCGGCCGGGTCGCCTCACCCCGAAGCGCCTCCCAAGCCAGCCAGAACAGATAGGCCACCCCCGCCCAGCGCACGATCTGGAACAGGGCCGGCCAGCGCTCCATCACCGCCGACAGCCCCATGACGGCCGCGACCATCCAGACCATCAGGCCCAGCGCCGTGCCCGCCACCGCCGCCAGCCCGGCCGTACGCCCCCGCGTCGCCGCCACCAGCGCCAGCCAGCCCATATTGGGCCCCGGTGTCAGCTCGATCAGCGCCACCGCCATCAGGAACGGCACGAGATGCTCTGCGGCGAACAGGTCAAACAGCGGCGGCACGGCGGCTCCGGACGGGATCTACGGCCAAGCTAGCGCCCCCGCGCCGGATCGCGCCAGTGACCCCTTGCGTGTCCATTCGGCCACACCATCTGATCAGGCATCGGACCGGCGCGTTGCTTGCATGAGGACGCGTCCGGCCAGATCCGCTTCTCGAAGGGATTTACCTTGAACCTCGATCTCTATTCTGACCGCGCCAAGTCCGCCGTCCAGGCCGCGCAGTCGCTGGCCCTGGCCCGCCGCCACCAGCAGTTCGCGCCTGAGCACCTGCTCAAGGTGCTGCTGGAAGAGCGCGACGGCCTGGCCCGCAATCTGATCACTGCGGCCGGCGGCGACGCCAAACGCGCCGAGGCCGACACCGAGACCGCCCTCTCCAAACGCGCCCAGGTCTCGGGCGGCTCGGGCCAGCTCTATCTCGACGGCGACACCGCCCGAGTCTTCGCGGCCGCCGAACAGGCCGCCAAGAAGGCCGGCGACCAGTTCGTCACCACCGAACGCATCCTCCAGGCCCTCGTGCGCGAAGGCGGCGTGGCCAAGACGGTCCTGTCCGCCGCCGGCGTAAAGGCCGAGAGCCTGGACGCCGCCATCAACGATATCCGCAAGGGCAAGACCGCCGACAGCGCCGGCGCCGAAGACGCCTATGACGCGCTGAAACGCTACGCCCGCGACCTGACTCTGGCCGCCGCCGACGGCAAGATCGACCCGGTCATCGGCCGGGACGAGGAGATCCGCCGCACCATCCAGGTGCTGGCGCGCCGTACCAAGAACAACCCCGTCCTCATCGGCGAGCCCGGCGTCGGCAAGACCGCCATCGTCGAGGGTCTGGCCCTGCGCATCGTCAACGGCGACGTGCCCGAGAGCTTGCGCGACAAGAAGGTCATGGCGCTGGACATGGGCGCCCTGATCGCCGGGGCGAAGTATCGCGGCGAGTTCGAGGAGCGCCTCAAGGCCGTGCTGAACGAGGTGGCCGCCGCCGAGGGCGGCATCATCCTCTTCATCGACGAGATGCACACCCTGGTCGGCGCCGGGAAATCCGACGGCGCCATGGACGCCTCCAACCTGCTCAAGCCTGCGCTGGCGCGCGGCGAGCTCCACTGCGTCGGCGCGACCACGCTGGATGAATACCGCAAGCACGTCGAGAAGGACGCCGCCCTGGCCCGCCGCTTCCAGCCGGTCATGGTCGCTGAGCCGACGGTCGAGGACACCGTCTCGATCCTCCGTGGACTGAAGGAGAAGTACGAGGTCCACCACGGGGTTCGCATTTCCGACAGCGCCATCGTCGCGGCCGCCACCCTGTCGAACCGCTACATCACCGACCGCTTCCTGCCCGACAAGGCCATTGACCTTGTCGACGAGGCCGCCAGCCGCGTCCGCATGGCCGTTGATTCCAAGCCCGAGGCGCTCGACGAGATCGACCGCCGCCTGGTTCAGCTCAAGATCGAGCGCGAGGCGCTCAAGAAGGAAACCGACGCCGCCTCGGTCCAGCGCCTCGAAAAGCTGGAAGACGAGATCGCCGACCTCGAAGGCCAGTCCGAAGACCTGACCGCCCGCTGGAAGTCCGAGAAGGAAAAGGTCGCCGGCGGCGCCCAGCTGCGCGAGACGCTCGACCGCCTGCGTCTCGAACTGGCCAACGCCCAGCGCTCGGGCGACCTCGCCCGCGCCTCCGAGATCGCCTACGGCCAGATCCCCCAGATCGAAAAGCAGCTGGCCGAGGCCGAACAGGCCGAGACCGACAAGGCCGGCCCCCTCACGCCCGAGGTCGTCGACGCCGAACAGATCGCCGCCGTCGTCTCGCGCTGGACCGGCGTGCCGGTCGAAAAGATGCTGGAGGGCGAGCGCGAAAAGCTCCTCAAGATGGAGGACGCCCTGCGGGGCCGCGTGGTCGGCCAGGACGACGCCCTGGTCGCCGTCTCCGATGCGGTGCGCCGGGCCCGCGCGGGCCTCAACGACCCCAACCGCCCGCTCGGCTCCTTCCTGTTCCTGGGCCCGACGGGCGTGGGCAAGACCGAGCTGACCAAGGCGCTGGCCGAGTTCCTGTTCGACGACGAGGCCGCCGTCACCCGCATCGACATGTCCGAATACATGGAGAAGCACTCGGTCAGCCGCCTCATCGGCGCGCCTCCCGGCTACGTCGGCTATGACGAGGGCGGCGCCCTGACCGAGGCGGTGCGCCGGCGGCCCTATCAGGTCGTGCTGTTCGACGAGGTGGAAAAGGCCCACCCCGACGTCTTCAACGTCCTGCTCCAGGTGCTCGACGACGGCCGCCTGACGGACGGCCAGGGCCGCGTGATCGACTTCAAGAACACCCTCATCATCCTGACCTCCAACCTCGGCTCGGCCGCCCTCGCCGATCAGCCCGAGGGCGAGGACGTCGAGGCCGTCCGCCCCATCGTCATGGAGGCCGTGCGGGCTCACTTCCGGCCGGAGTTCCTCAACCGCATCGACGAGATCATCCTGTTCCGCCGCCTCGGCCGCGAACAGATGGGCGGCATCGTCCGCATCCAGCTGGCCCGGTTCGAGCGGCTGCTCGCCGACCGCCGCCTCACCCTGGCGCTGGACGACACCGCCGCCGCCTGGCTCGCCGACAACGGCTACGACCCGGTCTACGGCGCCCGGCCGCTCAAGCGGGTGATCCAGAAGGAACTGGTCGACCCGATCGCGCGCAAACTGCTGGCCGGAGAGATCGCGGACGGGGCGGTGATCAGCGTTTCAGCGGGCGAGGATGGGTTGGAGATCGGGAAGGCGGCGGTGCACTAGGGTCTAGTTGCCTTCTGTCGACCTGGGGATGATTTGTCGGAGCTAGGCTCATTTGACTGACAGGGCTCGAACCTGAAGCCGATTATTTTCAGCGCGAAGCAATAGCGGAAGCGCACCGAGATCAGCATCCCAACGATCAGGAAGCCAAGGACAAGGGCAACCATCCATACCGGTGGCCAATCGATCAGGCGGGAATAATCAATCCGGAACATCGTTTGATCTCCGGACATAGTCCACGCCCTCGCGCTTTAGGTCGGCAACAAGCGCGTCTCGTTGAGTGTCATATGATGCCAAAAACCGACGAATAAGCAGCTGGACCAAATCGGCACGGCTTGTGCGGCAGTAAGCGGCAACCGCATCGAATTTCTTCAATTCGTCATTGTCGATGCGAACGGAAAGGACTGCCTTGCTCATAGTCCAACCATAAACGCCTCTGCTGTCAAATTAGTTAACTTGTATACGTTAGCAACCAAGCCGAGGGCCGGGTGTTTGGTTGGACCTCAGACGGTGTGATGCCGCTGCAATTGAGCTTAGCAATCAGCGACGCCGGCACCGCTTTTGACGTATCAGCGAATTACGATACGTGATGGTCATGACCGTTTGTGTTGCCGTTCAGGTGAACGACTGCATCGTTTTTGCAGCGGATAGCGCTACATCCCTTGTGGGGGTCGATGGCGCCGGACAGACAGCTGTCACCAACGTCTACAATCACGGAAAAAAGGTCTTCAACCTGCACAAGGGGCTGCCCATCGTAGCCATGACGGCAGGCGTTGGGAGCATCGCGGGATCTTCCATCGACGTTGTAGCTAAGGATTTTCGAGGTCTTCTCATGGGAGATGACCCAGCGTGGACTCTAGACCCGGCCAACTACACGTTGGAAGACGTAGCTCAGAAGGCGTTCGCCTACTTCATCACCGATCAATACGACCATGATCCCAACAAGCCGGAGGGAGATCATTCGTTCGAATTATACATCGGCGGCTTTTCTTCGGGGAGCCGGCTTGGGGAGATTTGGAAGATCACCATTATCAACGGTACGGGCTTCGGCCCCACCGTTCAAACATCTCCGGGTGACGTGGGCGTTCTGTGGTCAGGCCAACCAGACGCATTGAATCGTCTGATATTAGGTTACAGCATGGGAATCGTTGATGTTCTTCAAGAAGCTGGCGTGAACGAACCTGATCTAGGGCAGCTCCAGGCGTCTTTTAAGAGTCGCGCGCAAGCTGGACTCACCCATGCCGCAATGCCAGTTCAAGATGCTGTCCACTTGGCGGAGTTTCTTGTGGCGACGACCATCAACTTTACGAAGTTTTTACCCGGCGCTAACACCGTCGGCGGGGCCATCGACATCGCAACTGTAACGCGCCACGAGGGCTTTAAGTGGATCAGTCGCAAGCACTACTACCCATGTGAGCTGAACCCATTGGAGACGGATCATGTCGGCGGTCGCTAAAAAGCCAGAAGGTGTAAAAGCCTCTCCTGTGCGCGCACTGCCTATGCCGCCGGTGAAGGTTCAAAAGCCAGATTCTTCGGGGAACGTCGCACTTTCAAGGCGCAGCGACGAAGCTCGATTACCAATCCCTCAACTCGTTCTGAACCTTCGCGGCTGACGCGCCCCTCATCTCATGCCAAGCCGCTTGCCTTAAGGGCTGGACGCTAGCCGGCAAGATGAAGCAGCGGAAAAGAGGGACACACGCTCTTTTTCTGAGCCCGCTAGTCCCGCATTTCGGGTCCGCCCAACCGACCCGCGTGAGACCGCTCACACCGACCGCCCCGACACCCCCACCCGCTCCTTGAACAGCCAGCCCTCGTCGCCCGACCACTCCGCCACGCACCGCTGGGTCGCCCAGAGCAGGGCGGTCAGGGCGACGGCGCAGGGGGCCATGGGGTGAAGCCCGGTCATCAGCCGGGTCAGGTCCCGGTGGATGGACTTGAGCTTGTCCAGGTCGGCCTGGGTGACCTGCTTCTTCAGTTTGACGGCGACCATCGGCGGGCTCCTTCACGGGTGATGGGAGCGATGTGACCGACCGATGCGTCAGGGGCGGTCGAGCCTCGCTGTCACCCCCGCGATCCAGCCTTCCTTGCACGCCGTATAGGCCCCGCTGTCGTCGGGGTGCAGGGCGGCGCAGCGGCGTTTTTCGGCCCGGTACGCCTCGGCCAGCGCCGGCTCCGCGCGCAGCCGGTCGCGGAACGCCAGGTGTCGCGCCACCGCCGGGTCGTCCGAGGCGTGGACGTGCAGGTGGACCCGGCGGGCGCCCGTCTCGGGATCGTCGCGGGTGAAATAGCGCCGCCCGGCGATGCCGTTCTCGCCGCGCCAGCGATAGCCCAGGGCCTCCAGCCCCGGCCGCGCCGCCTCGATCGCCGCCAGATCCGACACCTCGCCCAGAAGGTCGATCACCGGCTTGGCCTCCAGCCCCGGCACGGACGTCGAGCCCACATGATGCAGCGCCCCGAACACCCCCGGCGCCCCGCCCTCAAGCTCGGCGATCAGGGCTTCGGCCTGTCGCGCCCACTGTGGATCATGCGGCATGAGGACGACCGGTCTGGGCATGGCCGCACCCTTCCATGCGGTCTCGCGCCGGCGCAAGCCGGTCTTCCGCCATCAGTTTTCGTATGCCGTGGCCCGATTGCCGCCCGCGCGAATTCGGGCGACATCGTCATGTCGGATCCGGGGAGGATGACATGAGGCTTGGGGTTCTGTCCGCGGCGGTCGCCGCCATCAGCATCATCGGCGGGGCCGGGGCGGCCCAGGCCCAGACGGGCATCGACCTGCTGGCCCAGTCGGTCCAGCGCCTGCAGCAGCGCGCCTGGGGTTACAGCTATACGGACTATTCGGTCTGGATCGGTTCGCTCAGCAGCAGCCAGCACACCGACTATGTCTTCACGCCGTCCTCGGCCTCTTACGGCAACCTGACCGTCGTCGGAACCTGCGGCCAGTGCAGCGACCTGGATCTGCGCCTGTGGGACAACTACGAGCGCCAGTGGGTGACGGAAGACGTCGCCGTCGACGCCGAGCCGACCCTGTCCTGGTACCCGGTCGCCGGGCGCAGCTATACGGTCCGGGTCGTCATGTACGACTGTCCCTCCAACGCCTGCTGGTTCAGCGTCGCCGCCATGCGCTAGGGCCCCGACCGCGCCGGGTGTCGGGTCCGGGCGCCCTCAGGTCATCCAGCCGACCACGCCCCTGAAAGTCCTGACCGGGCTTACCAGCCGCTCTCGCTGGCCGCCGCCAGGACGCAGCCCGCCGCCGCCTGACGGTCCTCCTGCCAGTAGCGGTTGGTCGCATTGTCCCAGTGCGAGGTGTCGAAGGTGGTCGACTGGCGCTCGGCGCGGGTGGGCGCGGCGCCTTCGCCGACGCAGAGCCATCCGCCATGAAAGCCCGGCGAGGGCTGGGTCATGATCACCACGATCGGCGCCCCGCTGCGGTCCACGTCGGCCAGCACGCCGCGCACGCAGGCCTCGCGGTCCTGGGCGACGACGCAGTCCTGGAAGGCCTCGGCCGTGACCGGCGCCTCCGCGTCGGCGAACCAGGCGCCGCCGCCGACGCTCTCGAGCAGCTGTTCGCTGGCGTCGGCCGGGCCTCCGCTGTGAACCAGCACCACCGCCACCGGCGGCGCGGGCGGCAGGGCGGCGGCGGCCGCCGGCACGGCCAGGGCCAGCGAGGCGGCGATCAGCAAACGCGACATGAGGCGAACTCCCGGTACGCGCCCATCCTGCCCGGCCCGGCGCATTCCCGCCACCCGACGAAGCCTGACGCGGGGCTGGCCGGCGGTTTCTACCGTCCACCAATCCTGTGCGGTCTTTGACATTCCTGCCCCGCCCGCGCCGCGCCTCAGCGGCCCGTCGAACCCGGCCGCCTGGGCTGCGGACGCCCGTTTTCATCCCCGGGCCTCCCGACTTTTCCGTCCACGGCGCCATTTCGCCCCTCAGGCTAGAAGATTTCGCAAGACAGCGTTCGCTATCCGGGTCTAGCTTCGTCGCATCAAGGGCGGGGGCTCAGATGACGTTGACGGCGCAGCCGGCGGTCGATGACCGCACAGCCGAACTGGATGTGATCCGGGGCTTCGCCCTGTTCGGGGTCATGCTGATCAATCTATACGGCCACCCCGAGTTCGCGATTCCCGAAGAGGTCATCGCCGGCCTGGCCACCGCCGGGATCGACCGGCCGCTCGGCTGGGTGCTCGAGGTCTTCGCCGAGGGCAAGGCCCAGGCCCTGTTCTCCATGCTGTTCGGCTTTGGCTTCGCCATGTTCCTGGACCGCGCCGAGAAACGCGGCGCGGACGGCATGGGGCTCTATCTGCGGCGCCTGCTGATCCTGCTGGTGATCGGCTTCGTCCACGTCTGCGTGATCTTCTTCGGCGACATCCTGCACGTCTATGCCCTGACAGCCTTCCTCCTGATCCTGTTCAGGCGGGCCTCGACCCGGACGCTCCTGATCTGCGGGGTGCTGCTCTCGCTCCTGCCCAACATCATCGATGGCCTCTGGTTCGTCTGGGAGGAGGCCGCGAGCGGCCAGACCCCCGCCGTCTTCGCCGCCTGGGAAGCCGGTATCGAGCGCCGCTGGGTCATCTTCCAGTCCGGCGATCCGGTGGCCTATGTGACCGAGCTGGTCCGGGCCATGGGCGCCGAATGGATGCTCTCGGTCATCTTCTACACCTACATGGCCACGGTGCTCGGCCGGTTCCTCATGGGCTACTGGCTGTTCCGCAAGGGCTGGATGCTCAACCCGGCCGACCATGCCGCCGGCTTCCGCCGCTGGGCGCCCCGCCTCATCGTTGCGGGCCTGGCGCTCGGTATCACTGACGTGACCCTGGGAGAGCTGGACCTGGATCTGGGCATGGCCGGCGAGATCGCCATGGTGATCCTTCACCGCGCGGCCCAGCTGATCACCGCCCTGGGCTACGGCGCGGGCCTGGTGGTCCTGATGCAGGGCGGCGGCTGGCGGCGGCGCCTCTCGGGCCTCGGCGCCGTCGGCCGCATGGCCCTGACCAACTATCTCAGCCAGAGCGCCATGTACCTGTTCGTCTTCTACGGCTTCGGCCTGAACCTGATGCGCTACGGCGGGGCCCTCACCTGCTTGACGATCGCGGTGGTCTTCTTCGCCTTCCAGATCGTCTTCAGCCAGTGGTGGCTGGCCCGCTTCCGGTTCGGGCCGCTGGAATGGCTCTGGCGCTCGGCCACCTACGGCCGGTGGCAGCGCCTGCGTCAGCCGCCGGCCGCCGAGACAGCCTGAGGCTTCGGCCGGCGGCGTTTTGGGCTAAACAGCCCGGATGCCGCTTCGCCTGTTCATCGACGCCGACGCCTGCCCCGTGAAGGAGGAGTGCTACCGCGTGGCCGAGCGCTGCGGCCTTCAGGTCTTCGTGGTCTCCAACGGCTGGATCAACACCCGCCGGGCCCCCTTCATCGAACAGGTCGTAGTCGACGCCGGTCCCGACATCGCCGACGACTGGATCGCAGAGCGGGCCGGGCCCGGCGACATCGTCGTCACCTCCGACATCCCGCTCGCCGACCGGGTGCTGAAATCCGGAGCCCAGGCCATCAAGCCGAACGGCCAGGCCTTCACCAGCGATTCCATCGGTTCGGCCCTCGCCGGCCGCATGGTGGGCGAGCACCTCCGATCCATGGGTGTGGCCACCTCCGGCCCCGCGCCGTTTGGACCACGCGACCGCTCCGCCTTTCTCCAGGCGCTGGACCGCGCGGTGGTCGTCGCCCGCCGGGCCGCCGCATGAGCGTCCATGTAATCGGCGCCGGCCCCGCCGGCCTCATGGCCGCCGAGCGGCTGGCCGAACGCGGCCTCAAGGTCGTGGTCCATGAACGCATGCCCTCGGTCGCCCGAAAATTCCTCATGGCCGGTCGGGGAGGGTTGAACCTGACCCACGCCGAAGGGCTTCAGAATCCGTCTGCCTTCCTCGCCCGCTACGGCCCAGCCGCTGACCGCATCCGCTATTGGCTCGACCGCTTCGGTCCCGCCGACCTGATCGACTGGGTCGAGACTTTGGGCCAGCCGACCTTCACCGGCGGCTCCGGCCGGGTGTTTCCGAAAAGCCTGAAGGCCTCGCCCCTGCTGCGGGCCTGGCTGACCAGCCTCGAACGCCAGGGCGTCGAGATCCGGACCCGCTCCCGCTTCCTCGGCTGGCGCGGCGATCGGCTGGCGTTCGATACGCCCTCGGGCGAACGGTTGGAGGACGCCTCGGCAGTCATCCTGGCCATGGGCGGCGGCTCCTGGCCCCGCCTCGGCTCCAACGGCCAGTGGACCGACTTCGTGGACGGGGTCGAGCCTTTCCGGCCGTCCAACATGGGGGTCGACATCGCCTGGTCCGACCTGTTCCGCGACCAGTTCGCCGGCCAGCCGCTCAAGGGGATCGCCCTGACCCACGCCGGTCAGACCGTGCGCGGTGAGGCCATGATCGCCCGCTATGGCCTCGAAGGCGGGGCGATCTACGCCCTGTCCGCCCCGATCCGCGACGCGGTCATGGCTGAAGGCTCCACCCAGATCGTCCTCGATCTCAAGCCCGACGTCGATGTCGAGGTGCTGACGGCGCGCCTGGCCCGGCCGCGCGGTCGCGACAGCCTGTCGAACCACCTGCGCAAGGCCACCGGTCTTCCGCCACAGGCCGCCTCGCTCCTGCGCGAGCCTGCTCCGCTCAAGGACGAACCGCGCCGCATCGCCCAAAGGATCAAGGCGCTTCGCCTGCCGGTTTCGGGCGTCCAGGGCCTGGAGCGCGCCATCTCCTCGGCCGGCGGACTGCGCCTGTCGGAGGTGGATGATGGCCTGATGCTGCGAGACCGCTCCGGTGTCTTCGCCTGCGGGGAGATGCTGGACTGGGAAGCGCCCACGGGCGGCTATCTCCTGACAGCGGTGATGGCGTCAGGTCTTGTCGCGGGCGACGCCTGCGCGGACTGGCTTACGAAAAAGAGCTGATCACCAGCTGGGGCGGATCGAGAATTGGACCGCCACAAACCCTTCGGTAGCGTCTCGGTCGATACCCGAGCCGCCGTGCACGCCTTCAGCCGTCACCTCGCGATGGACGTAACCGAACGAGGTCTGGGTGTCGCCGCGCCGCCAGGCCACGCCGATCTGGGCGTCGCCAATGAAGGAGCCGGTGTCGTGGCTGATCTGACGGTCCCAGCCTTCCATGCCGCGAGCCCAGTTCAGGCCGACGGCGGTGCCGGTGCCAGCGGCGAAGAGGTACCAGCGGCCCTGATCTTCGTCGTAGGCCTGATCGCCGTCCGCGACCTCGAGACGGCCGACACGGATCGTCGCTCCGGCTTCGGCGGTGCCGCCCAGGGCGTTGACCCCGACGCCGGCGTGCGGCGTCAGCTCGACCTGTACTTCGCCCGGCTCGCCAGAGACCATCGGCCAGGCGCGGATGTAGGCCACGTCGCGCTGGGCGGCCTCGAATCGGGCTCGCTCGATGGAGCCTTCCGGAAGCGGGCTGGGCCGATCGGCTGAGCGCACCCGGATCTGCTCCAGGCTGCCGTCCCCCTGGCGACGCCAGACGCCGCGCTGCCGGGCGGCGACGAGACCATCAGTGTCGGTGAAGAGCGCGCGGTCGAGCCGCTGTCCGTCGCCCTGGCGGGCCAAGGCGTCGACGCCGACGCCGAAGTCAGCGTCTGGAGCCAGCTGGACCGGAGTTCCTGATGTCCACCCTGTCGGCGCCAGTTCCTGCGCGGACGCGGTGGTGGACACCCCAGTCCACATAAGGACTGCAGCGCCTACTCCTCCCCACGTCGTCAGTCGCTTGCGCATCGACGTCCCTCTGCCCCCCGGCGTCAGTCGTGTCAGAATGACTCGACTTTCCTAGTCTGGCAAACCGTCACATGCGGGGAAGGTTCCCTGCGCCGCCCTATTGGCAGGCGAGGCATTCCTCGTAGTCGGTCTTAGCGACGGCGAAGAGGTCCGGCTGGTTCGGATCGATCTCGGCCTCGGCCTTGTCCTCGGCGCCGGCGAAGGCGGCCCGCTGAACCGACTTGGAGCGGAGATAGTAGAGCGACTTCATGCCCTTCTCCCACGCGGTCCAGTGCAGCATGTGCAGGTCCCACTTGTCGATGTCGCCAGGCAGGAAGACGTTGACCGACTGGGCCTGGCAGACTTCCGGGGTCCGGTCGGCGGCCAGTTCGATGACCCAGCGCTGATCGAGCTCGAAGGCGGTCTTGTAGATGGCCTTCTCGTCATCGGTCAGGCCGTCCAGGTGCTGGACCGAGCCTTCGTTCTCCAGGATCGAGGACCAGACCGCCTCGCGGTTCAGGCCCTTGGTCTCGAGCAGGGCCTCCAGATAGGGGTTCTTGACCGCGAACGAGCCCGACAGGGTCTTGTGGGTGTAGATGTTGGCCGGGATCGGCTCGATGCCGGCCGAGGTGCCGCCGCAGATGATCGAGATCGAAGCGGTCGGGGCGATGGCCAGCTTGTGCGAGAAGCGCTCCATCACGCCACGTTCGGCGGCGTCCTCGCAGGCGCCCTTCTCTTCGGCCAGCAGGCGGCTGGCCTTGTCGGCCTCGCGGCGCAGGTGCTTGAACAGACGCATGTTCCACGACTTGGCCATGGCCGATTCAAAGGCCACGCCCTGCGCCTGCAGGAAGGAGTGGAAGCCCATCAGGCCCAGGCCCACCGAGCGCTCGCGCTTGGCGGAATAGACGGCCGCGGCCATCGCCGGCGGGGCGCGCTGGATGAAGTCTTCCAGCACGTTGTCGAGGAAGCGCATGACGTCCTCGATGAAGCGGGGTTCGTCGCGCCACTCCAGGAAGGTCTCGGCGTTCACCGACGATAGGCAGCAGACGGCGGTCCGGTCCACGCCCAGGTGGTCGGCGCCGGTGTGCAGCATGATTTCCGAGCACAGGTTCGATTGCTTGACCGTGAGGCCCAGCGCCCGCTGGTGCTCGGGCATGGCGCGGTTCACCGTGTCCGAGAAGATCAGATAGGGCTCGCCGGTCTGCATCCGGATGTCGAGGATCTTGGTCCACAGGGCACGGGCGTCGACGGTCTTGCGGACCTCGCCGGTCTTCGGGGACAGCAGGTCGAAGGTCTTGCCGTCGCGAACCGCCTCCATGAAGGCGTCGGTGATGTTGATGCCGTGGTGCAGGTTCAGGGACTTGCGGTTGAAGTCGCCCGACGGTTTGCGGATCTCGAGGAACTCCTCGATCTCCGGGTGGTGGATGTCGAGATAGACGGCGGCCGATCCGCGCCGCAGCGAACCCTGCGAAATGGCCAGGGTCAGGGAGTCCATTACCCGGATGAAGGGGATGATGCCCGAGGTCTGGCCGGCGCCCTTGACCTTCTCGCCGATGGAGCGGACGCCGCCCCAGTAGGTGCCGATGCCGCCGCCGTTCGAGGCCAGGGCGACGTTCTCGTTCCAGACGTTCTGGATGCCGTCGAGGCTGTCGCCGACGGCGTTGAGGAAGCAGGAGATCGGCAGGCCGCGGTCGGCGCCGCCGTTGGACAGCACCGGCGTGGCCGGCATGAACCACAGCTTCGACATGTAGTCGTAGACGCGCTGGGCGTGCTCGGCGTCGTCCGAGAAGGCGGTGGCCACGCGGGCGAACATGTCCTGGTAGGACTCGCCCTTGAGCAGGTAGCGGTCCTCGAGCGTCTTCTTGCCGAAGTCGGTCAGCAGGGCGTCGCGTGAGCGGTCGATCTGGATCGAGGGCACCAGCGCCAGATGGGGTCGCTGGGCCCCCTCGGCCGCCTCGATCCCCTCGAAACTCACCGTCTTCAACGCTTCGCCGCCGGCCATCGGATTATCGCCCTGAACTAAATCGAAAAACTGACTGCCTGCGCCGCCGACCACAGCATCTAGTGGCCGTAGCGCTCCCCAAGCCCACATATGGGGC
>JAEYWU010000071.1 GCA_023428785.1 Pseudomonadota bacterium
CCTCCACCCGGATGCGCTCCGCGTCGGCGCGCTGGACCGAAACATCCCGGGCCTGCGCCATCGCCAGACGACGCAGGTCATCGGCCTGGGCTCTGATCGCGTCGCGAGCGGCCCGAGCCTCTTCCCGGGCGGCCCGGGCGTCTTCACGGGCCTGCTCCGCCTCGGGCGACCGGTCATCGCGGCTGAAGACAAACACGCCTGATCCACGCGGAGCCATAGGCGCAGCCGGAGGCGCGGGCGGCGGCGGCGGGGCCGGAACCTCGGCGCCGTCGGCGGTCCAGGTCGGGGCCTCAGGCGCCGGCGGAGCCAGCGGGGCGACCGGCGGCACGGGCGGCAGCGGCGCCATCGGGGGGTCCTGGCGGCTGATCTCCAGGGCGGCCAGCGGCGTGGCCACGGCGGCCAGGGCCACCAGCGACAGGGCGAGCGTCAGGGGACGGCGGGGCGAGTTGGGGGTCATCAGGGTCTTGATCCTCTGCTTGAGTTCATGGGGGTCGGCGGCCATTCCGGTCGCCAGCATCGGCGTCGAACCGGGCTCGACGGCCATGGACACCAGGGTTCGGGCATAGGCGGAGCGGTCCACGGACTTGACCGCCTCGGCGTCGGCCGCCTCTTCCGAGCGGGCGACCAGTTCCGAATGCAGCCGCCAGCACAGCGGGTTGAACCAGAACATCACCAGCATCAGCCGCGACAGCATCAGGAACACCCAGTCACCGCGACGCAGATGCGCCAGTTCGTGGGCGATGACCGCCGGCGCCGTCTCAGGCCGCGCTTCGCTGGCGCGGTCGATCAGGATCGCGCCGGGCGGCAGGCCCCAGCTCAGCGGCCCGCGAGCCCGCTCCGACACCAGCAATTGGGGCCGGCGTCCGCCCGCCAGGGCGTCCAGCGCCGTGGTCCAGGCCTTGCCCTTTGGCGTCCGGCCTTCACGGCTCCAGCGCATCAGGGTCGTCAGGCCGATCGCCAGCCGCACGGCCAGGGCCACCGACACGGCCAGCCAGGCCATGGCGATCCAGAACTCCGGACCCGGCTCGCGGATCACGCCCGAGAGGGCATAGCCGTCGACCGGCTCGATCCGGCCCGACCACACCGGCATCGGCGTGATCGCCTGCGGCGCGGCCGGCAACAGCGCCAGGCTCACTACCGGCAGCAGAATCGTCAGCAACGGCAGGGCCGCCGTCAGGACCACCGCGCTTCTCAGCATGGCCACCCGCTCCACCGGCCGGCGTCCCACCAGCCGCGCGAGGATCAGGCCGAGCCCGGCCACGACGCCGGATTTCACGGCCAGCATGGCGATATCGGTCAGGGTCATCAGTCGCGCTCCCGGGCCTGGTCGATCAGCCGCGTCAGCGCCTCGGCCTCATCGGGCGACAGGGTTTGGCCCATGCCCAGCAGGGCCGTGGCCGCGCTCGCGGCCGATCCGGAAAAGAAGGTGTCGATCAGGCGCTGCATGGCGCCTTCGGCGACCTGGCCGGTCGGGGCGGTCGGGCGAAACAGCACGCCCGTACCCGACGCATCGCGCCGCGCCAGCCCCTTGCCCTCCAGCCGGGTCAGCAGGGTCCGCACCGCCGAGTCCGACAGGGACGCGTCCAGCGCCTCGCGCACCTGAGCGGTCGTCGCGCCTTCGAGGCGGCAAAGGATCTCGAACACCTCGCGCTCGCGGCGAGGCAGGCTTTCGAGCTGGCTCATGGACATTCCCCTGTCTTCAGTCGCCGCTACATTTGTAGCGCTACACTTGTAGCGAATCTGGGCGCAAATGGGGCGGCGAAATTACGCTTTGGACAGGCGTCGCATCGACGCGCCGTGTCGGCTTGGCGAAACTGGAACAATCCGGGCCAGTCGACTGTTTTGTCGGCGAAACCGGGAGCCCTCAGATGGTCGACAAGGTCTTGCTTCCCATGAGCGCCGTGGGCTTCGCCCTGGCCCTGGCCAGCGGCCAGCCCATGTTCGACGGCCCCTATGCCGAAGAGCCGGACCCCGCCGGCGACGCCCCCCGTGAGACCGCCGACCCTGCGCCTGCCGATCCGGGGGTCTGATCCGGCGGCGTTCCGTCGCGGCAACGATCTCGCCCGCCCGGTGTTGTCTTCATCGAGTGAACCGATGGAGGACGCCGTGCCCTTCCAGGACCATCTCCCCGACCTGCCCGATCCGCCGGATCCCCCGAGCATTACGCTCGACCAGGATCACGAGGTCCGCTTCTGGACCCAGCGCTTCGGCGTCCCCGAAACTGAGCTACGTGATCTGGTCGCTCGGCATGGCGACTCTCCGGCGGCGATCGACGCCGTCCGCGCCGCCGAGCCGAAGACGTTTCTCTAGCTGTCCCGGGCCGTGGCCTGCGGCCCGCCCACCGGAAAAATCAGGCGCATCTCCGCGCCCCGGTCACTGAGCATGCTGGCGCGCCCGCCGATCTGTCGCGCCAGAGCCTGAATCAGGCCCGAGCCCACGCCCGTCGAGCCGGATGAAGTCTCGGTCGAAACGCCCGGACCGTCATCTCGCACACAGACCAGGATTTCATCCGCGCCATGCGGCCCGCAGGCGATGGTAATCTCGCCGCCCCGGCCCTCGAAGGCGTATTTGACGGAATTGGTCACGGCCTCGCTGACAATCAGACCGACTGGCGTCGCCCGCTCCGCCGCGATCAGGGCCGGGCTCAGATCGAGTCTCAACGCCACCCCGCGCTCGTTCAGTCCCAGGGCGCTCCAGAGTTCGTGCGACAGCGTCTTCAGATAGGTGGCCAGGTCGACGTCACCGTCGCGCTCATCCGCATAGAGCGCCTGATGCACCAGTCCGATGGAGGACAGCCGCCCCTGAAGCCGCGCCATGGCTTCCGCCACATCGGGCGGAGCGTCACGCCCCTGCATCTGCACCAGGCTGGACGCCAGCATCAGGCTGTTGCGCACCCGATGGTGCGCCTCCTTCATCATGGCGCTGCGCTCCTCCGCGGCGCGCTCGGCCGCCAGCTTCTGCGCCTGCAGTTCCGCCGCCGCCTTCTGCTGACGCACCACCAGCAACATCGCGGCGCCGGCGAGACCGATCCCGACAGCCAGCAGGACGGCCACCACGATCACGGCGGTCCAGGCCGACTTGCGCCAGCCCGCCAACACGCCGTCGCGGTCGAACTCCACCACGGCGATGAGGGGCCAGCCCTCGATATTGCTCTGGGCCCACATCCGGCCGTCCTGCTCATGGATGTCGCCCGGGAGCAGCGCGCCGAGGCGCGGCGGCGCCGACGGCGCTCGGGCCCTGCCCTCGCTATCGAAGTCCACAAAGGTCGCGGCGACGAAGCGCCCGTCCGTTGTCCAGATCGAGACCTGCGGGTCGGCTTCGCCCCGCTCGCCGACCGGCCGGATACCCAAAGGCCGCACGGCCCCGCCAAGATAGCGTTCGATCGTTCCGTCCGGCGCCCGGACCACCCGGCTGAGCGGATAGATGACCGCATCCGACATCCGGCTGCGCATCACCTGCCCGATGTGGCGGTCCGCGCCGTCTGCGTGGGCCCGCATGATCACCGGACTCATCGCTCCGCCCGGAAAGGGCTCGGACGACGCCTGCACCGTGCCGTCCGGCCCGGCCATCACATAGTAGTCGTTGAGCGAGGTGGTGCGCGCATCCTGGGCCAGCCGGGCCGGCCAGCCACCCGCCCCCGTCGGCTCGTCCAGGTCCTCGTCGATGTCGAGCACGACCCGGTCCAGCAGATCGTACATCCGCGCCGTATAGATGCCCGAGAAGGTGGCGATCGCCGTGGCCTGGGTCCGCGTCGCCGCGAGCGTCGCCGTATGGGCGGCCCAGAGTCCGAAGCCCGCGATACCGGCCACAACCAGGGCATAGACGATCGCCAGGACGCCGATCATCGTCGGCGTCGCGCGCGACCGTAGCCTGTCCAGCTTCACCCCTCGGCGCTCCCACCCACTATTGCAGCCACAGCAACGCTCCAGCCGCGCGAAGGCTCCCGTGCGCGGCCCGCCCGGTTGAACTCTCGCCCGTCTCTGATCGTTGAGTCGAACGGATTGTACGCAAGGAAGCCCCCATGCCCGCCCGTCCGACCTGGCAAGGCCATCTGAAACTCAGCCTCGTGACCTGCCCCGTGGCGCTATACACCGCCACCTCGACGTCCGACCGCGTCAGCTTTCACCTGATCAATCCGGACACTCACAACCGCATCCGCATGGTCCCGACCGACCCCGATACCGGGCCGATCGAGCGTTCGGATCTGGTCAAGGGCTATGAGGTCTCCAAGGACGAATACGTCCTCATGGACGACGACGACTTCGACAAGGTCAGGCTGGAATCCACCCGCACCATCTCGATCGATCAGTTCGTCGATGAGGACCAGATCGACCGCCTCTACTGGAACGACCCCTTCTATGTCGTGCCCGACAAGGGCCTGGGCGCCGAGGCCTTCGCCGTCATCCGCGAGGCCATGAAGAAGGCCGGAAAAATCGCCATCGGCTCGCTCGTCCTGCGTGGCCGCGAACGCCAGCTCGCTCTGGAAGTCCATGGCAAGGGGCTTGTCGCCTACACCCTTCGCGCGCACGACGAGGTCCGCCAGCCCGAGGACTATTTCGACGACATCCCGACCGTGAAGGCCGACAAGGACATGGTCGAGATCGCCGCCCGCATCATCGGCCAGAAGGAAGCCGACTTCGATCCGACGAGCTTCAAGGACGCCTACGACGAGGCGCTGAAGGACCTCATCAAGGCCAAGCAGAAGGGCGACGGCCTCATCGAAGCCCCCGAGCCCGACGACACCAATGTCATCGACCTGATGGAGGCGCTGAGGGCCAGCCTGAAGGGCTCGGGTTCCACCGCGCGCAAGGCTCCGGCGAAGAAGACGCCCGCCCGCAAGACCGCTGCGAAGAAGTCCGCAGCCAAGAAGGCGCCTGCCAAGAAGAAGGCCGCCTAGCCCTCCTCCTCCTCGACCTCGGCCAGGTCTGCAGGATCAAAGTCGTAGTCCAGCAGATCCCTGGGCCGACACCCCAGCGCCGCGCAAAGACGCGCAAGCGTCCGGAAGCGGATGCCCTTCACCTTGCCGGACCGGAACAGCGACAGCTGCGTCTCCGACAGACCGACCTCGGCCGCGAGGTCGCGCGCCTTGATCCCCTTCTTGTGGATCATCTCGTCGAGCGTCACCCGGATCGGCATCAGACGAGTTCGTCCAGCTCCGCCTGGGCGGCGGCGGCCTTGTCCATCACCCGGCCCAGCAGAACCAGGGCCCCGCCGATCATGCCCAGCGTCATGCCGGGCACGTCGAAATGCAGGTAGCCGCCGCCCACGCCGAAAAGCCGCGCCAGATTCGGCGCGACGAACACGCTGAACACGCCTCCGATCCCAAGCGCCAGCCCGACCTGCCTCAGCGCGTCCGCGACCGCCGGCTGAAGCAGCGCGCCCTTGCCGATCCGGTGCATCGCCCGGCCGATCGCCCACACGCCAAACAGATAGCAGACGGCGGGAACGGCCATGATCAAGCCCGTCGTCCAGCCGCCTTCGTGCAACTGGGCCCACGTCATCGTGCCGCGCGCCACGAGCGTGACAGGCGAGATCACATGCATCAGCGCCAGGATCGCCCCGACGCTCACCACCATGAAGATGGCCAGCCAGCTGAACTGGCGGCATCTCATGCGGAAGGATTCCAGCTTGGTCGCCATAGTCACGGGCCTCCACGCCCTGTCTCTTTTTAATCTTGACTTAAATTTTCAAGACCGACAACCTTTATGTCTGACTTAAAGGTGAGACCCTTGGACAACGCCATCGAAACCCTCGGGCTCGGCCGCACCTTCGGGCGGCTGACCGCCGTGGACGACGTATCGCTGCAGGTTCCGCGCGGCGCGATCTACGGATTTCTCGGGCGCAACGGCGCCGGCAAGACCACCACGCTCAGGATGCTCCTTGGCCTGATCCGGCCGACTGCCGGTCGGGCGCTGGTCGACGGCGTCGATGTCGCCCGCGACAGGCTCGCCGCGGCGCGCCGGACCGGCGCCCTGCTCGAGGCGCACGGCTTCTACGCCAACCTGTCCGGAGAGGAGAACCTGGACCTGACCCGACGGCTGCTGGGGCTCGACCGCGTCGAGATCGCCCGCGTCCTCGATATCGTGGAGATGGCGGCTCACGCCCGCCGCCGCGTCTCGGACTATTCGCTGGGCATGCGCCAGCGCCTCGGCATCGCCAGAGCCCTGCTCGGCGCGCCGCCCGTCCTGATCCTCGACGAGCCGACCAACGGCCTGGACCCCGACGGGATGGCCGAGATGCGGACCTTCCTGCGCGGCTTGCCCGAACGGACCGGTGCGACCGTGCTGCTGTCCAGCCACCTGCTCAACGAGGTCGAACAGACCGCCACCCACATCGGCATCCTGTCCGAGGGGCGGCTCGTGCTGCAAGGCGAGCTGGCGCGCCTGCGCGCCGATCTCGCGCCCGAAATCGTCATCGAGACCGACGAACCCTCCCGCGCCGCCGATC
This sequence comes from Pseudomonadota bacterium, assembly GCA_023428785.1. Classification (GTDB taxonomy): domain Bacteria; phylum Pseudomonadota; class Alphaproteobacteria; order Caulobacterales; family Caulobacteraceae; genus Brevundimonas. The sequence continues at coordinate 6,448 of JAEYWU010000071.1, forward strand.
TGGCGCGCCTCTCCGCCGTCGCCGTCGAGCAAACCGAAACCGGCGCTGTCGTCACCCTGCGGCCCGGCGCCGACGCCCGCGCAGCCTCCGCCGATCTCAACCGCGCCCTCGTCCAGGCCGGCGTCTCCGTCTCGGCCATCGGCCCCCGCAGTCGCTCCCTGGAAGGCATCTACCGCCAGGTCGTCGCCCCGGCCCGAAAGGAAGCCGCCTGATGTTCGCCCCGCTCACCGTCGAACTGCTCAAGCTGCGGCGCTCGCTCGCGGCCCTGTTCGCCCTGATCCCGCCGTCACTGATCGCCGTGTTCCTCTTCGCCAACGCCCTGCGGATCGGCGAGGCCGTGCCCTGGGAAATGTGGCTGACCCAGAGCCTGGCTATCTGGTCCTTCTTCATGCTGCCCATGAGCGTCACGGCCCTGACCGCCCTGATCGCGCACATGGAGAATGGGCCCAGGAGCTGGGACCACCTGCGCGCCCTGCCAACGCCTCGCTGGCGGCTCTATGCGGCCAAGGTCGTGGCCGTGCTTCTGGTCATCGGCGTGATGACGATCCTGACCGTCGCCTTCGCCGTCGGTGCAGCCCTGCTGGCCACGATCATCGACCCTGCCCTCGCCCCGTCAGGCGATCCCGACCTCAGCGCCTTCGCCGGCCTGACGCTGCGCATCTACGCCGCCGGCCTGCTGATGACCGTGATCCAGCTCTGGATCGCCCTTCGTTTCACCAGCTTCGTTCCGGGGCTTGCGGTCGGTATCGGGGGGACCTTCTTCGCCGTCATCGCGACCGCCTCACGCGTCGGCGTCTTCCTGCCCTGGCAGATGCCCGTGAACATGCTGGCGACCGAAGCCTGGCGCTGGCAGACCGCCCTTGCCCTCGGCGTAGTCGGCGGTCTGTTCGCGCTTGCGGCCATGCTCGTTCACCTGTCGCGGCGCGAGGTGCTCTAGCGCTTCTTCCCCAGCTCAGCCGCGATGTCCTTGGTCATCTTGCCGACCTTGCGGTGCGCGGTCTTGATCTGGTCGGCGGTCACGCCCCAGCGCTTCATCCAGTATTCCACGGCCTTGCGCTCGGACAGGTCCAGTTGGTCCTTGTCGATAAAGCCACGCTTGTCCTTCAGGCCCGCCATGGTCGGTCTCCGTTCGCGCCCAGCCTAGCGCATGCACCGGTCAGACGCCGAGCTTCTTCAACACCGGCCTCAGGCTCACCTCTCCCACCCTGAATTCCGCCCACGGGTCCGCCTTCTTCAGCAGCGCCTCATAGGTGTGCAGGCTGTAGGCGCGGGGGTCGAGCCCGGCCTTCACCTGCCCCCAGCTCAGTGGAAGGGCGATCGTCGCTCCCGGTCTCGCGCGCGGCGACCAGGGCGCCACCGCCGTCGCCATCCGACCATTTCTCAGATAGTCGAGGAAGATCTTCCCGCCCCGCGCCTTCTTGGAGATCGTGGTCGTGAACCGGTCGGGATCGTCGGTCCTGATCCGCTCGCACACGGCCTTGGCGAAGGCCTTGCATTCGTCCCAGCTGACGCCCGAGCGCTTGTCCGCCTTGATCGGGACCACAACGTGCAAGCCCTTGCCGCCCGTCGTCTTCACGAACGGCTTCAGGCCCAGCCGCTCCAGCTCCGCCTTTACCGCCCGGGCCCCAAAGATCACGTCGCCGAAATCCAGCCCCTCGTCCGGGTCGAGGTCGAAGGTCACCTGTTCCGGCGTCTCGGGATCGCCGGGCTTTGATCCCCACGGATGCAGCTCCAGCCCGCCCGACTGGCCGATCGCGACCAGCCCGCCCACGTCCTCGACGCCGACATAGGGCTTGCGCTCCTTCACATCGATCAACTTCAGGCGCGGGTTCGATCCGGCCATGGCGTGGCGCTGGAAGAACTGCTGCCCCTCGATCCCGTCCGGAGCCCGGATGATCGACACCGGCCGGTCGGCCACATGCGACAGGATCCGCTCGGCCGCCCGCTCATAGAACCGCGCCAGATCCGCTTTGGTCACTGCGGGGCCCAGGTCCGACTTCGGCCACAGCACCTTATCGGGGTTCGAGATCGTCACCCCCGCCACAATCACCTTGCCCCCTGCCTTCTGGCGCGCGACGGCGGGCTTGACCGACGCCTGCGGATCGTCGGTCACGTCCTTCGCCGGCTTGTCCTCGCGCAAACCCTTGTAGGCCGCCTGCCGCACCGACCCGCCCTCGGTCATGCCCGCGTGCTCGATCTCGGCCACCAGCACCGGCTTGACCCAGTGGATGTCCGCGCCGCCCTTCGGCTTTGCCTCGCCGGTGAACGGGTTGGTCTTCGACGCCTGCGCCTTCAGCGCCGGCTGTAACGTCTTGAGCAACACCGCCGAATAGCCCGTCCCGACCCGCCCGGCGTACCTCAGGCCTTTACCGTCCCTCACCCCGACCAGCAGCGAGCGGAACCGCGTCCCGCCCTCCGACGACCACCCCCCGATCACCACCTCGTCGCGCCCGCGGCACTTGGACTTGATCCAGGTCGACGACCGCCCGGCCCGATAGGGCGCGTCCAGCTTCTTGGAGATCACCCCCTCCAGATCCATCCGGCACGCGCTCTCCAGCACGGCCTTACCCGTCGTGGCGAAATGGTCGACGTAGCGCAGCATCGGCCCCGCCCTGCCGACCCGATCGACATACGCCTTCAGCCGCGCCTTGCGGTGCGACAGCGGCAGGCCCCTCAGGTCCTCCTCGCCCTCGTGCAGCAGATCGAAGGCGAAATAGATCAAGCGTCCCGTCTTCCCCTCCGAGATCGCCGCCTGCAGGGCCGAGAAGTCAGGCATGCTGTCGTCGTCCAGCGCACACAGCTCCCCGTCGATCACCGCGTCCGCCCAGCCCGCCGCCGCCTTCGCCAGCTCCGGGAACCGCTCGGTCCAGTCCAGGCCCTTGCGCGTCCGCACCTTGGCCGCCCCGCCGCCGATCCCGACCTGCAGCCGATAGCCGTCGACCTTGATCTCATGGACCCAGCCCGCCCCCTGCGGCGGCAGGTCAGCCGGCTTGCACAGCTGGATCGGCACAAACGCCGGCGGCCGCTTGGCCGTCGAGCGCTGACCTTTGGTCGCCGCGGGCTTCTTCGGCCCCTTCTTCGCCACGGGCTTCGACTTCGTCCATTTCGCCTTGCCCTCGGCGATCTCGGCCATCGTCCGACCGCTCGTCACCGAGGCGTCGATCTCCATATTGGCGTCGCCCTCGCCGGGGACGGCCGCCTCGTCCTTCTCCTTGATCAGCAGCCAGTTGTTCCGCTTGCTCGGCTTGCCCCGGTCCGACTTCAGCCTGACCAGCGCCCAGCCGCCCGTCAGCCGTTCGCCCTCCAGCCACATCTTGATCGAGCCCCGCTCGAAGTCCTTGTCGAACGTCTTCGGCTCCTGCGGTCGCCAGGTCCCCTCGTCCCACATCTGGACCGTGCCCGCCCCATAGTTGCCCGACGGGATGGTCCCCTCGAAGCCGCCGTAGTCCAGCGGATGGTCCTCGACCTCGACCGCCAGCCGCTTCACCGCCGGATCGCGCGACGGCGCCTTGGTCACGGCCCAGCTCTTGAGCACGCCGTCCCGTTCGATGCGGAAATCGTAGTGCAGCCGCGTCGCTGCGTGCCGCTGGATCAGGAACCGCCCTCCCCCGTCCGCCCGCGCCTTGCCCTTGACGCCCTTCGGCTCCGGCGTCTCGTCGAACCGGCGCTTTTTCTGATAGGTCTTCAGCTCACCGCGCATGAGAGCCTAACGGTCCAGCTCGCGGTTTGGCTTCACTCCGGACAGCGCTGGCCGGCCGCCCGGGCCTGCGCAGGCATCAGGCGTTCGAGGTCCGCCACATAGGCCGGCGGAAATTCCTGCCGGATCTGGGGCCAGGTCCGCCGTCCGCCCGGCGTGCACAGCATCCGGACCAGATCCACGCCCGCGCCCTCATGGAACCGCGCGGGGGGCAGCAAGCCCGTCTCGGTCCGCTGCCACATCTGATAGGTCAGCCAGCCCAGCTCGCGCAGGAGATAGGCGAACCGCACCTGCTCGATCGCGTCCAGCTCCCGGCTTCCGGACAGGGCCGCCTCCAGGATCGCCGCCGTTTCCGCGTCGCCGTAGATGGAGGCGTTCATCGCCGTCCACTGCTCCTGGGTGGAGTTGGCCTCCGCCCGCTCGGCCACCCGGTTGGCGTCCCTCAGCTGGATGCCCACGAACACCAGCGACACGATCACCGCCACGCCGCTGATCACCTGGGCGACCAGCGCCCAGTATTCCATGTGGCTGCGTTCGATCCTCGGCAGTCTGGCCATGGCCCCTCCCTAAGCGCCACTATGTCGCGCGATCCGCCGGCCCGTCGAGCCCTCAGGCTCCCCGCACGCGCGGCACATGCCCCAGCATCAGCTCCGTCACCCCCCAGACCAGCGCATCGGCCCGGTCGGGACTGTCCCCACCCACCTCGACGCCCAGCCCCATCAGCTCCTCCTCCAGCCGTTCCAGCCCGGGCGCGTGCCCGACCCGCCCCTGCTCGTACAGAGCGGCCACCGGCTCGGCCCGCACCACCTTGCCCCAGCGCGCCACGACCCGTTTCACCGCCGGCCCGCCCATGCCCTGGTTGTCGATCAGCGCCTGCACCATGGCCCCGCCCTGGTTGGCCTCCACCACGATCCGCCCCGCGCCCCAGTCCAGCGCAGTCTCGCGCACCCGCCGCGCCCAGCCATTGGGGCTCAGTCCCCGCACCGACCGGTCCGCCAACACCCAGGCCGTATCGCCCGTGCGCGCCACCACCACGATCCCGCAGGCGTCCCCGCCCTCGCCCGACAGCGTCCCCGCCGGCGGATCGACCGCCACCACCGTCTGCTCGAACCGGGCCGGAGACCGGTCCCAGCGCGCCTTCGCCGCCTGGATGTCCACGTCCCGGAACAGCCCGCCCTCCGGCTCCAGCAGCCTACCCTCCAGCTCCTGCGCCGCCCGCCGCGTGCCGCCATAGAGCGCCTGGATCCCCGCGATGAAGCCGTCGGACAGGTTCTCCGCATTCTCCGACGTCGGCGCATCCGAGCGCGCGCACCCGTCCTCGGCCAGCACCGCCCGCAACACCTTGATCGGCCTCGGCGTCGTCATCAGCATGAGCCTGGGTTCGCCGTTCATGCTCTTCAGCCGCAACCCCAGCCTCAGCATCGCCAGCGTCTCCTCCGCCCGTCCCCAGGCGCAGAACTCGTCGCCCCAGGCCGCGTGGAACTGCGGCCCCCTCAGCCGGTCCGGCTCCTCGGCCGAGAACATCTCGGCCACGCACCCGCCCGGGAACGTGATCCGCCTCAGCGAGCTCTCCAGCCGCGCCCCGGCCCGGTGCGCCAGCCGCATGATCCCCGACGGCCCCTCCACCATCACCGAGCGAACATCGTGCATCGTCGCCCCCACCAGCGCGATCCGCCCGAACCCGCCGGCCTTGGACGCCAGCCGCAAGGCCTCGTCCCACACCCACTCGGCCCCCGCCCGCGTCTTCCCGGCCCCGCGCCCGCCCAGAAACACCCACGTCCGCCACGGCCCCCCGTCCTGGGCTTTCTCGGGCGGCGTCTGAGACTCATGCCGGATCGCCTGCCACGCCAGCCGCGCCCGCTCCTCCGGCTTCAGCGACTCCAGCCACGCCCGCCATTCCGCCACATGCTGCTCATGCGCCGTCCGTTCGGCAGCCTCCGGCGAGGGCTCGCGAGCGGCGGAGGGGCCGGCCCCCGCCAGGCGCCGGTCCATCGGTCCAGAATGACTCACCCCTCATCCCCCGTCAGCCGCCCCATCAGGAACTCCAGCACCGCCGCCTGGGCCGCCGACGTCCCCTCGCCCTGCTCCATCACCTTCAGCCGCCCCAACCGCTCCAGCAGCCCCGACAGCCTCAGCACCTGATAGGCCTTCGTCACGTCCCCCCGGATGAACCACAGCAGCCCGGACTCATACGCCCGCCGCGCCGCCTCCTCCGGCGGCGACTCCGGGGTCAGCGTCCGAACCGGCGCGTGCTCCTTCATGTTCTGAATGCCGCCGGCCTTGGCCTCGGCCTCGTCGTCGCTCAGCGGCAGCGGTGTTTCTCGCTCGGCCAGGTCCTTGCGCAGACACCCGTCCTTGCTCAGGCGGGAATAGATCGTCCGCTCGGTCCCCCCGAACGCATCGACCAGCGCCTTGGCCGACGCCCCCTTTTCATACAGCTGCTTGATCTCGGCCCACTCTTCCTCCGAGCGGCGCCGATACGGGCGAGGTGGTAGTCGATCGGTGTTTTCCATCCCCCCAGTCTGCGGCCATCGCGAGGGCCGGGGACGAAGGCGGCCCTATCCCCGCTTTTCAGGAGGACGGGGCGTTGCGGAGCAACGCCTTGAGCCAACGAGGAGCGCCACTTCTCTGACAGCCGAAGCCGCCGAAGTGGCGGCAGACGTCGACTGGATGGCTTGTCTTGCTTGGCCGTTTTCGCCGGTCGCCTAGCCCTTCAGCTCCGCCGCCCGTCGCGCGATAGCGTAGGGGCGGCCCTCGACCTGGAAGTCGACCACATTGCCGGCGTCGATGCGGGTGCCGACTTCGGTCAGGGCCGCCTCGATGGCGTCGGCGCGCTGGCGATAGTCGCCGTGGTGGCCCTGATCGGTGCGGACTTCCCAGACGCCGCTGCGCTTGCGCACCCCGACGGGGATGACGTTGGGCCCTCCCGGAGTCCCGGCGAGCGCCTCAAGCGCCACCGGCGCGTCCGATGGATCCGAAGCCTCGACCAGCGTCGGTCGCTCGCGGCGAACAGGTCTGGCCTCTCCAAGCTTGCGGAGTTGCCGGATGAATTGCTCGGCGTAGTCCTCGGTGTCGGTGTGCTCGTGGGCGTCCGACCGGCGTCCCTGGGGCGCGAACGTCAGGGCCATGCGGTCCAGGAGCGGCGGATCACCGTCGACGAGGTCGGCGATGAGGAATTGCAGGATCCGCTCGTGCGCGAGGACGCGCCGTTCTAGGTCCGTATTCTGATCGGGCATGGCTGCCTCCTTGGGCGTTTGCGGTGGGCGCGAAGCGAGCCGCTGCAGCGACGTGAGCAGGTCGATCGGCCGCGTGTCTTCCGGGGGGGACCGTGGTCATTTCGGCTCCCAGGGCGCGGCGTTCGGGCGCTGCTGCGTTCGCAGGGTGGTGGGAATGGCGGGTGCGCCCAGGCCGTACTGGTCGAAGGCTGTCTCGCGCCGGTCGCGCATCGCGTCGGCGAGCTCGTTCATGTCCAGACCCGCTTCACGCGCCTGGGCGAACAAGCCCTCGACGCGGCGTTCCTCTTCCTCGACGTGGTGATCGATCATTTCGCTGAGCACCATCACCTTGGCGTCATAGTAGGGATCTGAGGGCTCGATCGCCTCAATCTCATTGATGAGGAGCTTGGCCCCGTCGTGCTCGACGTAGGCTTCCTTCAGAAGGTCCTCCTGAACCACCCCGCTACAGGCCGGGTAGAAGATCTCCTCCTCGATCACCGCGTGGACCTTGAGTTCCAGGCAGATCCGGTTCGCCAGGGTGCGGCGGCGCTCCGGATCGTCCGCCTTCTCGAAGTCGGCGAACAGCGCCTCGACCGAGCGGTGATCCGCCTTGAGCATCGCCACGGCGTCCATGGAATCGTAGTCGAGTGTCATCTGTCGCTCCTGCGAAGCGCATCGGGGCGCCGGCGTACGCCAGGCCCCGAAACGCGAAAAAGGCGGCCCCGGGGGCCGCCCTTTCGTCACTTGGCTGGTTGCTTGCTGGCGTCGGCCTTGTCGCCGTGGTTCGGCGCGTTGGTCTTTTCGCCTGTGGCACGGTCTTCGCCGGACTTGGCGCCGTGCTCGACCGAAGCTTTTTCAGAGCTTTTGTCTTTGTCCGAAATATTGGCGCTTTTATTGTTATCTTGTTGGGCCATTTTACTTTCTCCGATCCGCTTTGGATCGAATCATAAATGGTGCGCTTGAACCTTTTTTCAATATTCGAATATATATTTATTATTGGATTTGTCGGATTTTCTGGTAACGGCGCCGCTTATTTCGTAAGCAAACGCCACACCGGGAGTCGTTCTGCGACAAAGCGGCTGCTGCCCCTAATCCCGCCCCAGCTCGATCCGGATGCGCGCTTCCGCGCAGCGGTCGCGCAGCTGACGCATCAGCAGCGGGCCGTACAGCTGGTCGACGCTGTAGCCTTCCTTGATCATGGCCAGGCGGATGCCGGCCACGCCCGAATACTCTCCGCCGTCAGCCAGTTCGAAGGCGCGTTCCAGGGGGCTGCATCGGCTCATGGAAGGCGTTCCCCCTTCAGACAGACGCCAGGCGCCAGCCGCCCAGGTCGCCCGGGCGCAGTTGCACCCGGACGGCCTCGCCCACGCCGGCCGCCAGCGCGGTCTGGCGGGCGTCGGACCAGGCGGGGCTGGCGTCGACGAGGTGATCATTGGCCAGACGGACGCCGCGGCGGCCCCCTTTCAGGAGCGCCACGACCACGCCGTCAAAGCTGATCACGTCCTCAGGCCGTCTCCGAGGCGCGAAGATGGACCGCTGAGTCCTTGCCCGTGCGCTGGTCGCGCTCCAGCTGGTACGACAGGGTCTGGCCCTCGGTCAGCTGACCCAGTTCCGAATGCTCCACGGCCGAGGCGTGCACGAACACGTCCCGGGTTCCGTCGGTGGGGGCGATGAAGCCATAGCCCTTGGTTTGGTTGAACCATTTTACGGTGCCGGTCGCCATTTCAGGTCTCCTTCGTGGCATGTCGCAGGAAAAACCCTGCTGGACATCGAGGTCTGAAATGTTCGGCTGATTTGACCTCAGTGCATTCGCAGAGCGGACAGAGCGTTGCGCGACAGAGATCGATGCACCCCATATAGGCGCTCAGAGGCCCCGGCGATAGGGCCGGCCCGGATTTAGCCCTCGGGCGGCGCCCCCCCGTGGCCTTCCAGAGCCTCGGCGTCGGCCTCGCATTTGTCGATCAGCTCCATCAGCGCGGCCCGTGCCTTTTCGTCGGTGACGCCCAGCGCCAGCAGCTTTCGATAGCGCTCGGCGTCCTGCCGCAGGAGTTCGGGAGTGCTCATGCCGGCTAAGGCGGCTCGGGCCGGAACCGTTCCAGAGAAATGTACGATAGACGACAATATACGCAGTCCTGTGGAGACCGGGTCGTCCCTCGGACGGCCCGTGTCCGGGCGCGGCGGGCCGTCGGCGCGCGTCTAGCCGGCCTTTCGGCCCCGGGCCTCGATGAGGTCGGGCGTCGCCAGCCCCTGTTTGAGCGGCAGGACGTCGGTGCGGCGGCTGATTTCCGCGGCCAGCCGGCCCTGAAAGCCCAGGCGGCCCGTATCGACCCGGTCGGAGAAGACGGCGGCCTTGAGGATTTCACGGCGCTTTTCTCGCCCAGCAACCGGGTGGCGGTGAACAGGGCCAGATCGAGGGATGGAACGGCGGTTACCAAAGGGCGGCTCCTTGTCGAAGCTGATCCGCACGCGGGTCCGGACCAGGCCGGCGCCGGGTTGACGCCACCCCGGGAAGCTATCTGACAGGTCTCAGCCCCAAAACTCCGGATGACTACGTAAGGATGTGCCCTGCGGGCCGCCGACCATCCCGCTCGCGCAGGGCGCGCAAACGAAAACCCCCCGCCCTGTA
>JAEYWU010000074.1 GCA_023428785.1 Pseudomonadota bacterium
GATTGGCAGGGGCCGGCGTCGCTTCAGCCGGCGTTTCCGGACCGGTCAGGGGCGGCGGGCGCTGGCCCGGCGTCTCTGGCGGCGGGGCCAGATCGACGTCGGAATCGTTCGGATCGAAGATTTCGATCTCGGTATCGCGGTTCAGGGCCTCGGCCTCGGGCGTCGAGCCTGCGGCCGCGCCGGATTCCCCCACCACCGGCGGCGCCTCGCCCGGCGCCCGGACACCGGCGCGATAGAACAGGATCACGGCGATGATCAGGACCAGAAGCACCACCGCCGATACGATCAGGGTGATCGGCACGGGCGGACGCCCGCCGCTGCGGCCATAGCCGCGCGCATCGAAACCCGACCGGTCGAACGGCAGGTCGTCGTCGTTCTTGGGCGTATAGGGACCGCGCTCGGGATCGGGCCGTTCGTAGGACATCAGGTTCGCCTCATGGTCTGGCTGGCCGCGACGAATCGCAACCTCAGCCGCGGAGTCTAGCCCAACCCTGCCCTGTTCCGAATCATAGTTCCGGCTCGTCCACAACGCCGAAAAGCCTTCGATGCTCCTCGAAGGCGAAGAGATCGGTCATCCCGGCCACATAGTCGCAGACCGAGCGGGCGCGTCGCTCGGCCCCGCCGGTCAGGGCGCGCACCGTCCACTCCTCCGGCATTTCGGAGGGCTGGTTCATATAAAGTCCGAACAGGTCATCGACCGTCCGCGCGGCGCGGTCGCGCATGATGTTGATCCGGTCGTGCCGATACATGCGCTCGAACAGGAAAGCCCGCAGTCGCGCCAGGTCCTGGAGCATGGCGTCCGAAAACTGGATCATCGCCCGTGAGGCCAGCCGCACGTCCTCGGCTGTCTCGACGCCGTCGGCCGCAAGTCTGCGTCGGGTCTCGACCAGGACGTCGTCGATCATCGCCCCGATCATGCGCCGCACGGCTTCGATCCCGACCATCCGGTCATCCAGCCCCGGCCAGTCGGCTTGGACCCCCTTCACGATCGGCCCGATCAACGGCACCTCGGACAGTTCACCTAACCCGAAAAGGCCCGCCTGTAGGCCGTCGTCCACGTCGTGGTTGTTGTAGGCGATGTCGTCGGCCACGGCCGCCGCCTGGGCCTCCAGCGAGGCGAAGGTCGAGGTCCTGAGGTCCCAGAGCTCCAGATATTCGGCCACCGCCCGCCAGGCCGGCTCGTCCAGCCGGTGGCTGATCGGCCCGTTGTGCTTGATGACGCCCTCCAGCGTCTCCCAGCTCAGATTGAGGCCCAGAAACGCCGGATAGCGCCGCTCCAGGCGAGTCACAATGCGGAAGGTCTGGACGTTGTGATCGAACCCGGCCCAGGGCTCCATCAGAGCCCGCAGCCGATCCTCGCCCGCATGGCCGAACGGTGGATGTCCCAGGTCATGCGCCAGAGCCACCGCCTCGGCCAGATCGTGATCCAGGTTCAGCCCGGCCGCCAAAGACCGGGCGATCTGGGCGACCTCCAGGCTGTGCGTCAGGCGCGTGCGGTAGTGATCGCCCTCATGGGCGATGAAGACCTGCGTCTTGCCCTTCAGGCGGCGAAACGGCGTGCAGTGGATGATCCGGTCACGGTCGCGCGCAAAGACTGTGCGCGTCGCCGAGGGGGCCTCGGCATGCAATCGACCCAGCGTCCGATCCGGGTCGGACGCACAGGCTGAGAGCGCATTCCTTGACGTCATCCGTGGGCCACCGACGGAGGGCCCTTCCGTGCGGGCCCGTGGCCCCTCATATAGGGCGCACGATGAGCCTGAAACCCGTCATTCTCGCCGAAAGCGCCGCCCGCCGCCTCGCAGACCTCTCGAAAGCAGAGGGCAAGGCCCTGATGCTGCGCGTCGCCGTCGATGGCGGCGGCTGCTCCGGCTTCCAGTACAGGCTGGATCTGGTCGAAGCCGCCGAGCCCGACGACATCCGCGTCGAGCGCGATGGTCAGACCGCGCTGGTCGACGACGTCTCCCTGCCCTTCCTGGCCGGCTCGGAGATCCAGTTCGTCGACGAACTGCTCGGCGCCCAGTTCAAGATCGTCAATCCGAACGCGGTCGCGAACTGCGGATGCGGGGTCAGCTTCTCGATCTAAATCCGGTATCCGCAGCGAATGCGGCTCACAGGCACCCGGATGGCGTGCAAATCCCCGGGGAAACATCCGGCAACCATCTGATTGCGATAGATTTGTTGTGGCCAGGCGGCCATTTCATCCTCGCCCTGGTGGCGGCGGCTACGCTGCCGACGCATTCGGGTCTTTCACATCGTGAGACGCTTCTCCGCCCAGCGAAGGTGGACGACGTGGCGCGTGCGCCGCCTGCCTCAGTAGGCGTGGCTCTCCGCCGCCCGCTCTTCCAGATGTCCGTCCTTGAGAGCGAAGACGCGATCCATGTGGCCCGCCAACTCCATGTTGTGGGTCGCGATCAGGGCGCCCACGCCGGTGGACCGCACCAGTTCGTGCAGGGCGCCGAATACCGCCTGGCTGGTGGCCGGGTCGAGATTGCCGGTCGGCTCGTCCGCCAGCAGGAGCCGCGGCCGGTTGGCCAGGGCGCGGGCGATGGCGACCCGCTGCTGCTCACCGCCTGACAGCTGGCCCGGCTGGTGCGTCATGCGCTCGCCGAGCCCCAGCCTCGTCAGCATTTCGGACGCCAGCGCCCGGGCCTCGGCCTGCTTCAGCCCGCCCATGCGCAGAGGAAGCGCCGCATTATCCACAGCATCGAACTCCGGCATCAGGTGGTGGAACTGGTAGACGAAGCCGATCTTGGCCAGACGCAGCCGCGTGCGGCCCCGCTCGTCCAGCCCGCCGGTGTCCTCGCCCTCGATGATGATGGTCCCGGCGTCCGGCCGCTCAAGCAGGCCGGCGGCGTGCAGTAATGAAGACTTGCCCGAGCCCGACGGCCCGATCAGGCCCACGACCTCACCGGGCATCACCTTCAGGTCCACGCCTTTCAGCACTTCCAGCCGCTTGTCGCCGGTGACGTAGGAGCGGCTAAGTCCGGTGATTTCCAGCAGGGCGTTACTCATAGCGCAGCGCCTCCACCGGATCGATCCGTGATGCGCGCCAGGACGGCGCAAGCGCCGCCAGCGCCGACAGCACCAGGGCCGCGCCCGCGATGATGATCACCTCGGCCCACTCGATGCGGGCCGGGATGGCGTCGAGGAAATAGATCTCGGGCGGGAAGAGCGACCGCCCGATCAGGCCCTCGATGAAGTGCTGGATCGGGGCGATGAACAGGCAGAACAGTACGCCCAACACGAAGCCGATCAGGGTCCCTGCCGCGCCGATCGAGAAACCGGCCACCAGGAAGATCCGAAGGATCGCCCCCTGCCCGGCCCCCATCGTCCGCATGATGGCGATGTCGCGGGTCTTGTTCTTAACCAGCATCACGATGCCGGAAATGATGTTCAGCGCCGCGACCAGCACGATCAGCATCAGGATGAGACGCATCACCGTCCGCTCGACGGCCAGCGCCCCGCGCATGGTCGAGTTCTGGGTGGTCCAGTCCAGCACCACGGCCTGCGGTCCCAGAATCTCGCGCAGACGCTGGGTGGTCTCCGGCGCCCGCTCGGGTCGGTCGATCCGCACTTGGATCATGTCCCACATGCCCTCGCGGGCGAAGAACAACTCGGCCTGATCGATCGGCATGTAGATCATGACCTGATCAAAGGTCGCCACGCCCGTCGTTACGACCGCTTGCACGAGATAGGTTTTTTCAAGGGGCGCCGTCCCGAAGGCCGTTCCTCCTCCCTGAAGAGATACCAGCGTCAGCGGGTCGCCAATCCCGATTCCGAGGCGCGCCGCCAGGCCCTCGCCCACGACAATCCCGTCGCCGCCGTAGTCTCCCTCGCCAAAGGCGTCGAGCGAGCCAATGCGAAGTCCCTCCGATCCAATGGTCGTATCGCGCAGGTCTTCTGGTCGCATGGCCCGCACCAGCCCGGGAGCGGTCGCGCCTCCAGGGCCGTAGACGAAGGTTTCCGACTGGATCAGGGGCGTCGCCTCATCTACTTCGGGCAAGGTCCGCACACGTTCCAGCGTCTGCTCGCGTCCCGCCCCGGACAGCATCTGCCCTTGGACATAGACATGCCCGTCCACGGCCAGCAGGCGGTTGATCAGCTCGGACGTAAACCCGTTCATCACCGACATGACGATGACCAGCACCATCACGCCCAGCATGATGCCGATGAAGGAGATGATCGCGATCAGGGCGATGCCGCCCTCCTTGCGCCGCGCCCGAAGGTAGCGCCAGGCCAGGCCCAGTTCCCAGGCCGAGAACGGCTTGGCGGGCTTGATGTTCAGATCGCTCACGCACTCACCTTCGAAAGCGCCTCGGCCAGAGGCAGGCTCAGCTTTTCACCGGTCGCGCGGCGCTTCAGCTCGACCACGCCGTCGGCCAGGCCCTTGGGCCCGATGGTCAGCTGCCACGGCACGCCGATCAGGTCGGCGGTGGCGAACTTGCCGCCGGGACGTTCGTCGGTGTCGTCATAGAGTACGTCCTTGCCGGCGCCCTCGAGCGCGGCCACGGCTTCCTCACACGCGGCCGAACAGGCCTCGTCATTGGCCCGAAGGTTGATCACGACCACGTCGAACGGCGCCACGGCGTCCGGCCAGATGATGCCGCCCTCGTCATGGCTGGCCTCAATGATCGCACCCAGCAGGCGCGAGACGCCTACGCCGTAGGAGCCCATGTGGACCTCAGTGTCCTGGCCGTCGGGCCCGGCGACCTTGGCCTTCATCGGGGCCGAGTACTTGGTTCCGAAATAGAAGATGTGACCGACCTCGATGCCACGGGCGGTCAGGCGATCACCCTCTTCCGTCTGGCTCTCGAACGCCGAGGCGTCGTGCATCTCTTCGGTCGCGGCGTACATCGAGGTGCGCTCGTCGACGATAGCCTGCAGGTCGTCCCAGTCGACGCCCGCGCCGGGCGCCGGCATCTCGACCAGCTTGCGGTCACAGAAGACCTGGCTCTCGCCGGTATCGGCCAGGACGATGAACTCATGGCTCAGGTCGCCGCCGATCGGACCGGTGTCGGCGCGCATCGGCACGGCCTTCAACCCCATCCGAGCGAAGGTGTTCAGATAGGCGACGAACATCCGATTATAGGCCCGGCGCGCCGAGGCCTCGTCGATGTCGAAGCTATAGGCGTCCTTCATCAGGAACTCGCGGCCACGCATCACGCCGAAGCGCGGACGGCGCTCGTCGCGGAACTTCCACTGGATGTGGAAGAGATTCAGCGGCAGGGCCTTGTAGCTCTTCACATAGGCACGGAAGATGTCGGTGATCATCTCCTCGTTGGTGGGACCGTAGAGCAGCTCGCGCTCGTGGCGGTCCGTGATGCGCAGCATCTCGGGCCCATAGGCGTCATAGCGCCCAGACTCGCGCCACAGGTCCGCCAACTGCAGCGTCGGCATCAGCAGCTCGACCGCGCCGGCACGCACCTGCTCCTCGCGCACGATCTGCTCGATCTTGCGCAGCACCCGCAG
>JAEYWU010000131.1 GCA_023428785.1 Pseudomonadota bacterium
GGTTTGCATCGCGGTCAACGCGTCATTCCGAAATCCGGCTTCCGTCCCAGGCAAACACGCCGCCGGAATCCTTCGGCTCGAGGGCATCAAGGACAGTGAGAAGGCGAACAGCAGACGTGTCGGAGGAGAAAAGGCGCTCCGGGGGGATGCCCTTCTTAAACGGTTCGCTGAGATCGGTGGCGACGGTTCCGGGATGAAGGCCCACGACGATCAGTTCGGGATGGGTCCGCGCGGCTTCGATGGCGATGTTACGCAACAGCATGTTCAGCGCCGCTTTCGAGGCGCGGTAGGCATGCCACCCGCCGAGACGGTTGTCGCCGATCGAGCCGACCCGGGCGGAGAGAGCAGCGAAGGTCGCTCGTCGGTCGCGAGGCATCAGTGGCAGGAAGTGCTTGGCGATCAGCGCCGGCCCGATCGCATTGATCTGGTAGTCGCGCATCAGGTGGTCTGCCGAGAGAGCCTTGAGGCTGCGCTCAGGCGTCTGGCCGGAATGCAGGACGCCCGTTGCGACGATAAGCAACTCGGGTGACCCCGAACGAGCGACGGACTCGGCGGCGCGGGCGACGCTGTCTCCGTCGGTCAGGTCGAGGCCGTCGCGTCGTGAAAGACCGACCACCTGCTGAAAGGACGTGGATTGCCGTAGGCGGGCTACGAGGGCCGATCCGATACCGCCCGAGGAGCCAATGACGACGGCGAGACTCATGTCGATAACGACGTCGCCCGCCGGCGCACGATCAGCCAGGCCAAGCTGGTCAGCACAAAGAAGCCGCCGGCAAGCGGCAGGTAATCTGCCGACGAATAGACCGTAGCGACGACCGAGAAAACAACGCCCAGAACCGCCAGGCCGCGCCAGCGCCAGTCGGGCGTGAACCGAAACAGGGCGATGCAGCATAGGGCATAGGCGACGAGCAGCAGGACGGTGGTGACCGAGATGAGCAGACCGAATTGGCCAGCGAGGCTGGGCTGGGCGCTGCCGAGCGCGATTGCGCTCATCATGGCGGCGTGGATTAAGGGATTGGCGGGCGGCGTCACTTCGCCGCTTCCAAATACGCGGGGCAGGAAACCGCGTCGCGCAGTGGATCGCGCCGTTTCGCCTGCCAGCAGGATCCATCCCCCTAGCGTGCCGAGTGTTTTTGCGATGGCGCAAACGGCGACGAAACCAGCGGCGGCAGCGCCCAGAACGCGACCGGCGAGATCGGCGAAGGGGCCGTTGGAGGCGGCTAGTTCTCCGGCCGGGATGACGCCAAAAACAGCCACGCTGGCCGCAATGTAGACAACGGCGGAAAGAAGCACGCCGAACAGCGTGGCGCGGCCGAGATCCTGTTCGGGATTCCGCAGACGGGCTGACACGACGAGGGCGCTCTCCAGTCCGAGGAAGGCCCAGAAGATGACGGCGAGAGACGCAGGCAGGCTGGTGCTGAGGGGCGCGCCGTCGGGGCTCCAGGATGCGGCGAACGTCGCTGGATCAAACGCCATGGCGCCGGCGAAGACTGCGATGGCGATCGGTAGAAGGCCGATGGCGAGCAAGGCCCCGCCCAGCCTCGCCATCGTGCGTGCGCCCGCGAGATAGACGAGCGTCATTAGCCAGATCAGCCCGACGTTGGCCAGTGCGCCAGGCCATCGCTCGCCCAACACCGGAAAGAAGTGGGCCAGATACCCGACGGCGGCCACGGCGATGGCCGCATTGCCGACCCAGCAGCCGACCCAATAGGCCAGAGAGGCCTGATAGCCGAAGAAGCGGTTTAGGCCGTCGTCGACGAAATCGGTGATCCCGTCAGCTTGCGGGCGAAGCCGCCCCAGTCCGGCGAAGACGGCGGCCAGGACCAGCGCGCCAAGGGTCGCCACAAGCCATCCGATGAGGGTCGAAGAACCGATCGGGGCCAGCGCTGCGGGGAGTAGGTAAAGGCCTGAGCCGATCATGTTGCCGGCGACCAGCAGGGCCGCGAGGCTCCAACTGATCTTGCGCGTCGTGTCGCTCATCCATGGACCTTTTCGATGCGCTGCTGGAACCAGGCGACGCCGGGCTCCTGGGCAGGGCTGAGGACGCCGGTGTCATAGGCGCCGGCCGAGAGGTTGGCCTGAACCGCCTCGCAGATGGAAGCGTCCTCGGCAGTGAGGCGGTCCGAGGCGACGAGGGATTCGCCCAGGCCGTCGGGGCCCTCATCGTTGAGGAACAGATAGTCCAGCCGCGTGCGGCCCGGGCCGGCAGGGACCATGCGCTCAAGCATGGCGCCGTCGCGGTAGACGTTCAGCGCCAGGTTCGGCCAGAGCCAGCCCCAAAGGCCGGCCTGGGGGCCCTGGCCGAGGTCGACGGCGTCCTGCACGACGAGGTCGCCGTGGACCGTCGTCTCGACGGTCGTTCCGGACAGTTCGTCGGCGAGGACCGGATGCACTGCGCCGATGTGGTAGCTCTCGAGATAGTTCTCGGCATAGACCTTCCAGTCGCAGGCTATGGCGTGCTCGCGGCGCAGGGCGGGGCGGGGGATCGCCAGGCCGCGCTCGATCATCAGGGCCTCGAGCGGGGCGACGTGGTCGGCCAGGGGCGGGGCGTCGGGATCCATGGTGGCGAAGGCCAGGCCGCGCCAGAGCTCCAGTCGGAGCCCGAACAGGCCGAGGTCGCGCGGGTCGAAGCCTTCGGCATGGCCAAAACCGACGGCGGAGCGGAGGCGGCCGTCCAGGGTGTAGCGCCAGCCGTGGTAGGCGCAGGTCAGTTCGCCGGGGCAGGAGCCTTGCCTGCCTTGGACCAGCGGGCCGGCGCGATGGCGGCAGACATTGTGGAAGGCCCGCAGGGTCCCGTCCTTGCCACGCACGGCGAAGAGCCGATGGCCGGCGATGTCGGTCGCGATCCAGTCGCCCGGCGCGGGGGCCTCGGCTTCGTGGCCGATGAACAGCCAGGCGCGGCCGAAGACGGCGTCCCGCTCGCGGGCGTAGGCTGCCGGGTCGCCGTAGAGGTGGGCGGGAAGGGTGCGCTGCATCCGCTGAGCTAGGCTTCAGCGGGCAGTGGCGTCAATCAGACCGTGACCGTGAAACGCTCCTCCATAACGGCATGGGTGGCTCCGCAATGGGCGGCGTCCTCGGCGAGTTCGGCCGGCAGGCCCAGAACCAGAAGGTTGGCCGCCATGAGGCGGGACGTGCGCATCAACTGCCGGGCGGTCTCGCGGCTGGCGGCCTCCGAGAGATCGAGACCGGTAAGGTCAAGCGACAGGCCCTTCAGGCCCGACTGGAACAGCCGGGCGACGGCTCGGGGCTCTGCGGCGACGCGGGCCAAGACACCGCGCTGCTGGGCCTCGAGGTGGGACGCCACATTGCTGATTTCCCCCGGCTCGGCGCTTGGCGTCAGACCGGTGATCTCGATCAGCAAGCGGGTCACGTCAGGCTCGTGGTCTAGGCCGGCGTAGAGCAGGGAGAACCGGCCGCGCGACGAGGCCACGGTCGACCAGCAGACAGGGACCACGATTGCGCCCGGGTCGCCGGGCCGCAGGATCCGCACGGCCTGATGCAGGGTGGCGGTGTCCAGTTTCTGGATATCGGCGGGTTCCAGACGCGGGCGGGCGCCGCCGAAGGGGCCGCTCGGCGCGGTCGCGCACGACAGGATGCGGCTGACGTGGACGCCGATGCGAGTCCGCCGGCGCAGGTCGAACAGGGGCCGAGCGGTGAGGCGGACCGAGAGTTCGATTCGCCCGGCGAGGAAGGGGAAGGACAGGCTGTCATTGCCCTGGCGGGCAAACGCCTTGTGTTCGTCCCCGATCTGCGGATGTCGATCAAACGGCTCCTCACCCGGCTCCGGCGCAATGAAGACTTCAGGCACTGGGCTCCTCCTCTCGAGCCCCCCGATCGCAAAATCTTTGCGCGCGAGATGTGAGCGGGCGGTCAACAAACAGAGTGAACGGCTTGGCCGAATTCCCGGCGCGGTCTATCCCGTCCGGCCCGCACGGAGCTGCTTCATGCCCATCACCACCGTCGGCCTCGATGCCGACGACACCCTCTGGCACAATGAGACGATCTTTCGCCTGACCCACGACCGTTTCGCCGAAATGCTGGCCGAGCATGGGGACCGCGAAGCCATCGACGCGCGGCTGGCGGCGACCGAACAGCGCAACCTTCGCCTTTATGGCTATGGGATCAAAGGCTTCACCCTGTCGATGATCGAGACGGCGATGGAGCTGACGGGCGGCGATCCGCCGCCCCGGGTTATCAGCGAGATCCTGGCGGCCGGACGCGAGATGCTGGGGCATCCGGTCGAGCCGCTGCCGGGGGTGGACGAGGCCCTGGCCGAGCTGTCGGAGCGGTACCGGCTGGTGCTGGTGACCAAGGGCGACTTGCTTGATCAAGAACGTAAACTGGCGGCCTCGGGCCTGGGCGATCTGTTCGCGGGTGTGGAGATCGTCTCGGAGAAGACGGCGGCGACCTACCACACGGTGTTCAACCGCCACGGCACCGGACCGGGCGAGGCGGTGATGGCGGGCAATTCGATGAAGTCCGACGTCCTGCCGGCGATCGAGGCGGGGGCGTACGCCGCACACATCCCGTATGTGATCACCTGGGCTCACGAAATGGCCGAAGCGCCCAGGGACGAGCCCCGTTTCGCGGCGCTGGAGAGCATCGCCGACCTGCCGGGCTGGATCGCCAGCCTCGGCTGAGGGGCGACAATCCACGGTGGAAGAAAAAGCCCGAAAGTAGATCTTTGTGGCGGGCGCGAATGCGCCCCTCCGCTCCATCGCGAAGGCGATGGGGAGGACGATCGGACTCCGGACTTGATCCGGGGGAAGACCAGGAGGGGATTCGTGCCCAGGCAGGAGCGTTAGGCCATGAGCGCACGGAAGGGCCGGGTTCCGGCCCCCGAGGCCGGGCGGCCCA
>JAEYWU010000142.1 GCA_023428785.1 Pseudomonadota bacterium
CCCCCCGGCCCCCCGCCACGGCCTCAGCCCAGGTGACGGCGAAGCCCTCGTCATCGCCATACCAGGGATCGACCACATCCTGCCCCTCGCGGCCGGGCACGTGGTCGAGCAGAAGGCTTAGACGCGCCTTCGAACCCTCGGGTGCGATTTGAGATAGCTCCCGGAGATTTGAGCGATCCAGAGCGACGATTTCGGAGAATTCGAAGAAGTCGTCGGGCCGAACCTGCCGTGCCCTCTGGTTGGTGATGTCCACGCCATTGCGCGCCGCCGCCGCGATGGCGCGGGGATCGGGTCGCTCTCCGGCATGCCAGCCGCCGGTGCCCGCCGAATCGACGATCAGGTTCAGTCCCAGCCGCGCCGCCTCTTCGCGCAGCGCCGCCTCGGCCAGAGGCGAGCGGCAGATGTTTCCGAGGCAGACGAAGAGGACGGAGCTCATCGCCGTCCGAACAGCCGTTCGATGTCGTGCAGCTTGAGCTCCACATAGGTCGGGCGGCCGTGGTTGCACTGGCCGGAGTGGGGGGTGGCCTCCATCTGGCGCAGCAGGGCGTTCATCTCATCGGCGTTGAGCCGTCGCCCGGCGCGGACCGAGCCATGGCAGGCCATGGTGGAACAGACCTCGGCCAGACGTTCCTTCAGCGCGAGGGTCTGGCCGGTCTCGGCGAGGTCGTCGGCGATGTCGCGGACGAGGCCTTCAACATCGGTGTCGCCCAAGAGGGCCGGCGTTTCGCGCACAAGGATGGCGCCCGCGCCGAACGGCTCGAGGATCAGGCCCAGCTCAGCCAGGTCGTCGACGACGGCGGCGACCCGCTCGGCCTCGGCCGGTTCGAGCTGGACGACGGCGGGGACCAGAAGCGCCTGACGGGCCACGGCGCCTTCGGCCATCTGGGATTTCATCCGCTCATAGACGAGGCGTTCGTGGGCGGCGTGCTGGTCTACGACGACCATGCCGTCGCGGGTCTGGGCGACGATGTAGGTGCCGTGAAGCTGGGCCCGAGCGGCGCCGAGAGGGCGGTCTATCAGGTCGGGCGCGGCCTCGGGCATGGCGGCGCCGAAGGCGGTCGGCGGCGGCGCCTCCACACGTGCGGACAGCTCCTGAAGGCCGGGAATGACCGGCGCGGGCGGGGGTGCGGTGAAGGGGCTGGTCCAGGCCCCCGGCTGATAGGCCGACGGCGTGGGCCGCCAGCCGCCGGTTCCGCCGCCGTGGAAGGCGGACAGGGCCTGGTCGGCCACGGTGGTCGAGGCCCGGTGGCCCGCGCCGGCCAGGGCGTGTTTGAGCGCGCCCACAATCAGGCCGCGCGCCAGGGTCGGGTCGCGGAAGCGGACCTCGGCCTTGGCGGGGTGGACGTTCACATCCACCTGGGTCGGCGCCAGATCGATGAACAGCACCGCCGCCGGATGCCGGTCGCGGGCGAGGAAATCGGCATAGGCGCCGCGCAGCGCACCTTGCAGCAGCCGGTCGCGTACCGGCCGTCCGTTCACGAACAGATACTGGTGCGCGGCGTTGCCTCGTGAATAGGTCGGCAGGCCCGCATAGCCAGACAGGCGGTGCTCATCGCGCGTCTGGTCGATCAGGAGCGCGTTCTGGCCGAAGGCCTCACCGAGGATGGCGCCGAGCCGCGCCAGCCGTCCGTCGTCACCGGGGTGTTCGGCCTCGAGCCGCAGCACCGGGCGTCCGTCGAGCGTCAGGACGAAGGCCACGTCCTCGTGGGCCATGGCCTGGCGCTTGATCTCCTCCGAGATGGCCATGGCCTCGGCGCGCTCGGACTTCATGAACTTCAGCCGGGCGGGCGTGGCGTAGAAGAGGTCGCGGACCTCGACCCGCGTGCCGTGGTCGCCCGCGAAGGCGGCGGGCCGCACGGCCGAGACAGCGCCGGCCTCGACCGAGATGGCGTGGGCCTCGGAGCCCTTCACGCGCGAGCTGATCGTCAGCCGCGCCACCGAGCCGATCGACGGCAGGGCCTCGCCCCGGAATCCCAGCGTATGGATGTTCAGAAGATCGACGTCGCCGGCGTCGTCGACGTCCAGCTTGGAGGTGGCGTGGCGCTCGACTGCCAGCGGCAGTTCGTCGGACCCCATCCCCTTGCCGTCATCGACGACCAGGATGCGTGACAGGCCGCCGGCATCGGCCTGGACCTCAATACGGCGGGCGCCCGCGTCGATGGCGTTCTCGACCAGTTCCTTGATGGCGCTGGCCGGCCGCTCGACCACCTCGCCGGCGGCGATGCGATTGACGACCTCGCTGGGCAGGCGGCGGATGGGCATGAGTCGGATGTTAGCGCGCGCCGGGGCGGCGGTCTTGCGTCTCCTCTCCATCGCGGAGCGATGGGGAGGACGATCGGAGCGAAGCGGAAATCAGGAGGGGAATCGTTCCGCCGCACCGGCGCTTCGCGCCGGCCCCTCCACCCCTTCGGGGTCCCCTCCCCACTCGCTACGCTCATGGGGAGGAGATTATTCTTACAGGCCCGGAAGCTTGATGCCGCCGCTGTCGCGCTGGATGACGATGGCCTGGCCGCCGGTCAGGGCGGCGAGGCGCTCCTGCTCACGGGCCGCATCGATGACCAGGTCGCCACCCGTGGTGGTCGGGCCCTGGGTCGACGGATCGTCGCTGCGCCAGAACATCAGGCGCTGAGCCCAGCTCTCGTCCTTGTGGGCCAGATCACCGAACTCGTCGTCAATGACGTAGCGGGCCAGCGGATCGGCGCTATCGGCGCCTGCGGCGTCGACGAGGGCCTGTTCCGAAGCCGAACGGGTCACGCCTTCGCGGGCGCCCAGCAGGATTTCACGGGCGGTCGAGCTGGGGTCCAGCTCCTGCGGACGGGGCTCACCCGGGGTCGGCGGACGCAGCGCATAGTCCGGCGGGACCGTCAGCGGCGCGATCGAAACGACGCGGAACTCGTCCGGCGTGACCTTGGAAGCGCCCACGGCGGAGCGGATGGAGTTGCAGGCCGACAGGCCCGCCACGGCCGTACCGGCCAGGATCAGAATGGCGACGCGCGACGCACGCATGAAAGGCTCCGGTTAGGCCGCCCCAGCCCGGGGATGGCGTACTGGGGTGGAAGGGTTACTCGGTTTGAGGCTCCGAGCCAACATCTGCGGACTGACGCTCGCTCAGGAAACTGTCCAGAATGAGGAGCGCCACCCCGACCGAGATCGCCGAATCGGCGATGTTAAAGATCCAGGGGAAGCCCAGACCCGAGAAGTCGAGGAAATCGATCACTGCTCCCACCAGGACGCGGTCGATGACGTTGCCGAGCGCGCCGCCGATCACCAGGCCCAGGGCGACCGCGAACAAGAGGCGCGGCGCACGCAACGCCCACCAGCCCATACCGATGGCCACCGCGACCGAGAAGAGGGTCAGGACCCAGCGCGCCTCGCCCCCCGAGAACATGCCGAAGCTGACGCCGGTGTTCAGGGTGTAGGTGAGATCGAAGATCCCGCTGATCTCGATGGTCTGGCCCAGCTGCATGCCCAGGCCCGACACCACCCACCACTTGGTGAGCTGGTCCAGGATGATCGCGACGATCGCCACACCATAGGCGATCAGGGCGGTCTTCTTGAGGGGCGGCAGGGGCATGCGGTCTCCGGACGGCCGTGCGAGCCGACGGGGGTTAAGGCCAAACGCCGAGAAACGCAAAGGCTTGGCGCCCGGGAGGCGAACCGATAAGGCGCCCGCATGAACCGATCGCCGTTCGATCTCTCCGGCAAGGTGGCGCTGGTCACCGGCGCGGGCCGTGGCCTTGGCAAGGAAATCGCCCTGTCGCTGGCGGCCGCGGGCGCGGATGTGCGTCTGGGCGGCCGCACGGTGGCGCCGGGCGAGGCGGCGGCGGCCGAGATCGTGGCGGCCGGCGGGACCGGCCAGCCCTGGCCGTTCGATCTGGCCGATGAATCCGCGACCCGACAGGCCGTCGCCCGGCTGGAGCGGCTGGATATCCTGGTCAATGCGGTGGGCATGCGCGATCGCCGGCCTCTGGCCGAGTTCGACATGGCCTCGGTCCGAAAGATGATCGAGGTGAACCTGATCTCGGCCTTCCTGATCAGCCGCGAGGCCGCCAACCGGATGGAGCGCGGCGGACGGGTGATCAACCTGACCTCCATCGCCGGCCCGATCGCGCGGGCGGGGGACGCCGCCTACACGATGGCCAAGGGCGGGCTGGACGCCCTGACGCGAGGGCTGGCGGCCGAGCTGGGTCCGCGCGGGGTGTCGGTCAACGCCATCGCCCCGGGCTATTTCCGCACCGAGGCCAACGCCGAATACGCCAACGATCCGAACGTCGCCGCCTGGCTGGCGCGGCGGACGGCCATGGGCCGCTGGGGCGAGCCGAGCGAAATCGCGGGGGCGGCGGTGTTCCTGGCGTCAGACGCGGCCAGCTATGTGACCGGCCATGTGCTGGTCGTCGACGGCGGCTATCTCAGCCACTTCTGACGGGCGTCACCCAAAAGAAGGTTGTCGATCAGGCGGGTCTTGCCGAAGCGGACCGCCAAGGATGCAACCGCGCCGCGCTCATCCACGGCCTTCAGCTCTTCGAGCGTGTCGGGATCGGCGATGGAGACATAGTCAGGCGTTCCGCGAGGCTCGCCTTCCAGCACCGACGTCATCAGCGCCCGCAGGCCGTCCGCGTCGCGTTCACCGGCGTCGAACGCCGCCTCGGCCGCCGTCAGGGCGCGGATCAGGACCACGGCGGCGGCCCGATCGTCGGGCGTCAGGTATACATTGCGGCTGGACATGGCGAGGCCGTCGGGCTCGCGAATGGTGGGCGCGACCACGATCTCGACAGGCAGGTCGAGGTCGCGCGCCATGCGCCGGATGACCGCGCACTGCTGGGCGTCCTTCTGACCGAACCAGGCGGCGTCAGGCTGGACCATGTTGAAGAGCTTGGTGACGACCGTGGCCACGCCGGAGAAATGCCCGGGCCGCACGGCGCCCTCGAGCGGGGCGGTGACGCCGTCCACTTCGATCCGGGTCGAGAAGCCCGGCGGATAGACCTCGGAAGCGTCCGGCGTGAAGACCAGGTCGCAGCCGGCGTCGACCAGCAGGCTCAGATCCCGCTCCAGATCGCGCGGATAGCGGGCGAGGTCCTCGGTCGGGGCGAACTGGGTCGGATTGACGAAGATCGAACAGGCCACCGCGCCCATCCGGGCCTTCGCCGCCTTCACCAGCGAAATGTGGCCCTCATGCAGGAAGCCCATGGTCGGCACGAAGCCGAGGCTGGGGAAATCCTTTCGCGCCTCACGCAGCTCGGCGACGGTCGAGACGATCCGCATCAGGCGCCCGCGCCGTAGATCGAGCCCAGCGCCTCGTCGAGCGCGCCGTCCTCCATCTTCTTCGAGGACTGGGCGTCGGTCGGGAAGGCGCCGCTCTCGACCTCGGCCACATAGCTGGCGACGGCGTCGCGCATGATCTGGCCGGCCTCGACATAGCGTTTGGCGTGGCGCGGCGAGCGGCCGTCGAACAGGCCCAGAAGGTCGTGCCAGACCTGGACCTGGGCGTCGCAGCCGACCCCGGCGCCGATGCCGATGACCGGGATGTGCAGACGGCGCGTGACCTCTTCGGCCAGCTGGGCCGGGACCAGTTCCAGCACCAGCGAAAAGGCGCCGGCGGCCTGAAGCGCCTCGGCGTCGGCGATCAGCTGACGGGCGCCCTCAGCGTCCTTGGCCTGGACCTTCAGGCCGATGGTGCCAGCCGACTGGGGCGTGAAGCCCAGATGGGCCATCACCGGCACACCCAGATCGACCAGCCGGCGCACGATCGGAACCACGGCGCCGCCGCCCTCCAGCTTGACCGCGCCCGCGCCGCCTTCGCTCATCATCCGGCCCGCATTGACGATGGCGGTCGCCTCGTCGCGGAACGACAGGAACGGCATGTCGGCCACGACCAGGGCGGACTGGGCCCCGCGCATCACCGACTGGGTCGCGCGCACGATGTCGTCTACCGTCACCGACAGGGTGTCGCCCCGGCCATGGACCACATTGCCCATCGAATCGCCGACCAGCAGGACCGGCACGCCCGCCGCCTCGGCGATCAGGGCCGAGGAATAGTCATAGGCCGTCAGCATGGCGAAGCGCCGGCCTTCGGGCTTCAGTTTCTGCAGATCAAAGACCGTGGTGCGCATCGGAAAATATCCTCCGGGGAGCGAGGGGCGCCGTTATGACATGCCGGGGCAGGGTTCGCACCCGCAACAAAATCCGCGCGACTTTTTGAGCGGTTTCCGCTAGGAGAGCCGCCCTCTCCTTCCCATATCCTTCCCCGACATGAGCAAGATCCGCGTCCTCAGGGCCAAGCTTCACGGCATGACCGTGACCGGCGCCGACCTCCACTACCAGGGCTCGATCACCCTGGACCCCTTGCTGTGCCAGGAGGTCGGAATCTATCCGCTCGAGTTCGTCGAGATCTGGAACAAGAACTCCGGCGCCCGCATCGAAACCTATGTGATCCATGGCGAACCGGGCTCGGGCTGCTGCGTCCTGAACGGGGCCGCCGCGCGGACCTGCCAGAGGGGTGACGAGGTCATCATCGCGGCCTCGACCTATGCCGAGCCGGGCGACCTGTATCAGCACAAGCCCAAGGTTCTGGTCTTCGGCCCCGGTAACATGGTGCGCCAGAAGATCACCTATGAGGTCGGCCAGACCCCGGATCTCGACTTCGAATTCCGCATGCGCGACACCGACACCGGTGAGCGCCTGATCCCTGGGACCTGATGCCGAAGCCGGGCGCGCCTCGCTGGGTTCGCCCGCTCGTCGATTTCGGCGCGCTCCTCGCTTTCGTCGGGTCTTTCATCGCCTGGCGGGTGTCAGGGGTCGAGCAGTCAGCCGCACTGGTCAACGCCACCTGGGTGCTGATGGGCGGTTCGATCGCGGCGGTCATCACGGGTCGCCTCGCGGAAGGCCGCTGGGCCTCTATGCCGATGGTGACGGGCGGCTTCGCCATCGTCTTCGGCCTTTTCACCGTGCTGTTCGACGATCCGGAAATCATCAAGCTCCAGATCACGGTGATGAACGGCCTGCTGTGCGCCTTCCTGATCGGGGGTCTGCTGATGGGTCGCAGCCCGGCGAAGTGGCTGCTGGGCGATTCCATCGAGCTGTCGGACCGCGTCTGGCGCATCCTGGCCCTGCGATACGGGCTGTATTTCGCTGCCTGCGCCGCCGCCAATGAGATCGTGCGCCGGGGCTGGGGCGAGGACGTCTATGTGGGCTTCCGCAGCGTCCTGTGGGTCGCCGCCATCCTGTTCGGCTTGGCCAACCTGCCTCTGATCCTGAAGGACCGGAAGGCGCGCGAAGGCTAGATCACGCCCGCGCGCAGAAGATCGTGGACGTGCAGGATGCCGACGGGCCTTCCGCCGTCGACAACGAACAGCACGGTAATCCGCATCTCGTTCATCAGCTTGAGCGCCTCGGCGGCCAGGGTTCCCGGCTCGACGGTGCGCGGGCCCTTGGTCATGACCTCGCCGGCGGAATGGATCAGCAGGCCGTCCATGTGACGCCGCAGATCGCCGTCGGTGATCATCCCGACCAGAGCGCCGGAGGCGTCCGTCACGCCGACCGAGCCGAAACGCTTTTCACTCATGACCAGCAGGGCCTGCTGCATGGGCTGATCAGCCCCGATCAGCGGCAATTCGTCGGCCCCGTGCATCAGGTCCGCGACCGTGCGCAGCATGGCGCCCAGCTTGCCCCCCGGATGGAAGACCCGGAAGTCCTGGGCGGTGAACCCGGCCCGTTCCAGCAGGGCCACGGCGATGGCGTCGCCCAAGGCGATCTGCAGGGTGGTCGAGGTCGTGGGCGCATCCACCTGACCCGTCGCCTCGGGCGCGTCAGGCAGGAGCAACAGAATGTCCGACTGCCGGCCCAGCGCGCTCTCGGCGCGGGCCGTCATGCCGATCAGGGGCGCGCCGAAGCGCTTGGCGTAGGCGATGACGTCGGCCAGTTCGCGCGTCTCGCCGGACTTGGACAGGGCCAGGACCGCGTCGTCTGGGCCGATCATGCCGAGATCGCCGTGGCTGGCCTCGGTGGCGTGAACAAAGATGGCCGGGCGGCCGGTCGAAGCCAGGGTCGCGGCGATCTTGCGGGCCACGTGGCCAGATTTGCCGACGCCGGTGCAGATCACGCGGCCCGACAGGCCCGCCAGGGTGTCGACAGCCCTGACGAAGGCGTCGCCCAGGCCGTCGGCCATCTGGGCCAGGGCCTCCGCCTCGGTTCTCAGGACCCGGCGGCCGACTTCAAGCGGCGCGGTCATCGCGGCGCCTCGGCGGCCGGCGTGATGTTTCCGGGCGCGCGATCGGGCCGCTGGGGCCACACGACCGCCGCCGTGATGAGAACGACAGCCGTAAGGGCCGCCAGGGCGTAGAAGAGCCGATCCGACATGGCTGGCGCTATACCGCGCTCCGGGCCCGCCGTCCAAGCCGCGCCCCAGCCAAAGCCTTGACGCATCGCAGCATGGGGCCTAGCCCGGCTCGACTGTTCACTTTTCCGGAGCCGGGATGCCGATCCTGATCCTGCTGCGCCACGGCCAAAGCCAGTGGAACCTCGAAAACCGCTTCACCGGCTGGGTGGACGTCGATCTGACCGAGACGGGCGAGGCCCAGGCCAGAAAGGGCGGTGAACTGATCGCCGCCGAGGGACTGCACGTCGACGAGGCCTTCACCTCGGTCCAGACCCGCGCCATCCGCACCTGCAATCTGGCGCTGGACGCCTCGAAGCAGAGCTGGGTCCCGGTCACCAAGGACTATCGCCTGAACGAGCGCCACTACGGCGGCCTGACGGGCCTGGACAAGGCTGAGACCGCCGCCAAGCACGGCGACGATCAGGTCAAGATCTGGCGGCGCAGCTATGATGTTCCGCCGCCTCCGCTGGAGGCCGGTTCAGAGTATGATTTCGCCTCGGACCGCCGCTACCTGTCGGCGGTGATCCCGGCGACCGAAAGCCTGAAGACGACGCTCGACCGCGTCCTGCCCTACTGGAACGAGGCCATCGCGCCGCGCCTGCGGGATGGCCGCAACCTTCTGATCGCGGCCCACGGAAACTCCCTGCGCGCCATCGTCAAACATCTGTTCCAGGTGCCGGACGGCGAGATCACCGAAGTCGAGATTCCGACCGGGAATCCGCTGGCGATCGTTCTGGACGATCACCTGAACCCGATCTCGGCCAAATACCTCGACGCAGAGCGGGCGACTGACCTGCCGGCCATCCCGTGAGCGGCGACCAGGCGTTCATGGCGCGCGCCATCGCACTGGCCGAGGGTCATCTCGGGCAGACGGCGCCCAATCCGCCGGTCGGCTGCGTGATCGTCAAGGACGGCGCGGTCCTGGCCGAAGGCGCCACGGCCGCAGGAGGCCGTCCCCACGCCGAGGAGCAGGCCGTGCCCGCCGCCGGTGAAGCCGCTCGCGGCGCAACGGCCTATGTGACCATGGAGCCGTGCGGGGCGCGCTCCTCGGGCCGGATCTCCTGCGCCCAGCGCCTGATCGACGCCGGGGTGACCCGCGTGGTCATCGCCTCGGAAGATCCGTCGCCCTTCGCGGCCGGCCGTGGCGTCGAACGTCTGCGCGCCGCCGGGCTCGACGTCGAGATCGGCGTCATGGCTCGCGAGGCCGCCGTCCTGGCCGAAGGCTATCTCAACCGGCTCAAGACGGGCCGTCCCATGGTGCGCGTCAGCGAGGACGGCGCGGGCTTCGACGCCCGTTTCGCAGCCTCGCCCAGCGCCGACCTCGAGGCCGAACTTCTGCGACTGGGCGAGGCGGGTTACATGCGCGTCTGGGTGCCGAAAGGCGCCCTCGCCGACGCCTTGGCCTCCAAGGGATTGCTGGCCGGCGACTAAGGTTTCCGGCGAGGTTTCCTTAACGCGTCCCGTCGATACTGGGATGTGATGCAAGCCGCTGCTTCAACCGATCAGCCCCGTCGCCTGACCCAGGCGGAAGCGGACGCCGTGTGCGCCCGCCACGAGCGGCTTTGGCGCGCCCAGCCCGGCGGCGCGCGTGCGGTCTTTGCCTGGATGGACCTGACGGGTCTGAAGTTCGCGGGCCGGAACCTGGCTGATGCCGACTTTTCCGGCGCGACCCTGATCGGCTGCGATTTCACGGGCGCCAAGCTGGAGAACGCCACCCTGTTCGGCGCCGATGCGCGCGAGGCCAATTTCTCGAACGCCACGCTGCGGCGCACGGACCTTCGCGGCGCCTGCCTGCGCGGCTCCGACCTGTCGGGGGCCGACTTGTTCGAGGCCGACCTGCGCGAGGGCACGCTGGCGGCCGCCGATTCGCGGATCGGCTATCGCCTGATTCAGCGCGCCGAACGTCCCGCAGACGCACAGGGCGTCTCGCTGGTGGGCGCCAATCTGGAGCGTTCCCGCCTGACCGGCATCATTGCCGTTCGGGCCGACTTCACCGACGCCATCATGCGTGACTGCAAGCTGGTTCGGGCCAATCTGAAGCAAGCGACGCTGAGCGGCGCCGATCTGGCGGGCTCTGACCTCTCGGGCGCTGACCTGTCTGGCGCGGATCTCACCGATGCGGTCCTGGTGGGGGTCAAGAGCGAGATGTGGCGGACGGACGGCGCCAACCTCGCGGGAGCTCTGACGGACGACAAGTCGGCCCAGCCGGCCGTTCCCCCTATCGTGGCCGCCGAGCGGCTGGGTCAGCACGCCCGGTGGTGCGAGACCAACGGCGCTGAGGGCACGCCATCGACCTTCGATGACCTGGACCTGCGCGCCCTGACCTCGGTGAGAGGCTTCAACCTGACCGCCCTGTCGGCGCGGCGGGCGATCTTTTACGGCCTGGATATGGAAGGCGTGAAGCTACAGGGCGCCCATCTGGAAGGGGCCGATCTTCGCTCTTGCCGGCTCAAGGGCGCCGATCTGCGCGGCGCGCGCCTGGCCAAGGCCCGGCTGAACGGCGCGGACCTGCGCGAGGCGCATCTGGGGCCGCTGGTCATCGGGGCCGATCGCCTCCTGCCGTGCGATCTGACCGGCGCGATCCTGCGGGGCGCGGACCTTTCGGGCGCGGACCTGCGTCACGCCGTGCTCGCCCAGGCTGACCTGAGACGGGCGCGCCTGCTGGGCGCCCTGACCCGCCAGGCGGACGTGACGTTCGCCAAGCTGGAGGGCGCGATCGGGGCCGAGGCCCTGAGAGACCCGCCGACGGCCTGATCCCCAAATGAAAAGGGGCGGCCCTTGCGGACCGCCCCTCGTCGTCTGGATGCCTCTGAGCCTTAGGCCGACTTGGCCTTCTTGCTCGGGGTCGCCTCGATCAGCGTGTCCTTGGGGGACGCGATCGGGATGGTGCGCGCCTTCAGGGCCTCGGGTAGCTGACGCTCCAGGCCGATCTGAAGCAGACCGTTCTCGAGCCGGGCCTCGGTGACCACCACATAGTCGGCCAACTGGAAGCGGCGCTCGAAGTCGCGCTCGGCCAGGCCGCGGTGCAGGAAACGGCGGTCGTCGGCGCTGTCATTGGCCGCGCGGCGGCCGGTGACGACCAGCACGTTTTCCTTGGCCTCGATGTTCAGCTCCTCGGGCTTGAAGCCGGCGACGGCCAGCTCGATCCGGTACTGGTTCTCGGCCAGGCTTTCGATGTTGTAGGGGGGGTAGCCCTGCCCTTCCGTCTTGGACGCTGCTTCCAGCATCGTGAACAGGCGGTCGAAGCCGACGGCCGAACGGGTAAGGGGGGCGAGATCGTAGCTGCGCATGTCAAATCCTCCTGCGAACAGCAAGGTTGAGCCGTCCCGCGTCTGCCTGGGACGGTTTAGGGATCGGATCGTGACGGCCTCTCATGAGCGCCGGCGGCATCCGCGAAGGCCCGACCATCGGCGCCTTCGATGAAGAGATGGGATCGGTGAAGCGCTCTGCAAGGGGTGTGGCGCACGAGACGATCACTCGCTACGACAGACCAAAGTTTCCTGGAGCCTGCCATGCGTCTCGCCCTTGCCGCCTTCGCCTCCTGCCTCGTCCTGTCGCCGGTCGCGGCCGCCGCCCAGGAGAGCTTCCCGCCCGAACGCGGTCAGGCGCCCCGGCCTGACTTCAGCGAGGACGAGGTCCTGCAGGCTGCGATCGACGCCCCGACCCGCTCCGACGCCCACCGGGCCCGCGACCAGTATCGCCGCCCCTTCGAGAGCCTGACCTTCTGGGGCCTGCGGCCCGGCATGACGGTGGTCGAGATCGAGCCCGGCTCTGAAGCCTGGTGGACCGAGATCCTCGCACCCTACGCCGCCCGGACCGGCGGCCGCTACTACGCCGCCTGGATCGACACGGCCAATCCGGCGACGTCGCAGGGCGCCCGCGACGCCCGCGCCGCGCTCCAGGCCCGCTTCGACGGCGACCCCGCGACCTGGGGCCAGGCCAGCGTGGTCGACTTCGGCCCGCAGTCGGGCGTCGGCCTGCCGGACCAGACCGCCGACATGGTCCTGGTCGCGCGCGCCTTCCACAATTGGTCCCAGGCCGAGGGCCGCACCGAGCGCTACATGGCCGAGTTCTTCCGCGTACTGAAGCCGGGCGGCTATCTGGTCATCGAACAGCACCGCGCCGAAGAGGGCCTGAACGTCGCCGAGACCGCGCCGACGGGCTATGTCCCGGAAAGCTATGTCATCCGCGCCGCTGAGGCCGCGGGCTTCGTGCTGGAGGCGCGCAGCGAGCTGAACGCCAATGCGATGGACAGCCGCGACCATCCCTTCGGCGTCTGGACCCTGCCCCCCGTGCGACGCGCCAGCCAGAACGGCCGCACCCTGACCGAAGCCGAACGGGCACACTACGACGCCATCGGCGAGTCCGACCGGATGACCCTGCGGTTCGTGCGTCCGGCCAGCTGAATTCCCCCAACGTCGCCGGGCGCTTTGACGCCTTCGGCGGCGCAGTTTAAGCCGAGGCCACCCGCCCGTTCGTCGTCCCGAGGCTATCGCCGGTCTTGTCCGTTCCGACCCCGATCCCCGCGTTGCGTCCCAGCCGTCGTAGCCTTTTGCTGGGCGTCTCGGCCCTGACCCTCGCCGCCTGCTCGGGCGGCGAGGAAAAATCCGACGAACCCGCAGATCCGGACGCGCCCGAGGAAGGCAGCCTGGCCTGGGCCATCGCCGGCGCCTGGCGCGCCAACGGCCGGCCGCGCGACCGCTGGCGTCATCCGGCTGAAACCCTGGCCTTCTTCGAGATCGAACCGTCCCAGACCGTGGTCGAGGTCTGGCCGGGCGCAGGCTACTACACCGAGATCCTGGCGCCCTATCTGGCGCGGGGCGGCGGCCGGCTGTATGTGGCCAACTTCCAGGTCGAGCGGCCCAGCCCCGGCGAGGACCCGAGCGCCACCGGCAATCTGGCCACCGCCCAGCTGGTCGCTCGCTATCGCGAGCGGTTCGAGGGCAACCGGCGTCTCTACGGCGAGATCGAAATGACCGATTTCGGCCCGACCAGCGGACCGGTCGCGCCCGCCAACTCGGCCGATCTGGTGCTGTTCATGTCCAACCTGCACAACTGGATGGCCGCCGGCATCGCCGAGAAGGCCTTCGAGGACGCCTATGCGGCCCTGAAGCCCGGCGGCACGCTCGGCATCGAGCAGCACCGAGCGGCCGTCGGCTCGATGCAGGACCCCGCCGCCGCTGACGGCTACGTCCAGGAAGCCTTCGTCAAACAGCTGGCCGCCGAGGCCGGTTTCGCCTTCGTGGCCGCCAGCGAGGTGAACGCCAATCTCGAGGATACGCGCGACCATCCGTTCGGCGTCTGGACTCTCGCGCCGGACCGCTTGACGGCGCCCCGCGGCGCAGCGCCCAATCCTTCCTTTGACCGTGCCCCCTATGACGCCATAGGGGAGAGCGATCGCATGACTCTCAAGTTCAGAAAGCCCACCGCGTGAACCGCGCCCAAGCCTATGCAGCCAATGCACCCCTGATGGGCGTTCCCGGCGCCATGCCGCCTCCGGGCGGTCAGGGCGAATGGTATCGCGGCGCCGGCGGCCTGCGCCTGCGCGCCGCCTTCTGGACGCCCGCCAGCGCGCCGCGCGGCACGGTCATCTTCTCGCCGGGCCGCACCGAGCCGCTCGAGAAATATTACGAGCTCTATGCCGACCTCCTGGCGCGCGGTTTCTGCGTGCTGGCTCACGACTGGCGCGGCCAGGGCCTGTCGGCCCGCCTGCTGCCGGACCGCATGCGCGGCCATGCGCGGGCGGTGGAGGAGTTCCTCGACGACTTCGGCCGCCTGCTCGACGCGTTCGAGGCGCGCGCGCCGCGTCCGTGGATCACGGTTGGCCACTCCATGGGCGGCTGCTTCAACCTGCTGACGCTGGAACAGGTCGAGCCGCGCATCGACGGGGCCCTGCTGTCCAGCCCGATGCTGCGCATCCGCACGGGCAAGCGCTCCATGTGGTCCGCCAAGCTGGCCGTGCGCTGGAACATCCGCCATGGCCGCTCGGCCGACTATGTGCTGGACAACCCCGACGATCCGTTCGGCCATACGTTCGAGGACGACGCCCTGACGCGCGACGCCCATCGCTATGAGCTGTTCCGCCAGCAGCTTTACGCCTGCCCGCATCTGGCCATCGGCGGCCCGACCTGGGGCTGGCTGGCCACGGCCTTCGACGCCGGCGAGCGGGCGCTACGCCCCCGCGCGCTCAAGTCGGTGAAGATTCCGGTCTGCATCGTTCAGGGCGCCGACGACGACCGCGTCTGGAAGCAGACCAACAAATGGGCCGCCAAGCGGCTTGGCCGGGGCCGCTATGTCGAGGCTCCTGGATCCCGGCACGAGGTCCTGCTCGAGCTGGACGAGACGCGCGGCGTGTTCCTGAAAGAGTTCGACGCGATGGCCGATTATCTGACCGCCCGCACCCAGGCCGCGGCCTAGCGGCCGAGCAGGCCCCGGACCGCAGGGACCAGGGCCGGGTCGCCGACCGCCAGCAAACTGGATTCACCCTCGGGTTCGTCGCCCTCCCAGGTCGTGGCCACACCACCGGCGGCCCGCACCAGGGCGGCCGGACCGGACCAGTCCCAAGGCTTGAGCCCCGTTTCGGCCACCACATCCATCCGCCCGCAGGCCACCATCGCGTAGGCGTAACCGTCACAGCCCAATCGGGCCAGCCGGCTGGCGGCGCGCAGGGCGTCCCAGCCACGCCTGTGGTCCGCGTCGAACAGGATCGGATCGGTCGTCGAGATGGTCGCTTCGCCCGGCGCAGGGCAGGCCCGCGTCCGGATCGGCTGGCTGACCCCGTCACGATGCAGCCGCGCGCCGTGCGGCCCACCGACATAGACCTCGCCCAGAGCCGGTGCGCCCACCACGCCCATGACCAGTTCGCCCTGACGCCTCAGGCCGATCAGGGTGGTCCACAGCGGCAGGCCCGAAATGAAGGCCCGCGTGCCGTCGACCGGGTCAAGCACCCAGACGAATTCGGCGTCCGGCCGGTCCTCGCCGTATTCCTCGCCGATCACCCCATGATCGGGAAACCGGGCCGAGATCAGCTTGCGGATGGCGGCCTCGGCCCCGCGATCCGCCTCGGTGACGGGATCGAAGCCTGAGCCCGCACCCTTGTCCTCATGGCCGCAGCCGGAACGAAAAATCGGGACGGCGACCTCGGCCGCCGCCCCGCAAAGTTGTACGGAGAAAGCTTCAAGAGCTTCAAAATCGGTCATGGCGTCGGGATACAGCCCCCGACGCCGTCGTCCAAGGCGTCAGGCGGCCTCACCGCCCTCGGTATGCAGCGACTTGGCCAGATCCAGCAGGCGGCGGCGCGGCCGCTCCTCCAGCTGATAGTAGGCCTGGATCAGGTCCATGGTCTCCTTGCGCGAGAACATGTCCGAGCGCTCGGCGCGCGGCGTGTTCTGCTGTTCCAGGGCCTCGGACAGGCCGTCGTAGAAGTAGCTGACAGGCGTCTCCAAGGCCTCGGCCAGCTGCCACAGACGCGAGGCCGAGATGCGGTTCGCGCCGCATTCGTACTTCTGGATCTGCTGGAAGCGGATGCCGACCTGCATGGCCAGCTGTTGTTGGGTCATGCCGAGCAGGCGGCGGCGGCGACGCAGACGCTTGCCCAGGTGAAGATCGATGTCGGTCGCCATTGGCCCCGTATCCCTTGATAGCGACCGTCCCATTCTTGGACGGCTCGCCTTCCGAGCGGCAAGGCTCGTGCCGGGAACGAAAACCCTCGTTCAGCTTCGCGCCTGAGGGGCGCCATCCCTTGGCGGGCGAGCGCTGAACCGCTACGACGCGCCCGCAACTCCCGACCCGGACAGGCATGATCGCGGAAATCGGCAATCTGGCCCTCATCCTGGCCTTTCTCCTGGCCATCGTTCAGGCCGCGACCGGCCTTGTGGGCGGCGCCCGCCGCGACCCGCGGCTGATCGCGGCCGCCCGCGCCTCGGCGCTCCTGCAGCTGATCTTCGTGGCCATGGCCTTCGCCGCCCTGTCGATCGCCTATCTGACGCCGGACTTCTCGGTGGCCCTGGTCGTGGCCCACAGCCATTCGACCCAGCCCTGGCCCTACCGGTTGGCCGCCACCTGGGGCAGCCACGAGGGCTCGCTTCTTCTCTGGGTTCTGATCCTGGCCATCTATGGCGCCGTCGCGGCCCTGTTCGGCAGGCGGCTGCGGCCCACGCTGGTGTCGCGCATGCTGGGGGTCCAGGCGCTGATCGCGGTCGCCTTCCTCGGCTTTTCTCTCCTGACGTCCAACCCGTTTCTGCGGCTCGATCCGGCGCCGCTGGACGGCTCGGAGCTGAACCCGCTGCTTCAGGACCCCGGCCTCGTCCTGCATCCGCCGCTGCTCTATCTCGGCTATGTCGGCTTCTCGGCCGCCTTCTCGCTGGCCGCCGCCGCCCTGATCGAGGGCCGGGCCGACATGGCCTTCGCCCGCTGGCTCAGGCCCTGGATCATCGCCGCCTGGTCGACCCTGACGCTGGGCATCGCGCTGGGCAGCTGGTGGGCCTACTACGAGCTCGGCTGGGGCGGCTGGTGGTTCTGGGACCCAGTCGAAAACGCCTCGCTGATGCCGTGGCTGGCCGGCACGGCCCTGCTCCATTCCGCCATCGTCCTGGAAAAGCGCGGCGCCCTGATCAGCTGGACGCTGCTGCTGGCCATCCTGACTTTCTCGCTCAGCCTGCTGGGCACCTTCCTCGTGCGCTCGGGCGTCCTGACCTCGGTCCACGCCTTCGCCGTCGATCCCGCGCGGGGCACGGCGATCCTCGCCTTCACGGTCCTGGCGACCGGTTCGGCGCTGGCGCTCTACGGCTGGCGGGCGCCGTCCATGCGGACCGGCGCGGTCTTCTCCCCCGTCTCGCGCGAGGCCGGGATGACCCTGAACAACCTGTTCCTGATGGCCTGCACCGCCACGGTCTTCCTCGGCACCTTCTATCCGGTCTTCGTGGAGGTGATCTCGCAAGGCGTGGACCGTATTTCGGTCGGCCCGCCCTATTACGCCATCACCTTCGTGCCGCTCGCCCTGCCTCTTCTGGCCATCGTCACCTTCGGCCCGATGCTGAACTGGAAGCGCGACGACCTGCGCGGGGTGGTCGAGCGCCTGAGGTGGCCTCTGATCGTCGCAGCGATCGGCCTGGTCGCCGCCATCTTCGTCATGGGTGTCGCGCATGTGGCCCAGATTCTCGGCATGGCGCTGGGCGTGCTCCTGCTGGTCGGCTCCTTCTGGGTTCTGGTCCGTCGCTGGCGGGCGGGCCCGGACACCTGGCGTCGCGTCCGCTCGACGCCTCCGGCCGTCTGGGCGCTCGTGCTGGCGCACACCGGGCTTGGCCTGACCACCCTCGGCATCGCCTCGGTCACGGCGCTGGAAAGCCAGACCGTCCTGACCCTGGGACCCGGCCAGTCCGGTGACTTCGCCGGCCGCCGCGTGACCCTGACCGGCGCCGAGGTGCTGGACGGCCCCAACTACCGCGCCGAGCGCATCACGGTGCGCACCACCGGGCCCGGCCTGAACCGCGAGATCTCGTCCGAGCGGCGTTTCTATCCGGTCACCGGCACCTGGACGACCGAGGCCGGGATCGATCTGACCCCCACCGGCGCCTATTACGTCTCGGTCGGAGAGCGGCGCGGCGACGCCATCGTCGTGCGCATCTGGAACCACCCGATGGTCGGCTGGATCTGGTGGGGCGCGTTGGTCATGGCTTTCGGCGGCGGCCTTAGCCTGTTCGACCGCAGACTTCGTCTCGCCGCACCCTCCGCAAAGGAGGCCAAGGCATGATGCGCCGGCTGATGTTCTTCGCGCCGGTCGCGGCGCTCGTCGTCATCGCGGGACTGCTGTGGCTCGGCCTCGGCCGTGATCCGTCGGCCCTGCCGTCCCAGTTGATCGACCGGCCGTTGCCGGCTTTTCAGCTGGCGCCGATCCGGCCCGGCGAGACACGCGGGCTCCAGACGACCGACCTGACCGGCCGCCCGATGCTGCTGAACGTCTTCGCCAGTTGGTGCGTCGGCTGTCGGGTCGAGCATCCCTTCCTGATGGAGCTGGAGAGCCGGGGCGTCGTCATCCAGGGCCTGAACTGGAAGGATCCGCCTGGCGCGGGCGCCGCCTGGCTGGCCGATCACGGCGATCCCTACGCCCTCATTGGCGAGGACCCCGATGGCCGGGTCGGCATCGACCTCGGCGTTTCGGGCGCGCCCGAGACCTTCATCATCGACGCTAACGGCCGAGTCCGGCATCGCCACGTCGGGCCGATCACGCCCGAAATCTGGGAAGGCGAGCTTCGCCCCATCCTCGAAGCCCTGGAGGCCGAAGGATGAGACGCGCCCTTCTCGCCCTGTCGGCCCTGATGCTCGCCGCCGCGGCCCCCATGCCGCCGCAACCAGCCGAAGACCGCCCGCTGCCCGAGGCGTCGCAGGAGCTGCGCGCCCAGGCGATCCATCGGTCGCTGCGTTGCGTCGTCTGCCAGAACGAGTCGATCGCTGAATCCAACGCCGTGCTGGCCGCCGACTTGCGTCAGGTGGTGCGCGAACGCGTGGCCGCCGGAGACACCGACGAAGAGGTCCGCGACTACATGGTCGCCCGCTATGGCGACTTCGTCCTGCTCAAGCCGCCGTTCGAGGCCGACACCTGGATCCTGTGGCTGGGGCCGTTCGCCGTGATCCTGATCGGCGCCCTGGCCATCGCCGCCTATCTGCGCCGCCGCCGCGTCCAGCCCGAAGCCCAGCCGCTGACGGCGGCCGAGCGCAAGCGCCTGGACTCCCTGCTCGACGACGAGGCCAACCGATGATCTGGCTGGTCCTCATCCCCCTGGCCCTGATCGCGGCCGTCGGCGTCCTGCTGCCCTTCATCGCCCCGGCGCGCGGTGACGACGCACCCCCCGACGGACAGACGCCGCTGGCCCTACGCGACCGTCTGACGGAAATCGACCGTCAGGCCGCCGAGGGCGACCTGTCCGAGACGGAAGCCAGCGCTCTCAGGCTCGAAGCCCAGCGCCGCATCCTGTCCGAGGCCCGCACCGCGGACAGCGCCGCGCGCCCGCTCAGCCCTCGCGGACTGAAGCTCGTGGGCTTCGGCTCGGCCCTGTTCGTCCTGCTCGGCGCAGCCGGCCTCTATGGCCTGATGGGCCGCCCTGATCTGTCGTCGCCCGACGCCGAGGTCGCCGCCCAGCCCGACAGTTCGATCGACCGCATGATCGCTGCGCTCGAAGCCCAGGTCGTCGAGACCCCGGACGACGGCGAGATGTTCCGCATTCTCGGCCAGGCCTATTCCCAGGCCGGCCGTTTCGAGGACGCCGCGCGGGCCTATGAGCGGGGCGCGGCCCTCCTGCCGCAGGACGGCCGCATCCAGTCCGCCCGGGGCGAAGCGCTCGTCCAGGCCGCCGAGGGCGTCGTCACCGATGAGGCCTTCGCCGCCTTCCGGGCCGCCAACGCCCTGGATCCCGCCGAGCCGCGCACGCGCTACTTCCTGGCGCTGCGCAAGGACCAGACCGGCGACCGCGACGGCGCCATGGACGACTGGATCGCCTTGCTGAACTCAGCCCCCGAGGGCGCGCCCTGGGTTCCGCAGGTCCGCGCCCTGGTCGACAGAGTCGCCGCCGAGCGCGGGATCGACGTGTCGGATCGCCTTACAGGATCGGCCG
Organism: Pseudomonadota bacterium; assembly: GCA_023428785.1. Classification (GTDB taxonomy): domain Bacteria; phylum Pseudomonadota; class Alphaproteobacteria; order Caulobacterales; family Caulobacteraceae; genus Brevundimonas. Next base: position 19,984 of record JAEYWU010000142.1, read on the forward strand.
CTTCCGGATCACAAGGTTCCTGATCTCGGTCATGTCCTCCATGGCGAAGCGCACGCCTTCGCGGCCGAGGCCCGAATCCTTGACCCCGCCATAGGGCATGTTGTCGACACGGTAGGACGGCACGTCGCCGACAACCACGCCGCCGACATCCAGCCGGTCCCAGGCCATGAGGGCCTTGTTCAGGTCCGAAGACAGAAGACCCGCCTGCAGGCCGAAGCGGCTATCGTTGACCTCCTCCAGCGCGGCCTCGAAATCGGTCCAGGGCTGGAGCGTCGCGACGGGGCCGAAGGCCTCCTCCTGGTTCAGTTTCGTGTCGCGGCCGACCTTCTCGACCAGGGTGGCTTCCAGCATCGCGCCCTCGCGCTTGCCGCCGACCAGAACCTCGGCGCCGCCCTCGACAGCCTCGGCGATCCAGTCCTCGATCCGTTTGGCCTCGCCGACGTCGATCATGGGGCCGATGAAGGTCTTCTCATCCTTGGGGTCGCCACAGACCAGCGTCGCGGTCTTCTCGACCAGCCGGGCCTTCAGCTCCTCATAGATGTCGGCGTGGATCAGGATGCGCTGGACGCCGATGCAGGACTGGCCCGACTGATAGAAGGCGCCGAAGACGATACGCTCGACCGCGTCCTCGAGATCAACGTCTCGATCAACGATGACCGCGGCGTTTCCGCCCAGTTCCAGCACCACCTTCTTGCGGCCGGCCTTGGCCTTGAGCGCCCAGCCCACGTCGGGAGAACCCGTGAAAGACAACAGCTTGAGCCGGTCGTCGGTCGTGAACAGGTCCGAGCCCTCGCGCGTCGCCGGCAGGATCGAGAAGGCGCCCTTGGGCAGGTCCGTCTCGGCCAGGACTTCACCCATGATGATCGCGCCGAGCGGCGTCTTGGACGCCGGCTTGAGCACGAAGGGGCAGCCCACCGCCAGCGCCGGGGCCACCTTGTGGGCCGCCAGGTTCAGCGGAAAGTTGAAGGGGGAAATGAACGAGCACGGGCCGATCGGAACCCGCTTCCAGATGCCCTGATACCCCTTGGCCCGCGCCGAGATATCCAGCGGCTGGTGCTCGCCCGTAATCCTCACGCTTTCCTCGGCTGCGACGCGGAAGGTGTCGATCAGGCGGGTCACCTCGCCCTTGGAATCCTTGATCGGCTTGCCCGCTTCGACGCACAGGGAATAGGCCAGTTCGTCGGCCCGCTCGGTGAACCGCTCGACGCAGTGCATCAGCACCGCCTGGCGCTCATAGGCCGCCATTTCGCGCATCGGCTCGGCCGCCTTGACCGCCCAGCCGATCGCCTCGTCGATGAGCTCCGGGCTCGCCATGGCCACCCGCGTCGCCACCTCGCCCGAAAATTTGTCGGTCACCTCCAGATCGGTGTTCGGCTGACGCGCCTCATTGGCGACGTACAGTGGATAGGCGTCCTTGAGCTTGGGCATGGGGAGGCTCCTTGTTCACCCTGTCGGTTATGGGACTGGAGAAGCGCCTGCAAGCGCCCTAGGTTCAGACCATGGACGAAACTCCCCAGATCGACGGCGCCGCGCCCGGCAAGACCCTGAGCCCCGAGGCGCGCCGCGCCCTGGAAGAAGCCGCCGCGCGCCGTGCGGCCGCCCCGCCCGCCGACCTGCCGCCCGAAGACGGCGGTCGCGGCGGCGAGGAGCCCACCCGCTTCGGCGACTGGGAAAAGAAGGGCATCGCGGTCGACTTCTAGGCGACCGGGACTCCAGCGGCGGGAATCTTAGGGTTAAGCCGCCGTTTACTCGGTGTTCGGGTTTGAACGCTTGCCGGTGCCGGCGCTGGATGGCGCCATGAGCAAGCTCCTGCCCGCCCTCGCCTTCCTCGCGGCCCTGGCCGTGCCTGTCGCCGCCCAGGCCGGTGACCATCCCGGACAGGGAGGGGGCGGCGGCTGCCACACCGGTTGTGGTGGTGGCGGCTATCCGGGCGGACACGGCGGCGGCCATCCCGGCCACGGTGGCGGTCGCGGCTCGATCGATATCGACATCGACGTCTCGGCCCGGTCCAGCGCATATGCGTCGGCCTACGCCTCGTCCTACGCCCGCTCGGGCGCCTATGCGGCCCAGTCGGGCTTCTACGGCGGCTCGCAGTCCCAGAGCATCGCCTATGGCTCGGCCTTCGCGGGCGGTGGCTATGGCGGCGCCGGCTACGGTTGCGCCACGGCCTGCGGCGTGATCCCGGTCGGCACGACCTACGCCCCCTGGGGCCCCGGCGGTCCCTATGTGACCTACACCTTCATCAACAGTCGTTCCTATCGACGCGAATACAGCCGCGAGGAAGTCTACGCCGGCTACGGCTACGAGGAGCGCTACGAAGGCGGCTACCGCCGCGAGCATGAGGACCGGGGTGGCTACGTCCGGGCCTATGACGAGGGCTACAACGCCGGCTACCAGGACGCCTATTACAGCCGCGACTGCGACTGCTATCGCCAGCCCGCTCCCTATCCGGAGCCGGTTCCGCCGCCTCCGCCTCCGCCGCCGCCGCCGGTTCACCCGCAGCCGGACCCCTATTACTTCCCCAGCGAACCCGACAGCTGCTACCGCGGCGGTTCGGGCGAGTGCGGCTGATCTAGCCGGCGATCGTGGTGGCGACGGCCACCGCCAGAGCCGCGAGCGCGATCACGAAGGCGGCCGCGCCCCAGTCGTCCCCCTTGGGCCGCTCGACAATGACGGGCGGCCGAGGCGGCGTCTCGACCAGACGGATCAGACCCTTGATGGCGCGGCGCAACTCTTCGAGGCCATCGCGGATCTGGCCCCTGGGTCCCAGCTCCTCGCGGATCCAGCGCTCGACGACCGGCCGTGCGGCGGCCCACAGGTCGTGGTCCGGGTTCAGCCGCCGGGCCACGCCCTCGACCGAGACCATGGTCTTCTGCAGCAGGATCAGCTCGGGCCGCAGCCGCATGTCGAACAGGGCGGTGATCTCGAACAGCTGACCCAGCAGCCGGCCCATCGAGACCTTCGACGCCTGTTTGCCGATTACCGGCTCGCCGACCGCGCGCAGGGCCTGGGCGAAGGTCTCGACGCTGTGGTGCGGCGGCACATAGCCGGCCTCGAAATGCACCACCGCGATCCGGTCGTAGTCGCGGCTGATGAAGCCCCAGAGGATTTCGGCCAGATAGCGCCGCTCGGACGGACCCAGCCGCCCGACGATGCCGAAGTCGATCGCCGTCAGGCCTTCGGGCGCCTGGGCGAACAGATTGCCCTCGTGCAGGTCGGCGTGGAACGTACCGTGGTCCAGCGCCTGCGCGAGGAAGGCCCGCACGACCTTGTCGGCGAGCGCATTCTTGTCAAAGGCGGGGTCCGTCAGGATCGCCGGATCAGTCATCGGCAGGCCCGGCGCCCATTCCAGCGTCAGCACACGTTTGCCGACGCCGTCCCAGATGACGGCGGGCGCGGTCATGTAGCCGTCCTTGGCCATGACCTCGGCCAGCTCCGAGGCGGCGGCCGCCTCCAGACGCATGTCCAGTTCCAGATGCAGCGCCCGCGCGATGGTCTCGACGAAGGCCGAGGGCTCAAGCCGGCGCGTGATCGGGATCAGCCGCCAGACGATCCGTGCGCCCAGCCGCATGGCGTCCAGGCCCTTCTCGACCAGACGCTCGACGCCGGGCCGCAGCACCTTGACCGCCACCTTCGTGCCGTCCGCCAGGGTCGCCGGATGGGCCTGGGCGAGGGACGCGGCGGCCACCGCCGGTTCGAACGAGACATAGAGCGCCTCGACCGGCCGCCCCAGCGATCGTTCGACCTCGCGCCGCGCTTGTTCGACCGGGAAGGGCGGCAGGGCGTCCTTCAGCCGTCCGAGATCGCGCGCGAACTCCAGACCGAAGATGTCGGCGCGCGTGGCCAGGACCTGCCCGAGCTTGATCGCGACCGGGCCGAGATATTCAAACGCCTTGCCGAGCCGCTGGCCCGGCCGACCGGCCTTGCCCTCGCGGCCCGAGAACATCTGCACGAACCAGGCGAAGGGCCGCGTCCAGGCCGGCAGCAGCGGATTGACCTCGCGCGGCACCAGGGCGTCATGCCGCGCCAGCACCCACAGCCAGCAGATCAGGCGCAGAAGGGCGCGCACCGGGTTGCGGACCGGCTCGGTCGCCGGCGGCGGCGGTGGGTCGCGATAGACGGGTCCGCTCAGAGCGCCCACCCGTGGTGAAGGGCCGCCACGCCGCCGGAATAGTCGGTCCAGCCGACGCGGCTGAACCCGGCATCCTCGATCATCTTCGCGAACGTCTTCTGGTCCGGGAAGCGGCGGATGGATTCGACCAGATACTGATAGCTGTCGCGGTCGCCGGTCACCGCCTTGCCGATGGCCGGAATGGCGTTGAACGACCAGGCGTCATAGGCCGCCCGGATCGCGCTGGCCTTGGGCCGCGAGAACTCCAGGCACAGGAACCGACCGCCGGGCTTGAGCACCCGGCGCGCCTCGCTGAGCGCCTTGGGCACATGGGCTACATTCCGGATGCCGAACGAGATCACATAGGCGTCGGCCACCCCGTCCGGAATCGGCAGGTTCATGGCGTCGCCGACGTTCCAGGTCATTTCAGGCTCGCCGCCCTTCTTGCGCCCGGCGGCGATCATTTCGGCGTTGTAGTCGATGACCATGACCCGCGCGTCCGGGCCGCCCCGGCGCTGCTGGACCTTGCGGGCCATCTTCGAAAAGCGCCGCGCCATGTCGCCGGTGCCGCCCGCCAGATCGAGGATCAGTTCGCCCGGCTGGGGGTTCAGGCGGTTGGCCGCCATGTCCTTCCAGAGGCGATGCACCCCGCCCGACATCAGGTCGTTCATGACGTCGTAGCGGTCGGCCACGCTGTCGAAGACGCCGCGCACGAGCTGGACCTTCTCGCGCGCGTCCACGTCGCGGAAGCCGAAGGAGGAGGTGCCGGGCTGTTCGCTCATGCGGGAGCGTCTAGCGCCTTATCGAGCCTGGGTCACGGGCTCGCGCGGCGTGACGTCGCCGACGCGCCGGGGCGCACCCGCGAACTCGCCGGCGAAGGCGGGATCCAGCAGGCTGCGGAAGGCCGCCTGCGGCACCACGATCCGGTATGAGCCCTCGGCATAGGGGCCGACGATATAGGGGCCGATCAGGAACTCCAGTCCGCCCGCGCGCCCTTGGGTGGTCGAGGAGGCCAGCACGAACGGCGTCTCGATCGCCCGGGGACAAGACCAGCCGTTGGTTTCCGTCATGGTCAGGGATGACGGTTCTCCGACCAGCTCGGTACGGGCCGCATTGATCGCATCGCACAGGGCCCGGTCGAGAGCCGCCATGTCGGCCCCGCGCCGGAACAGGGTCGCGGGCGCGATCCGCCGGTCCGCCGAGCGATCCCACAGCACCGCGCCATAGGCCGAGTTCGGGTGGGCGCCGCCGGTGTATTCATAGGTCGTCTCGGTCAGGCTGAAGAGCCGGGGGCTTTCGCCGGCCGGCGCATATTCGATGCTCTGCTCGTACGGCGGCACTTCCATCTCGCCGGTGAACTCGGTGTGGTCCGACTGGGCGCCTTCCAGGAAGGCGCGCAGGGTGCGCACCTCCTCGCCATAGATGGCGGCGTGCAGGTCCGGATAGGCGGCGATCGCCTCGGGCAGGGTCAGGGTGACCTCGGCATAGGCCGTCTCGCGCGAATAGGTCAGGGGCGCGGCCTGCTCGGCCTCGGTCACCTCGGCGCCGACCGGCGTGGCGGCGGGCGCCTCGGCGGCTTCCTCGCGTCTCTGGCAGCCGGCGGCCAGCGCCAGGGTCAGGGCGGATGCGGTGAGGGCCACGACGGCGCGTTTCATCTTCAGCTCCATGACAGGCCGCCCAGCATGATCGCGGCCAACAGAATCAGTCCCGCCTCGCGGTTGGACTTGAACAGTCTAAGCGCCAGCGCCGGATCGTCGGCCTCCAGCCGTCGGACCTGCCACGTCAGGTGGCCCGCATAGGCCAGGACCCCCACGGCGAAAATCGGGCCAAGCCCGGCTGATACCGCCGCCAGCGCCGCCATCACGACCGCCAGCCCATAGAAGACCGCGACCCCGACCTGCACCTGTCCGCCGAGGCGCCGGGCCGAGGACTTCACCCCGACCATCGCATCGTCCTCGATGTCCTGCAGGGCGTAGATGGTGTCGTAGCCGAGCGTCCAGAACACCCCGCCGAGGTAGAGCAGGATGGCTGGGACATAGACTTGGGCCGTCAGCGCAACGGCGTGCCCGCTCTCGGGAGCCTCGCCCAGCTGCCACCAGAACGGCCGGAACTCGCCCGCGATCTCGGCCGGCAACAGCGCCGCCGCGGCCAGCGGCAGAGACGCCGTGAACCCCATCAGGGCGCCCCAGTTGAAGGTCAGGCCCAGCCAGGCCTGCGGCCACCAGGTGATCCGCTTCATGAACGGATAGGCCGCGACCAGCCCGAGTGAGGCCACGCCCAGCCAGATCGCCGCGACCGGCAAGGTCAGCAGCACCCCCAGTGACACCAGCGAACAGCCGACGATAAAGGCCAGGGCCTGTTTCACGCTGATCCGGCCGGACGCCACGGGCCGATCCGCCGTCCGCGCGACCTGCCGGTCGATGTCGCGGTCGACCACATCGTTGAAAGCGCATCCGGCCGCCCGCATCAGGACCGCGCCGATCGCGAAACCGACAACCAGCCACAGGTGATAGGCGAAGGGCCCGGCCCGGTACTGGGAGACCGCCAGGGCGATCCCCTGCCAGCACGGAATCAGCAGCAGCCAGATGCCGATCGGCCGGTCGAACCGGCCGAGCTTCAGCCAGGGCTTGAGCCCCTCCGGCGCAGAGCGGTCGACCCAGTTCTGGCGGTGGGCGTCGGGAAGCCGTTCGCTCACCGCGCCATCCGCCCATCGGTCAGGGCCGCGGGATCGAAGCGGAAACAGATATCCCGGTCGGGCCGGTCGATCTTCACGCTCAGCTTGGGCGCCCCGATCGTCGCGATCAGGTGGCGAAGGATGTTCAGCCGGGCGTGATTCTTCTTGTCGGTCGACACGATCGTCCATGGCGCATGGGCCGAATGGCTGCGTCCCAGCATGGTGTCGCGCGCCTCGGTATAGGCGTCCCAGCGCTTCTGGGCCTCGGCGTCCAGCGGCGAGAGTTTGAAGCGCTTCAGCGGATCGTCGACCCGTTCCGACAGCCGCTGGCCCTGCTCCTCCTTGGAGATATCCAGCCAGAATTTGATGATCTGGATGCCGCCCTCGCACAGCATGTGCTCGAACTCGGACACATCGCGGATGAAGTCGGACTGCTGTTCCGGGCTCGAGAAGCCCATCACCACCTCGACGCCCGCGCGGTTGTACCAGGACCGGTTGAAGAAGACGATTTCCGCAGCCGCCGGCAGGTGCGCCACATAGCGCTGGAAGAACCACTGGCTGACCTCCCGGTCCGACGGCTTGGGCAGGGCCACGACCCGCGTCGCGCGCGGAGCCATGTGTTCGGTGATCCGCTTGATCGCCCCGTCCTTGCCCGCCGCGTCCCGCCCCTCGAAGATCACGAGGATCTTTCGCCCCTGCTCCATCGCCCAGGCCTGGCTTTCGACCATGGCGATCTGCAGCTGGATCAGCTCGGCCTCATAGGCGTCGTCGGACTTGCTCATGGCTCCACCTTAGCCTTTTCGGGCCACTCGGGTGAAGGATCAAAGCTGTCGCGCCAGCGCCGCCTCAAGCGGCCGATCACCCTTCACCGCCACGCCGTTCAGCCCCAGCCAGGCGGCCATCTGTGTCAACCGCTCAGCGAGGGCCGGAGCGACCGCCTCGGCCTCGGAATGATCTTCCCGATGCGCGCTCTGCACCCTCAGCACCCCCGCCTGCCGGTCCGCCTTGAGGTCCACCCGCGCGGTCAGCCGCTCGCCCTGCAGGAACGGCAGGACGTAGTAGCCATGCGTTCGTTTCTCGGCCGGCACATAGATCTCGATGCGGTAGCGAAAGCCGAAGATCCGCTCTGCCCGCTCGCGCCGCCAGACAAGGCTGTCGAACGGCGACAACAGGGCCGTCGCCTCGACCTTCTTCGGCCTCGGCGCATCGCGGTGCCGCCAGGCGGGGCGGCCCCAGTCCTTGACCGCCACAGGAACCAGCACCCCTTCCTCGGTCAGCTCGCCGATCCGCGCGCGGGTCTCTTCCGGGGCCATGCGGAAATAGTCTCTGAGGTCCGTCTCGGTCGCCACGCCCATCGCCCGCGCCGCGATCTCGATCAGCTTCGCTTGCGCGTCCTCGACCGTCGGCGTGGGCGTATCGACCACCGCCTGAGGCAGCGCCCGCTCCGGCAGGTCGTACAACCGCTCGAACCCGCGCCGCGTGCCCGTCGTGACCAGCCCGGCCCAGAACAGCCACTCGACCGCCCGCTTGCCGTCCGACCAGCCCCACCAGCCGCCGGCGCCCTTTCCGGATTCCTCCAGCTCGCCCGCGGACAGCGGGCCGCGCACGCGGATTTCGTCCAGCACCCGCTCGATATAGGCCCGCTTCTCACGCCCGAACCGCGCCAGCCCGGTATAGATGCCGACCCCGGCCTCGGCCCGGCTCATGCGCCAGCGGAACAGGGGCTGGTGCTCCACCGGGATCAGTGAGGCCTCATGGCCCCAATATTCGAACAGCTTGCGCCGCTTGCCCCAGGCCAGGGCGTCCAGATCGGCGTGCCCATAGGCCCCCAGCCGCGCGAACGGCGGCAGATAGTGCGACCGGCTCAGCACGTTCACGGAATCGATCTGGATCAGCCCGACCCGATCGAACACCCGCATCAGATGGGTTTTGCCCGGCGTCGCCGGCCGCCGGTCGCCGAACCCCTGCGCCAGCAGCGCGATCCGGCGAGCCTGCAGGGCGGAGAGGGATTCGATCGCGGTCATGCGATGTTCTTAGTGTGTTCTCGCGGCAGGGTCATCGTTGGACTGCCCGCCTTCCGGCTTAGCGTCCGGCTATCTCCAGCGAATGTTCTGCCAATCGACCGCCAGATAAGCACAAAAGACGATAAGCGCAGCGAGGCCCAGCCACGCGGCGACCCGTAGCACGCTGACATGCCGAGGCTGTTGCGCCATCCCTCCAATCGCCAAAAGCCCGGCGGCGGACCCGAGCGCGATGGTGATGACAAAGAGCGCCCCGGCCACGGCTGTTAATCGCCGGAGGCGAGGCGCCAGGTCGCCCCGTTCGGCCCGTCCATCACCACGACGTTCAGCGCCGTCAGCTCGTCCCGGATTCGGTCCGCCGCCGCCCAGTCCTTGGCCGCCCGCGCGGCCATCCGCTCGCCGAGCAGGGCCTCGACCCGGGCCTTGAACGCCTCGTCGGCCCCCCCTTCGAACCAGCCGTCCGGGTCTTGCTGCAGCACACCCATCAGGCGCCCGCCGGCCAGAAGCTCCCCGGCCCGGACACGCGCCAGTTCGGCGTCGCCCTCGTTGAGCGCACGCTCGACCGCTCCGGCGGTCTCGAACAGCACTGCCATCGCCGCCGGCGTGTTCAGGTCATCCGCCAGGGCGTCGATCAGGGTCATGGGCGGCTGGGCCGCCTCGGCCACGCCCGCGCGTCTCAGCGCCCCGTACAGCCGGTCCAGGTTCTTCCTCGCCTGATCCACCAGCTGGTCCGTCCAGTCCAACGGCCCGCGATAGTGGGCGCTCAGCAGGGCCCAGCGCAGCACCTCGCCCGGCTGCCGTTCCAGCAGGTCCGAGATCAGGCTTACGTTGCCCAGGCTCTTGGACATCTTCTCGGCTTCCATCGTCAGGAAGCCGTTGTGCATCCAGTAGCGGGCGTATTCGTCCGGCCGCGCCTTGCCGTGCGCCGCGCACGACTGGGCGATCTCGTTGGTGTGGTGCGGGAAGATCAGGTCCAGACCTCCGCCGTGGATGTCGAAAGGCAGACCCAGCACCTTCTCGGCCATGGCCGAGCATTCGATGTGCCAGCCGGGACGCCCCGGCAGGGTCTCGCCCGTCGCCGGATCGGCCGGGCCTTCCCAGGCCGGCTCGCCCGGCTTGGAAGGCTTCCACAGCACGAAGTCCGCGGCGTTGGCCTTGTTGCCGGCGACCTCGACCCGGGCGCCGGCGATCATGTCGTCCAGGCTGCGGTTCGACAGCTGGCCATAGCGGCCCGTGCCGGCGTCGAATTTCTCGACGTCGAACAACACCTCGCCATGGGCGACATAGGCTGCGCCTTGCGACAGCAGTTGCTCGATCAGGGCGACCATCTCGCCCATGTGGGCCGTGGCGCGCGGCTCGACCGTCGGCCTGAGGCAGCCCAGCCCCTCGAGGTCGCGATGATAGATCTCGGTATAGCGCTCGGTGATGACGCCGATCTCGACGCCCTCGTCGGCGGCCTTCTGGTTTATCTTGTCGTCGACGTCGGTGATGTTGCGGGCATAGGTCACCGCGTCCTCGCCGTAGAGGCTCCGCAGAAGGCGGAACAGCACGTCGAACACCACCGCCGGCCGGGCGTTGCCGATGTGGGCGTGGTTGTAGACCGTGGGGCCGCACACATACATCGTCACCCGCTTGTCGTCGGCGGGGACGAAGTCCCGCTTTTCGCGGGTCAGGGTGTCATGCAGCTTCAGCGGCATCGGGATTCCTTGGCAGGCCGGGATGTCTGCCCCATATAGCCGAACCTCAGGCCCGGCCAACGACGGGCGACGCGATTTCGAGTGTCATGGACGTCTTCAAGCCCAAGCTGGTCGGAAACGACGACCGCGCCCGCCCCACCCGCGAGCAGGCCATGGATGCTGTGCGCACCCTCATCGCCTGGGCCGGCGATGATCCCGAGCGCCCCGGCCTGGTCGACACCCCGCGTCGCGTGGTCGACGCCTATTCGGAATGGTTCGAGGGCTATGACGCCGATCCGGCCAGGGAATTGAGCCGCGTCTTCGAGGACGTCACCGGCTACGATGACATGGTCGTCCTGCGCCAGGTCGAGGTCGAGAGCCACTGCGAGCACCACATCGCCCCGTTCCTGGGCAAGGCCTCGGTCGCCTACATTCCGGCCGACAAGGTGGTGGGCATCTCCAAGCTGGCCCGGGTGGTCGAGATCTTCTCGCGCCGTCTGCAGAGCCAGGAGACCCTGACCAACCAGATCACCGCCGCCATTGAGGAAGGCCTGGCGCCGAAGGGCGTCGCCGTCCTCATCGAGGCCGAGCACCAGTGCATGACCACGCGCGGGATCAATCACCGCCATGTTTCGACCGTGACCAACCGCTTCACGGGCGCCTTCCGCGACGACCCGGCGCTGGTCGAGCGATTCCTCAAGCTCGCCCGGGGCTGATTTCCCGCCTCAGGCGTAATTCCGCCATCTGGAACCGGTACGGCGAAGTCGGCGCTTTACAAGGCGGCTTCGGCCCGCCAAGAAACGCCGCGAAGAGGTCCGTCTCGCGCGGATCGAGTAGGAGGTCACAGAACGCATGGCTGCGAAACTCTCCGGGCCGTCCGGCAAGGGCGATCCGGTCTCCCAGAACGCAGAAATCAACGTGACGCCGTTCGTCGACGTCATGCTCGTTCTGCTCATCATCTTCATGGTGTCCGCGCCGCTGGCCACCGTGTCGATCCGCCTAGACCTGCCGCCGCCAGTGCCGCCGCCCCCGGACGCGCCGCCGCCGCCGCCGCCGACCTTCATTTCGCTGTCCGTTGGCGGCGGGATCTACGTCGCGACCGGTGAAGGCGTTCCGGCCGAAACCACCCTGGAAGCCCTGGACTCCGAACTGTTCAGCCGCCTGGGTGACCGCGAAGAGCGCGTGATGATCCGCGCCGACGCAGACGTCGAGTACAATGAATTCATGACCGTCATGAACGAGCTGCAGAGCCGCGGCTGGCTCCAGGTCGGTCTGATCAACGAAGATATCGAATAGGCTTTCCCGCCCGTTCGGAACCGATCAACCGCCCCGGCCCCGGCCGGGGCGGTTTTTCTTTACCCGCGCCATCCGTCCTCGAACGGGAACCGCCGGGCCCAGAACTCCCGTAGCTCCGGCATGGCGTCGATCCGTTCGGCCACCGCATTCAGCTTCGGACACAGCTCAGCGAACCAGACCCGGCGCGGCGTCCATCGGCTGACGATCGTCACATAGAGGTCCAGCAGGCTCATCCGCTCACCCAGGATGAAGGGCGCGGGCCGGATCTGCCCTTCCATCGCCGTCCAGGCCGTCTTGATCTGTTCGACCGCCGCCTCGCGCAGCTGGTCTACGGCGTCATCGTCGCGGACCCAGCGGTCCGGATGATCCTTGAGCAGGTACATCGGATAAATCTGCGCCGGGATGTAGGCCATCCAGCGCAGATAGTCGGCCCGCTCCGGCGCATCGATCGCCGGCGCCAGCCCTCTGTCGGCGTGCAGATCGCCAAGCCAGACCAGGATCGCGCCCGATTCCGTCAGCGTGCGCCCCTCGGGCGTCACCACCACCGGCGTCTGCTTCAGCGGATTGAGCGCCCGCAGGCGCGCCTGCTCCTCAACCGTCCCGTTCGGCCCCGCCTCCACCGAGGTCCACGGCAGGCCCAGCAGCTCCAGCGCCGCCTCCACGATCGTCGAGCCGTAGCCGGGCGATCCATAGACGGTGAAAGCGCCGCTCATTCGCCGCCGCTCCAGCGGAGCGTTTGCGCGAAGAGGGAAATGTCCGGAGCCATCACGATCTCCATCATCACCTATCCCCAGACCCCAACATTTTGTGAACACCTGTGCTGCTAGACCCCACTGGTTGATTGCCGCCCGATGCTGTTAGGGTGGATTCGCTGATCAGGGTCTCCTCGCAATGAACGCGCATACGCCGACTTCGTCCATCATCACCACGCCGGGTCTTCTGACCCCGTCGGCGGCCTACAAGCCGTTCCGGTATCCGTGGGCCTTCGACATGTGGAAGAAGCAGCAGCAGGTCCACTGGATGCCCGAAGAGGTGCCGCTGGGCGAGGACGTCAAGGACTGGGCCGCCAACCTGACCGACAGCGAGCGCAACCTGCTGACGCAGATCTTCCGCTTCTTCACCCAGTCGGACATCGAGGTCGCCGACAACTACATGGAAAAATACGGTCGGGTGTTCAAACCGACCGAGGTGAAGATGATGCTGTCGGCCTTCGCCAACATGGAGACCATCCACATCGCCGCCTACGCCCGGCTGCTCGAGACGATCGGCATGCCGGAGAGCGAGTTCGGCGCCTTCATGGAATACGAGGCCATGAAGGCCAAGCACGACTACATGCAGC
>JAEYWU010000002.1 GCA_023428785.1 Pseudomonadota bacterium
CGAGCCAGTAGCCGCCGGTGAAGGCGGCGACGGCGTCGAAGGGCTGAACGAGGCGGCCGGCTGAGAGGTCGGCGGCGAAGAAGATGGGGGAGCCGAGCGCCACGGCTTCGCCGCCCAAGGCAGAGGCGATCTCGAGCACCTGGGTGTCGGCCTGGAGGCGCGACGCGGTCCGCGGCGGGTTGGCGACGCCGGCCTCGGCGAACCACATCCGCCATTCCTCGTCGGAGCCGACGCGGGGCGCGTTGATGAGGTCCTCAGGGGTCTTCAGCCGCTCGGCCAGCGCCGGGGTGCAGAGCGGCGTCATCAGGGCCGGCATCAGATGGACGGCCTCAAGCCCCGGCCAGTCTCCCGAGCCGGCGCGGATGGCGATGTCGGCGCCCTCGTGGCGCAGGTCGACAATGCGGGTCGAGGCGTCGAGGCGGACAGCCAGTTTGGGGTGGGCCAGCTGGAAGGCGCCCAGGCGCGGGGCGAGCCATTGTGAAGCGAGGGTCTGGAGGGTGGTGATCGACAGCACCGCTTCCTCGCCCTCGGTGATCTCTTCCACCGCGCTCCTGAGGGTGGCCATGGCCTCGCCGGCCGCACGAGCCAGCCGTTCGCCGGCGGCGGTCAGATGCATTTCTCGGCCGACGCGCTGGAACAGGGTCTGTTCCAGCCGGGTCTCCAGCGCGCGGATCTGCCAGGACACGGCCGCCTGGGTCATGCCCAGCTCCTCGGCCGCACGGGTGTAGCCGCCCAGACGGGCGGCGGCCTCGAACACCCGGATCGAACCGAGCGGCGCGCGCAGGAGTGGATCGGACATAAGGACACCTTATGAATAGCGGCGACGATCTCATTGGAAACCACCGCATCTGTCCAGCATCTTCTCTCTGTTGGAAAACAGACCGCGAGGAGAGCCATGATGGAAGAGATGTATCGCACCCATAAGGACGTTCCGTTCGGCTGGGTGGAAATGCTGCGCGCCGTGCTGGCGGCGCGGGCCGAGCGGCGCGCTGCGAAGAAGAAGGACGGTGTGTCCCGCCGGGCGCTGGAACGAGTCGCGCTCGGCTGACGTTACGACGGCCCAAATCCCGCCCGGCTTGACCGCTAGGCGGGGGAGGGGACACTTCCTTTATGGGCTTTCTGATGGATCTGACGCGGCGGACGATGGCGCTGGCGGGCGGGGCGTTCGCGGCGCTGGGTCTGGGGTCTCGGGCCCATGCCCAGGCGATGGCCGGGCCATTTGCGGATGCGCTGGCCTATTCCGACGAGCGGGGCGGGGTGTCGGTGCTGGTCCAGCGGGGCGCCTCGGTCCTGATGGAGGCCTATTCGAACGGCGGCGGGGTAAGCACGGACTGGCCGATCCATTCGGGCACCAAGAGCTTTTCCGGCGTCCTGGCCTGCCAGCTGGCGGGCGAGGGCTGGCTGGATCTGGATGCGCCGGTCTCGGACATCATCGCCGAATGGCGGCTTGACCCTGCCAAGCGGACGATCACCACGCGCCAGTTGTTGAGCCTGACCTCCGGTCTGGTGGCGGGCGGTTTTGGAGCGCCGCCGACCTATGAGGAGGCGGTGGCCGCGCCGCTTGCGACGGCGCCGGGCGCGCATTTCGAGTACAATCCAGGCCCGTTCCAGGTGTGGGGCGAAATGGTGCGGCGGATGCTGGCCACGCGCGGCTACAACCCCGATGTCCAGGCCTTCATGCGGTCATGGGTGATGGACCCGGCCGCCGTGTCGGTGGCCGACTGGCGCATCCATGGCGGCCAGCCGACCCTGCCGACGGGGCTGAGACTGACGGCGCGCGAATGGGCCAAATGGGGCCGCTGGGTGCTGGACGGCGCGGGCGGGGTGGATCTGTCGCCCTGCTGGACCGGAACGGCGGCCAATCCGGGCTATGGTCTGTGCTGGTGGCTGTTGCGGCCCGGCCTGATCGCGCCGGATGCGCGCATCGGCATGGGCGAGGACGGCGCCGCCATGGCCGACCGCGGCGAGGACATCCGCCTGTCGGCGGGCGCCGGCGAACAGAAGCTCTATTTGCTGCCCGAGCGGGACCTGCTGGTCGTGCGCCAGTCGCGCGGCTTCGGCTCGGCGCTGGCGGGCTTCACCCCCGGATGGTCGGACACCGAGTTCATGCGTCGGGTGCTGAGGGGGCTGTAGAGCCTTACCAAGCTTTCACTCGCGCCGCCGGGGCGGCGGGACTAGGCTCCCGGCCGCAGAATGAGGGAGCCTGCCATGATCGACCGTCGCCGCCTGATGATGACCGCCGCCGCCACGGCCGCCGTGGGCGGGTTCGCCACGCGAGCTTTCGCCCAGGACGTCGCCGTCTCGGAAGGGTCGGACCCGGCGATCGCCGCCCAGGCCAACGCCATCTATGACGAGGCCTTCCAGCTGGCCCTGTCGACGAGCCCGGAGGGCCTGACCGCCCTGGGCCTGGACCGCTCGCCCGAGTTCGCCTGGGCGCGCAACCAGCTCGACGACCGCACGGTGGCCGGGTTCAATCGCAATGCCGACCTTCAGCTTGAGATGCTGAACCGGCTGAAGGCGCTGGATCATTCGCGCCTCGCAGGCATGGACAAGGTCAACTACGACACGGTGGTCTTCGTGGCGGAGACCTCGGAGGAGGGCCGCCGGTTCGACTACGGCTCGCGCGGCTTCCCGCAGGCCTATGTGGTCAACCAGCTGTCGTCGGCCTACACCAGCGTGCCGGACTTCCTGGACAACAACCACGTCGTCGAGACCGCCGAGGACATGACCAGCTTCCTGGCGCGGGTCGAGGCCTATGGCACGGCGCTGGACCAGGAGACCGAGCGGGCGATCGACGATGCGGGCCGTGGCGCCGCTCCGACCGACTTCATGATCGACAAGGCCCTGCTCCAGTTGCGCGGCGCGCGCGAGGTCCCGGCCGCCGAGGCGGTGCTGGCCCTGGCCGCCAGCCGTAAGGCGACCGAGGCGGGTCTGCCCGACGCCGGGCCGGAAGCCGCCCGCATCATCGAGAGCGTGGTCTATCCGGCGCTGGACCGCCAGATCGCGGCGCTGGAGGCCATGCGCCCGACCGCCACCCATGACGCCGGCGTGTGGCGCCTGCCCGACGGCGAAGCCTATTACGACTGGGGCATCAAGACCTTCACCACCACCACCATGACCGGCGAGGAGATCCATCAGCTGGGTCTGGAGCAGGTGGCCGAGATCGAGGGGCGGATGGACGCCCTGATGCGCGAGAACGGCCTGACCCAGGGCACGACCGGCGAGCGGCTGACGGCCATGGGCCGCGATCCGCGCTTTCTCTATCCGAATACGGACGAGGGCAAGGAGCAGCTGCTGGCGGACCTGAACCGCCAGATCGAGGTCGTGACGCCGCGGCTGACCCCGCTGTTCGGCCAGCATCCGCGCGCGGCGGTCGAGGTGCGGCGCGTGCCGCCGTCGATCGAGGCCGGGGCGCCGGGCGGCTACTACAACTCGCCGACGCTCGATGGCTCGCGTCCAGGCGCCTACTACATCAACCTGAGGGACACGGGCGAGAACCCCAGCTGGACCCTGCCGACCCTGACCTATCACGAGGCCAATCCGGGCCATCACTGGCAGATCGCCCTGGCGCTGGAAGCGCAGGGAATTCCGATGCTGCGCAAGGTGATCGGCTTCTCGGCCTATTCGGAAGGCTGGGCCCTCTATGCCGAGCAGCTGGCCGACGAGATCGGCATGTATTCCGACGACCCGTGGGGCAAGATCGGCTATCTGCAGTCGTTCCTGTTCCGGGCCGTGCGCCTGGTGGTCGATAGCGGCATGCACAAGCTGCGCTGGAGCCGCGAACAGGGCATCCAGTACATGACCGAGCATCTGGGCGAGCCGGCGAGCGCCTGGGAAACCGAGATCGAGCGCTACTGCGTGTGGCCGGGCCAGGCCTGTTCCTACAAGGTCGGCCAGACGGTCTGGGACAGCCTGCGCACCGAGGCGCGCAGCACCATGGGCGACCGCTTCAGCCTTTCGGGCTTCCATGACGCCGGGCTGCTGTCGGGCGCCATGCCGCTGGCGGTGCTGGAGCGGCGCATCCGCGACTGGTCTGCCTCGGCCTAGGCGTCGCTCCAGACGGTCTTGTAGAGGTCGAAGCGGCGGTCGCGCAGATTGCGCACCGTGCCCTGTGACTTGGCCCAGGCGAGGTCCGACAGATCCAGGTCGGCGACTGTGACGGTCTCGACATTCTCCGACGCCTCGGCGGCCACGCCGTCGCGGGCGAAGGGGAAGTCGCAGGGCGTCAGGATGCAGGACTGGGCGTACTGAACGTCCATGTTCTCGACGTTGGGCAGGTTGCCGACATTGCCCGACAGGGCGACGTAGCACTGGTTCTCGATGGCGCGCGCCTGCGAGCAGTAGCGCACACGCAGATAGCCCTGACGGTTGTCGGTGCAGAAGGGCACGAACAACATCCGCGCGCCCTCGTCGACCAGACGGCGGGCCAGCTCCGGGAACTCTGAATCGTAGCAGATCAGGACCCCGATCGGGCCGCAGTCGGTGTCGATCGCATGGACCCGGTCGCCGCCCTTGATGTTCCACCAGTGGCGCTCGTTGGGGGTGGGGTGGATCTTTTCCTGGGCGTGGACCGAGCCGTCACGCAGGAAGACATAGGCGACGTTCTGGATCTCGCCATCGTCGGTCTGGGTCGGGTGCGATCCGCCGATGATGTTGATGTTGTAGCTGACCGCCATGTTTCGCAGCGCCTCGACGAAGCGCGGCGTGTAGCGGGTGAGGGCCTCGATCGATTCCGCCGGGGTTAGCTTCTTGGGCTCCAGCGAGAGCAACTGGAGCGTGAAGAGCTCGGGGAAGACCACGAAATCGGAGCGGTAGTCCGAGGTGATGTCGACGAAATATTCGACGTTGGCGATGAACTCCTCGAAGCTGGTCACCTTGCGAGCCTGGAGCTGGACCGTGGCCACGCGGACGTTTTCCTTCACGGCGAAGGCAGGCCCCTTCCGGGTGTCCTGCTCGACGTAATAGGGATTGCGCCACACCATGTGGGCGGCGTTCCCCTGGGACTCCTTGTCAGAGTTCAGATAGCCCTTGAGTACGCCGACCGGTTCGAAGCCGGACCGCAGATGGAAGCCGATGACCGGGTCGCTCATCTTGCGGGCTGTCACCGCGTCCAAATAGGCCTCCGGTTCGGGGAAGGGGTTCTTCTTCTTGGACAGGCCGGGCATGCGGCCGCCGAAGACGATGCCCTTCAGGTTCTGGGCCTCGCACAGGTCGCGGCGGGCGTCGTAGAGGCGCTGGCCGATGCGCAGGCGGCGGCGGTCCGGATCGACGCAGACCTCCATACCGTAGAACCAGTCGCCCGCCGGGTCGTGACGCGCGGCATAGCCCCCGCCCGTGATGTCCCACCAGGTGTGCGGGCCCATGGCGGTCTTTTCGTCGATGCGAAAGCCGGCGGCGTAACCGACGATCTCGTCCTCGTATTCCACGACGAACTGGCCGTCATGGAAGTTGGTGATCTGCCCTCGCAGCATGCCGGCCGAATAGGCGGGCATGGACTTGTAGACCTTGGACACGAGCGCCGAGATCGCTTCGACGTCGGCGAGGCGGGCGTTGCGGATTGTGAGGACGGCTGGCTTGCTGGCTTTCTTGGTCATGCCCTCCCTAACGCTCAAGCTTGGATGAGGATCACCATTAAGGCCAAGTTCGTCTTGCGGCGGGCGCTGGCCGGGGTTCTATTCGCCGCCTGATCAAGGGAGTACCGCCATGCTGAATCGTCGCCACCTCCTGATGGGCGCGGCCGGCGCCGGGCTTCTGGCCGGGTGTCAGACCCTGCCGATGGGATCAGGCGGACGGTCGCCCGAGGCGATCGCGGCGCGGGCGCTCTATGACGAGATTTTCGCAGGCTTCCTCGAAGCGTCACCGATCGGGGCGACGGGGCTGGGGCTGGATACGGGCGAGCACGCCCACCTCAAGTCCCGCCTGGACAGCCGGACCTATGCAGATCGCCTGAACGTGCTGAAGCCGCTCGCGGCGGCCCGCCCGGTTTTGGGCGGCATCGACGCCGCCCAGCTGAGCGGGCGGGATAGGTCGGACTACGACACCGTGATCTGGATGAGCGACCGGGCGGGCGAGATCGCCTCGTTCCCCTTTGGCGGCGTCGACAGCTACATGTACCCGTGCCCCTATGTGATCAGCCAGCTGACGGGGCTGTATCAGGCGGTTCCCGACTTCCTGGATAGCCAGCACACCGTCCAGAGCAACGAGGACGCCGAGGCCTATCTTTCACGGCTCGAGAGCTTCGCCGAGGGGCTGGGCCACGAGACCGACCGGGCGCGGATCGACGCCTCGGATCACCGGATCCTTCCGCCCGACTTCATCGTCGACAAGGCTCTGGCGCAGCTGCGGTCGCTGCGCGGAAATCTGGATGCGATGCTGGTCCAGCCGCTGGTCCGCAAGACAGGTGAGGCGGGCCTCGCCGGCGACTGGAACGGCCGTGCGACGGGGATCGCCAACGGCGCCATCGCCCAGGCCCTGGATGGCCAGATCGACTTCCTGACGCGTCACCGGGGCCAGGCTGTGCATGACGCTGGCATCGGCGCGCGGCGGGACGGCGAGCGCTATTACGACCTGTGCCTGCGTTTCCAGACCTCGACGAGCCTCAGCCCGCAGGAGGCCCATCAGGTCGGGCTGGATCAGGTGGGCCAGATCCAGGCCCTGGCCGACCCGCTACTGCGCGAGCGCGGCTATACGCAAGGGTCGGTCGGCGCACGCCTGACGGCCATGGGGCAGGAGGCGCGCTACCTCTATCCGAACACCGACCAGGGCCGGGCCCAGCTGCTGGCGGACCTGAACGTCCAGTTGGAAGAGATCACGGCGCGGATGCCGGAGGTCTTTGAGCGGATGCCGCGGGCGCGGGTGGAGATCCGTCGGGTGCCGCCGGCGATCGAGCTGGGGGCGCCGCGCGGCTATGCGCAGTCAGGCTCGCTGGATGGGTCGCGTCCGGGCGCCTACTACATCAACCTGGTGGACACGGCGATCTGGCCCAAGTGGGCCCTGCCGACCCTGACCTATCACGAGAGCCTGCCGGGTCATCATCTGCAGGGCTCGCTGGCGCTGGAAGCGACAGACACGCCGCTCCTGCACAAGTCGCTGGGCTTCAACGCCTATGGCGAGGGCTGGGGTCTCTATGCCGAGCAGCTGGCGTCGGAGCTGGGCGTCTATGACAGCTTCCCTGAAGGGATGCTGGGCTTCCACCAGTCGTTCCTTTACCGGGCCGCGCGCATCGTGATCGACACGGGCATCCATGCGCTGAGATGGAGCCGCGAGCAGGCGATCGCCTACATGATCGAGACCGTGGGGCTCGCGCCCGGCGCTGCCGAGAGCGAATGCGAACGTTACTGCGTCTGGCCGGGCCAGGCCTGCGGCTACAAGATCGGCCACACCGAGATCGACCGGATGCGGACCGAGGCCCGCACCCGCATGGGCGACCGGTTCGACATCAAAGGGTTTCATGCCGCCGTGCTGGACGGCGGCGCGATGCCCCTGGATGTGCTCCAGCGTGTCGTGGATGAGTGGGTCGCCTCGGCCTAGTCGGCCGAAGCTTCGCCCTCGGCGACCAGCACGGCGTCGACCGGCTGGATCACCCCGTTGGACGCGAGGAACTCCTCGCCCGTCATGCGAGCTGAAGAGCCGTCCTCGGCTGTGACGACGATAGCCTCGCCGTCGCGGGTGAAGGTGAGGACGCCATCCGACATGGTGCGCATCTCCGCGCCGGCTGACCCGGCCCGCTCGATGGCGGCCTCGAGGTCGGCGCGGGTCACGGCGCCCGGCAGGAGGTGGGACCGGATGAGCTCGGCGCCCTGGGCCCGCATCTCTGCATCGGCGTAGGAGACCTGATCCTGTCCGGCAGCCGTGAAGGCCTCGTTGACCGGTGCGATCACCGTATAGGGGCCCACCCCTTCCAGCACCGAGACGAGGCCGGCGTTGTCGATGACTTCGTCCAGCGAGTCGAACCGGTTGTCGCCGTCCAGGGCGGAAGCCAGCGTCTCGTCCGCCGGTTCGGCCGAGCCGGCCACGGCGTCCTCGTCACGAGCGCCGCAGGCGGCCAGGCTGAGGGCGACAGCCGATACCGCCGCGAAGCGTGAAAATCTCTGCATCATCGCCTCCTTAGGTCAGCAGCTGGATGACGGCCTGAACCAACTGCGTCGTCGGATCGACCTGATAGACGTAGCCGTCGTTGTACCGGTACCAGCTGTCCGGCGTGTCGCGGTACTGGGTGCGATACTGATAGGGCACGTTGTAGACGTCATAGCCCTTGGGCATGGCTTGACCCACGGTCCAGGGCTGGCCGGTCAGGAGGGCCGAGACCTGCTGAATGCGCTGCGTCTGGGGATCTAGCGCATAGACCACGCCGTCGGCGTACCGGTAGTCGTACCGGTCACCCAGGCCGTAATAGCTGCTGTAGTACTGCGGCACCGGCTCATAGGCGTACTGCTGGGGCCAGACGTTGTTCAGGCCGAGCGCGCCGGCCAGGACCGGCAGCCAGCCCGACAGGCCGCCGCTGGTGTTCGTCCGGTAGACGTAGCCGTCGACGTACCGATAGCGATAGTCGTCGTCGCGGCGGTCCCACATCCAGTCATAGCGGGCGGCGCGCTCCAGACGGCGCGCCTGGCCCGGAGGCAGGCAGCCGTTGTTTCGCCAGGCCAGCCCCGGAGGGCAGCCGTCGATCACGCGATAGTCTCGATCACGAACCAGCATGAAATAGTCGCGGCCATCAGGCACGCTGACGACGCGGATGTCGCGATCATCGAGACGGCGCTCGAACTCGCGAACCGCCTCGCGGCGTTCGGAATCGTTGCGGCGCTCTATCTCTCGCAGGGTGTCGCGGAAATCGCGGTCATCGTCACGGTCGCGCACGACGACAACCGGCGCACGATCCGGCCGGCCGCGATCGCGTTCGGGACCGCGCACAGCGGCGCGGATGTCGGCCTGGGCCTGAACCCTGGCCGGGCCCCGATCGCGATCCTGGCCACGGCCCCGATCATCGCGGTCTGGACCGCGGCCGCGATCGTCGTCACGGCCGCCGCCGCGGCCGGAATTGCCATGGTCGGAATGGTCCTGGGCGCCGTGGCCATTGCCACGCCCCTGACCCTGGCCCTGGGCGATGGCCGTGGCGGGGATCGCCAGCGACAACGCCAGGGCGGAAACGGTCAGCGCAAGCTTGCGCATGGGTCTACTCCTTGTGCGGCCCACCTGATCGGCTGGCAGAACGTGTCGCCTCCGAACGGGGTTCCGCCCCGGGATGCGTTCGTGTGGCGCCAAGCCGATGCAAAGGCTTGCATCCGGGCTGCAAATCCCTCGCCCGTACAGCGCGCTGAGAGAAGCCTAGGGTGCCAATGCAACAGTCGCCGGCGAGCTGCCGGCACAGGGTGATTTCCATGAGCCGACCGCTTCAAAGACCGGTTGCCGCCGCCACCGAGGCGGTCGCGGAACTGTCCGCGCGCTTTGGCTCGACCCTGTCGACCGCCGAGGCTGTGCGCCGCAATCACGCCACGGTGGAGGGCTTCTATCCTGAACTGCCCGGCGACGCGGTGCTGATGGCCCAGTCGACCGAAGACGTGGCCGAGGCCGTGCGCGTCTGTGGCCGACATGGTCTGCCGGTCGTGGCCTATGGGGCCGGCTCTTCGGTCGAGGGGCATGTCCTGGCGCCCTATGGCGGGCTGGTGATCGATCTGTCGGAGATGACCCGGATCCTCGATCTGTCCGGGCCGGACCTGGATTGCCGCGTCCAGGCGGGCGTGACCCGCAAGCAGCTGAACGCCCACATTAAGGATCTGGGCCTGTGGTTCCCGGTCGATCCGGGCGCGGATGCGACCATCGGGGGAATGGTCGCCACCAACGCATCGGGCACGACCACGATCCGCTATGGCGGGATGCGCGCCAATGTCATGGGGCTAACGGTGGTTCTGGCCGACGGCCGCGTGATCCGCACGGGCGGACGGGCGAGGAAGTCTTCTGCCGGATACGACCTGACCAACCTCTTCACCGGCTCGGAAGGCACCTTGGGCATCGTCACCGAGGTCCAGTTGCGCCTGCACGGCCAGCCCGAGGATGTCATCGCCGCCGTCTGCGCCTTCCAGAGCCTCGAAGGGGCGGTCAACACCGTGATCGAGGCGGTGCAGTACGGCGTGCCGATGGCGCGCATGGAGTTGCTGGACGCCCTGTCGATGAAGGCGTTCAACGCCTATTCGGGCACGGACTACGCCGAGGTCCCGACCCTGTTCCTGGAGTTCAACGGCTCGCCTGCGGCGGTCAAGGAACAGGTCGCGATGGTCGAGGAGATCTGCGCGGGGCAGGGCGGTGGTGAGTTCCGCTGGGCCTCCGCCCAGGAAGAACGCGACCAGCTGTGGGACGCGCGGCACAAAGCCTATTTCGCGGCGCTGGCCCTGCGCCCGGGAGCGGCGGCGGTGATCACCGACGTCTGTGTGCCAGTCTCGCGTCTGGCCGAGATGATCCTGGAGACCCGCGCCGACATCGACCAGTCGGGCGTAATCGGGCCGATTCTGGGCCATGTGGGCGACGGCAATTTCCACTGCATCCTGCTGGTCGATCGCGACAATGCTGAGGAAGCGGCGGCGGCCAAGGCGCTGAGCGACCGGATGGTGGCGCGCGGTCTGAAGGCCGGCGGCACCTGCACCGGAGAGCACGGCGTGGGGATCGGCAAGAAAGGGCATCTGCTGGCGCAGCACGGCGAGGCGGTTCAGGTCATGGCCCTGATCAAACAGGCGCTGGACCCGCAGAACCTGATGAACCCGGGCAAGGTGCTGGACCTCTAGGTGGCCAAAGACTTTCCAGGGAACCACGGCAAAGCTTGATCGTTGGTCCTGAGCCCCTAGGTTCAAGTCTCATGGCCATGCTTACCACCAGCCCACCGGGCGATCGCCCGTCGCCGGGGACGCGCCTGCGTCCGCCTGCAATCGATCCGGCGCGCGACGCGCTGTTCCTGGACATCGACGGCACCCTGGCGCCCCTGGCGCCGAGGCCGGAGGACGTGGGGCCGCTGGCGCGCCGGACGCGCCTGATGGAACGTCTGGCGGAACAGTTGAATGGCCGCGTGGCCGCCGTGACCGGGCGCACCATCGCCGACGCCGACCGTATTCTCGACCACTCCTGCGCCGTGGTCGCTGGCGTGCATGGTCTGGATATCCGTTGTCCGGATGGTGCGACCCGCACCGCCGAAGCCTCAAGATCCTTGCAGGAGGCTTTGGAAAAGGTCCGGGCCTTCAGTGCGAGCCGGCCGGGCCTCCTGATCGAGGACAAGGGGCCGGGCCTCACCCTGCATTACCGCCAGACGCCGGAGATGGGGCCTGAGGTGGTCGCCTTCGGCCGCGATCTGGCGGCGTCGCTCGGCCTGAAGGGGCAGGGCGGAGACATGGTCTATGAGGTCCGCGAGGCCGGCGGCGACAAGGGACTGGCGGTTCGAACCCTGATGGCGCTGGACCCATTCGAGGGCGCCCGGCCGGTGTTCGTGGGCGACGATGTCACGGACGAAGACGGCATCCGGGCTGCTCAGGCAATGGGTGGTTATGGCGTGCTGGTGGGCGGCCGGGCGGGATCGGACGCCGACTATGGTCTGGCCGATGTCGAGGCGGTGCTGAGTTGGCTGGAGACGATCCGATGACCGACCTGAACCTGGCCCCGATCGGCAACTGCGCGGTCACCGCCCTGATCGACGCCTCGGGCCGGATGGTCTGGGCGTGTATGCCGCGGATCGACTCTGACCCGATCTTCTCCAACCTCCTGAGCGGCGTGGAGGCCCATGAGGTTGAGGCCCAGGGCGTCTGGTCCATCGAGGCCGCACGCCCGTCGACCATCCGCCAAGCCTATGTCCGCAACACTCCGATCCTGAGGACTGAGGTCGAGGACGACACCGGCGCCATCTTCGAGATCATCGACTTCGCGCCCCGGCAGAAGCTGTTCGGCCGTACCTTCCGGCCGCCGGCGTTCGCGCGTCTGATCCGGCCGGTGAAGGGGGCGCCGCGCATCTCGGTGCGGTTCCGGCCGATGCGGGACTGGGGCAAGGAGGCGGCGCCGGCGCGCACGGGGTCGAGCCACATCGCCTGCGCCGCCTCGGACATGGCGGTGCGGCTGACGACCTCGGGATCCGTGTCGGCGATCATGGATGAGCGGATCTTCCGGCTGGAAGAGCCGCTGGCGCTCTATCTGGGGCCGGACGAGACGTTCGAGGGCGATGTGCTGGACCGCGTCGAGAGCTTCCTCGACGCGACCGAGACCTACTGGCGTGAATGGGTTCGCACCCTGGTCATCCCACTGGATTTCCAGAATGAGGTCATCCGCGCGGCCATCACGCTGAAGCTGTGCGTCTATGAGGAGACGGGCGCGATTGTAGCGGCCATGACCACCTCGATCCCCGAGTTTCCGGGTAGCGGGCGGAACTGGGACTATCGCTACTGCTGGATCCGCGACGCCTACTACGTGGTCCAGGCCCTGACGCGCCTGGGCGCGATGGATATCCTGGAGAACTACCTCGGCTATCTGAGGAACATCGTCGACGCGGCGGACGGTGGCCATATC
Source organism: Pseudomonadota bacterium (assembly GCA_023428785.1). GTDB lineage: Bacteria > Pseudomonadota > Alphaproteobacteria > Caulobacterales > Caulobacteraceae > Brevundimonas. The sequence continues at coordinate 12,535 of JAEYWU010000002.1, forward strand.
CAGCCGCTGTATGGGGTCGGGATGGAGGCGGTCCTGACCGAGCGGATCGCCGAAGGTCTGTCCGGCTATCGGGGCATGGGGCCCGTGAGGGTCGGCAACCAGGCGGCCGAGCATCTGCAGAACGACGTCTATGGCCAGATCGTGCTGTCGACCATCCAGGCGTTCTTCGACGAACGGCTGATCCGGCCGGCGGACCGGGCGGATTTTGACGCCCTGGAGCGGGTCGCCGAACAGGCGGTGAGGCTGCATGATCAGCCGGACGCCGGCTTGTGGGAACTGCGCAACCGGGCCCACATCCACACCTACAGCGCCGCCATGTGCTGGGCCGGATGCGACCGGATGGCCAAGGCGGCGACCCGGCTGGGGCTCGATGACCGGGCGGCCTACTGGCGCGAGCGGGCCGAGCTGATCCGGTCCTCGATAGAGACGCGGGCCTTCGTGGCCGAAGAGAATCGGTTCTCGGCGGTGTTCGACGACGACATCATGGACGCCAGCCTGCTGCAGCTGGTCGACCTGGCCTTCCTCGAGCCGGACGACACGCGGCATCGCGACACCCTCAAGGCCGTGGAGACCTCGCTGAGGCGGGGCAACAACCTGTTCCGCTATGTGGTCCCGGACGACTTCGGCGAGCCGGAGGCAGCGTTCAACTTCTGCACCTTCTGGTTCATCGAGGCTCTGCACCGCGACGGCCGGATCGATGACGCCTGCGAGCTCTTCCGCGAGATGCTGAGCCGGCGAAACCATGTGGGGCTGCTGTCGGAGGACATCGGGCTGGAAGACGGGGCGCTGTGGGGGAACTTCCCGCAGACCTATTCGCTGGTGGGTCTGATCAACTGCGCCGCCCTGCTGAGTCGGCCTTGGAGCCACGCCCGATGAGTCGCCTCATCGTGATTTCCAACCGCGTCACCTCGCCAGGCGACAAGCAGCAAGCCGGGGGTCTGGCCGTGGCCCTGCACGGCGCGCTCAAGGCCTATTCTGGGGTCTGGTTCGGATGGAGCGGCCAGACGACCGAGACCTTCACCGGCGAGCCCAAGATGACGACGGTCAAGGGCGTGACGACCGCCCTGATCGACCTCGAACCCGACGATGTGGCCGAATATTACGACGGCTTCGCCAATGCGACGCTGTGGCCGCTGTTCCACCACCGGATCGACCTAACCGCCTATGACCGGGCGTTCGGGGCGGGCTATGCGCGGGTCAACCGGCGCTTCGCCGAGGCGGTGCGGCCGCTGATCCAGCCGGGCGACCTGATATGGGTGCACGACTATCACCTAATCCCCGTGGCGCAGGAACTGAGGAAGCTGGGCGTCGACAATCCGATCGGCTTCTTCCTGCATATTCCGTGGCCGGCGCCGCAGCTGCTGGTCACCCTGCCGCGGCACCGCGAACTGGTGGAGGCGCTGTTCGCCTTTGATCTGGTGGGGCTGCAGACCGAGGATTCGGTCCTGGCCCTGACCGACTATGTGATGTCCGAGGCGGAAGGGACGCGGCTGGATGACGGGCGGCTTCAGGCCTTCGGCCGCGCGGTGAGGGCCCAGGCGTTTCCGATCGGGCTGGACTACGAGAGCTTCGTCGAACTGGCGGATAGCCCGGCTGCGGTGCGCAACTATGACCGCATGGCCGCGCACGGGGCGTTCCGGACCCTGATCGTGGGGGTCGAGCGGCTGGACTACTCCAAGGGCCTGGAAGAGCGGCTGGCCGGTTATGAGCGGTTCCTGGAGCGATGGCCGCGCCGCGCGCGCGACACCATGCTGATCCAGATCGCGCCGACCTCCCGCAACAATGTCGAGGCCTATCAGGACCTGCGAGACCGGCTGTCGGCCAAGGTCGGGGATATCAACAGCCGCTATGCGCTGATGGACTGGAGCCCGATCCGCTACATCAACCGCGGCTACAGCCGGGCCGAGCTGGCGGGGGTCTATCGAGCGTCCAAGGTGGGGTTGGTGACGCCGCTGCGTGACGGGATGAACCTGGTGGCCAAGGAGTATATCGCCGCGCAACTGCCCGAGGATCCCGGGGTGCTGATCCTGTCGCGGTTCGCGGGCGCGGCGAGCCAGTTGCCCGAAGCCCTGATCGTCAATCCCTACGACCCCGATGCGATCGCTGAGGCGCTGTCGAGGGCGGTCGACATGCCGCTGGAAGAGCGGCGCGAGCGGCACGGCGCCATGCTGGCGACGGTGCGGGATCAGGACGTCCGACGCTGGCGCGACGACTTCGTTGAGGCGCTACGCTGTTTCGAGGCCTGACGGCCAAAGCCAGGCGGCGCCGCGCACGCCTGAGGAATCGCCGTGGATCGCTGCGCGGACCGGGGTGGTCACCACATCCGAAAAGATGTGCGGCTTCAGAGCCTGTTCCGCGCCCGCAATGATTTCGGGCACGTTCGACAGCCCCCCGCCGATGACGATCATGTCGGGATCGAGCGTGCTGACGACCAGGCTGAAGGCGCGGCCGAAGCGTTCTATCAGGCGATCGAGTGCGGCGCTGGCTGGTGCATCTCCCGCGCGGGCGCGCTGGATGATCTCCTCGGCCTTGAGGGTCTCGCCGGTCGCCGAGGTGAAGTCCCGCTGCAGGCCCGAGCCCGAGAGATAGGTCTCCAGACAATTGCGTCTGCCGCACCAGCAGGCGGTGTTCTCGTCTGCGGTCGCGCTGGGTAGAGGCAGGTGCCCCCATTCGCCGCCGAGGCCATTACGGCCCTCGATGGGACGTCCGTCCACGACCACACCACCGCCCAGACCCGTCCCGGCGATGACACCGAAAACGACTGGCAAGCCGGCGGCCGCGCCGTCCACAGCCTCGGACAGGGCGAGCGAGTTGGCGTCATTGGCGAGCCGGACCTGGCGCTCGAGCCGGGCTTCGAGATCGGCGGCGAAGGGCTTGCCGTTGATATAGGTCGAGTTGGCGTTGCGGATCAGGCCGGTCGCCGGCGACGGCGAGCCGGGAATGCTGAGGCCGAGCCGGTCGAAGGTCTGGCCGACCTGGCGCTCGTTCTCCTCGATGAGACCGGCGATGGCGTCCAACATGGACTCATAGGACTTCGGATTGGGCACGCGGCGCCGGTCCCGGAAGCCGCCGTCCGGGCCGATCACGGCCGCCTCGATTTTCGTGCCGCCGAGGTCGATCCCCAGCCTCATGCCTGTGCTCATGTTCGCTTTCTAGCGGGCGGCCGGGCGCTTGCGAACCGTCTCGGCTATGCGGCGCGGTCGAAGTACGCAGCCGCAAGCGACAGGTCCTGGACGAACAGCCGATACTGCTCCGCCCGCGCTGCCTCGTCGGGCAGGCGCAGCAGGTAGGAGGGATGGACGGTGATCAGCGCCTCGGCGCCGTTGCCAAGCGTCATCGGTCGACCGCGATTGGCCCCGACGGCCATGGCCTTCCCGAATACCGAACGGGCCGCAGTGGCGCCCAGCGCCACGATCAGGCGGGGGCGAATCAGGGCGATCTCCTTCTCGAGCCACGGCTGGCACGCGCGAATGTCGTCGGGCGCGGGGGTCTGGTGGATCCGCGACTTGCCGCGCGGCGTGAATTTGAAGTGCTTCACGGCGTTGGTGACATAAGCCTTGGCGCGGTCCGCGCCGGCCTCGGCGAGGGCGCGGTCGAAAAGCTGCCCGGCCGGGCCGATGAAGGGGCGGCCATCAAGGTCCTCCTTGTCGCCCGGCTGTTCGCCGACGAAGACGACGGAGGCGTTCGTCGGTCCCTCGCCGAAGACAGTCTGGGTGGCGGGCTTCCAAAGCGGGCAGCCGCGGCAGTCGGCGGCGGCGGTGCGCAGGGCTTCGATCGTACCGGCGTCGGGTAGGGGCGCTGGATCGATGACGCGTAGCCGGTGCGGGCGGGGATTGGCGTCGGTGGCGCCGGTCTCGACCATCCGATCACTCCGAACCTGCGCTTGGGCGATCAGGGGCGCGATCAGCTCGGCCTCGGGCAGGTTCTTCCAGTATTTGACCGGCATTTGGGACTTCATGGCCGAGATCTTCAGCCGCGCCGGATTGAAGATGGCTGCGTAGTAGCCCCGCCAGGCTGCCTCCATGGCGTCGTCGGATGGCGCGTCGGCCCGCGTGCCGCCGGGTCCAAAACGCAGCGCCGCGCCGTCCCAGTGTGCGGAAGCCTCGGGCGTCAGGATCGACCAGTTCATGGCGGTGAAGCGCCGCACGAAGAAGGGGGCGTTGCGTGCCAGGATGTGATGGTCCGGCTCGAACCAGGCCACGAACCAGTCGGCCGTCCCGATCTTCGTTTCGCGAAAGCGGACGAAGGCCCGCATCTTGTGGATGTCGCGCCGGACCGACTTGGCCATGCCCTCCAGCGCCGCGACATCGGAATCCACGCTGGACTGCATCAGCCGGGGCTCGCGCCGCAGTCGCCAAAGCACGCGATAGAGCCGCGCGAACCGCTGCGGATCGTTGTGCAGGATGACCGTCTCGGCCAGTTCCACGAAGCCGCGCGGGACGGTGATCGGCGCGCCCTCATTGGGCGGGAGGGCAATTGAGGATGCCGCGAACAGGTCTGCGCTCGCGCTCGTGGCCCAGCTGGCGTCTTCGGGTGCGACGCCGCGATGCAGCAGCGACCGCGCATGGCCGCGCCAGGCGTCGAAGTCCGTCTCGCCGGGGAGGACCACGCCGATCATCCTAGAATCCGAGACTGAACTGTTGCGGCTGGGGCGACAGCATCGTGCGCAGATCGAGGCGGTCAATCAGGCCGCCGGGACTGTGATCGGGGAAGACCAGGAAGGGCAAAGCCTTTTGGACCGGCACATGCAGGCGCTTCAGATCATCGGCGCGGATGGCGCGGACGCGCCGCGCCGACAGAATGCGCCCGACCGCCTTCTTGCCCAGCCCCGGCACGCGCAGAAGCATGTCGCGGTCCGCCCGGTTGATGTCGACGGGAAACCGTTCCCGGTGCCGAAGCGCCCAGGCCAGTTTGGGGTCGATGTCGAGGTCCAGATTGCGGTCTTCGCCCTCGACGATCTCGTCGGAGGTGAAGCCGTAGAAGCGCATCAGCCAATCGGCCTGATAGAGCCGATGCTCGCGCACCAGCGGCGGCGCCTTGGGCGGCAGGATACGGCTGGCGTCCGGGATCGGGCTGAAGGCGGAGTAGTAGACGCGCTTGAGCTTGTAGGCGCCGTAGAGGTTGGTCGAGGTCTCGAGGATCGTGCGGTCATCGGTCGCGTCGGCCCCGACGATCATCTGGGTCGATTGGCCGGCGGGCGAGAATTTCGGCGCTTTCTTCTCTTGCTTGGCCTCCTCGATCCGGCTGCGCATCCGGCCCATGGAGCGGCGGATGGCGCGGACGTCTTTCTCCGGGGCGAGGGTCTTGAGCCCGTCCTCGCTGGGCATCTCTATGTTGATCGACAGGCGGTCGGCGTAGAGGCCGGCCTCGGCCATCAGCTCTTCCGATGCATCGGGAATGGTCTTGAGGTGGATGTAGCCCTGGAAGTGGTGATCCAGCCGCAGCGACCGCGCCACGGCCACGACCTGCTCCATCGTATAGTCGGGGGAGCGGATGATGCCGGAGGAGAGGAAGAGGCCCTCGATGTAGTTGCGCCTGTAGAAGTCCAGCGTCAGGTCCACGACCTCCTTCACCGAAAACCGGGCGCGCGGCACGTTCGAGGACGAGCGATTGACGCAGTACAGGCAATCGAACGCGCAGGCGTTCGTCAGCAGGATCTTGAGCAGCGAAATGCAACGGCCGTCCGGCGCATAGGCGTGACAGATCGCCCCCTCGGTGGAGCCGATGCCCTTTCCGTTCAGCGAGTCGCGCTTGTTCGTCCCGGACGAAGCGCACGAGGCGTCGTATTTGGCCGCGTCGGCCAGGATGGAAAGCTTCTTGATGAGGTCCATGCGGACCTTATCGTTCGCTGTTTGTTCTCATGCAAGCGGAGCCGTTGAAGAAACCGAAGTCTCTGAAACGGCGGAGCTTCAGGCCAGTTGGGAGACCGGGGCCGGCTCGAAGTCGGGGCGGGTGGTCGGAGCGTGGCGAGGGGCCGGCAGGGCCGAGACCGAGACCGAGCCGTCTTCCTCGGGAATGACCATCAGGCCACGCTCGGCGAAGGCGTCGCCGGTCGAGCGGCGCGAGGTCCAGACCGCCAGCCACGGCGAGGCCAGCAGAGGCAGGACGATCGGGGCGAAAAACGAGGCCAGGTCCGGGCGGAAGCAGAGGGCCCCGGCGAACAGGGCGCCGACCACCATCTGCCAACGCATGGCCTTGAAGGCGTCGCGGAACGCCAGACCGTCGGAATCGCGCTGCTGAACCTGCCAGCCGGCGTCCTGACCGCGCAGGATCTGAAGGACGGCCTTGGTGTTGGCGACCATCATGATCGGCGCGAGGATGGCGGAAACGCAGATCTCGGCGACGACGCCCTTGATGACCTGCTTGGTTCCACCGAAGGCGCGCGCTTCGGCCGGACGGCTCAGTACGAGGGCGGCGCCCATGACCTTGGGGCCGATCAGCAGCAGGGCGGCCAGGACCGAGGCCATCATGAAGGGCGAGAACTCGGGGTTCAGGAAGCCCCAGAAGCCCGACCAGTCGACCGGGTAGCCCAGCTGGATCGCCAGGCCCGTGGCCAGGGACGCAAGCCAGATCGGGGACGAGAGATAGGCGACGCAGCCCAGAACCAGCTGGAGGCGGCTCATGGGGTGCAGACCGGAAGCGCCGACCAGCTTGAGGTGCTGCAGGTTGCCCTGGCACCAGCGGTGCTCTCGGCGGATGAAATCCGTGATGGTCGGCGGGGTTTCCTCGCACGAACCGTCCAGGGCGGCGGTCACGTGCACCGCCCAGCCGGCGCGGCGCAGCATGGCGGCCTCGACGACGTCGTGGCTCAGCACATTGCCGCCGAACGGCTTCATGCCCGGCAGGATCGGCAGGCCGGCGCTTTCAGCGAAGGCGCGGGTGCGGATGATGGCGTTGTGGCCCCAATAGGAGCTGTCCGAACCGGTCCACCAGGCCAGGCCCGCGGCGGCGACGCGGCCGTACAGGCGCACCGAGAACTGCGAGACCCGCGCGAACAGGGTCGAGGCCTTGATGATGGTCGGGGTGGTCTGGATCAGGCCGATGCGCGGCTGACGCTCCATGGCGTCGACCAGACGTAGGACGGTCTCGCCGGCCATGGTCGAGTCGGCGTCCAGCACGACCATCTGCTCATAGGCGGCGCCGAAGCGACGGACCCACTCTCCGAGGTTGCCGGCCTTGTGCTCGGTGTTCGCCGTGCGGCGGCGATAGAACAGGCGGCTGGAGAAGCGGCTGCGGTTGGTGATGTAGACGGCCGTCTCATTGGCGGCGGCGGCCGGCTTGTTCGTGTCCGACAGGACGAAGAAGTCGAAGTCGTCCGACACGCCCAGGCGAGCCAGCGAAGAATCCAGAACCGCCAGGCGGGCGAAGGACGCCTGGGCGTCCTCGTTGTAGACCGGCATCAGCACCGCGGTGCGGGTGCTGGGCGCCCACGGCTGGGGCGAGAAGGACAGGTCCTGCTGCTCGCGGCCGGTAGCCAGGACCCACAGGCCCATAGCGGCGGAAGAGAACCAGCACGAGATCGCCGTCAGCAGAGAGGCGAGGCAGAAGAGGCCGACCACTTCCAGGGCCGTGAAGCCATGACGGGCATAGAGTGCGATCGGCGCCCAGAGGGCGAGGGCCGACAGAACCAGGGTGGCGCCCAGGAGGGTCCAGCGACGCGAGGCGACGGACTCGGGCGAGGTCGGCAAGGCGCCGTCCGGCGTGGCCGGAGCGGCCTCAAGGCTCTGACGCGGCATGGACAGCGGCGCTTCGGCCGGCAGCCAGCGCTCGCCGTCGAGGCTCTCAACCTCGCGCACGTCAGCATCCAAGCGGATCGCCAGATCGCCCATGGGCAAGCTATCCCCTCACTTACGACCGTCGGACCCTGTGGGAGCAGTGCGACGTTGCTGCGGCGCAGCATGGACTTTGAATGTGCATCACGGGTTCGTGATGCGCAATCACAGAATCGTGAGAACGGCGACTTTTTTCAGGCGGGAATTGTGTCCGAAGCCGTTTTGGCTAGCGCTTCGGCGCGCACGCGGCGCTCCAGCATCAGGGCCGCGACGCCCGCCCAGCCGATCAGGACGACCGTGTAGGCAGTCTCCCACCAGCCGACATTGAAGTCGTTCACCGTGCCGCGGAAGACCAGATGCTTGGTGAACAAGGTCAGGATGGCCATAGCTACGAAGGCGACGGCCAGGAAGATCTTCAGGCCGCGCACATCGGTCCGCTTGCGCAGACCCCAGAGCAGGAGCAACGGGGCGATCTGGATGCCCAGGGCCAGCGAGATCACCATGTGGCGCGGGTCTGGCCAGGGGAAAAAGGTCGATGCAGCAAGGCCATAGCCGGCCAGTCCGAAGGCCGCGGCTATCAGGAGGCCGGTGACGCGGGCGGCGGTCAGGGCCATGATTCCCCAGCCAAAGCCGATGCCGGCGAGCGCGGCCATGACGCCCGCGATGAAGACGCCGAGGTTGAAGATCCACGGCTGACGCGCGGTCGCCCCGCCCAGCTCGGACAGATACTGGGTCGCGTGGTCAAAGCCTGGATAGGCCGCTACTGACGCGAAGAAGACACCCAGAGTCACAAGCGGTCCCGCGACGCCGAGCGCCAGAAGGATGCGGCGACGTGCGAAGGGCTGGGGCTCGCGCGCGGGTGGGAAGGGCTTGAGGCCCCAGACCGGACGCAGCCAGCCGATGCGACGCACGACCTCATAGAGCAGCAGGCTTCCACCGAAGGTGATCAGGCCCAGAACGAAGGCCTCGAACAGCGGCGGCAATTCGGCCGGGCGGATGAACCAGACGGCGGCAACCAGAATGGTCTGGTGCGCCAGATAGCAGGGGAAGACCGCGTCGGTCAGATAGCGCAGGACGGGGCCGTCCTTGCTGCGCAGATAACGGCTGCCGTAGCCGAGGATCGCGGCGATCACGACCCACTGATAGACGGCCTGGACGGCGAACTTGGACGCCCCATAGACCAGATTGTCCGAGAAGATCCCGGCCTGGATCACGAGCACCGGCAGGATCCCCAGCGCGATCCCCAGCGTGATCCGGCGATAGCGCTCCAGCGCCTCCCAGATCGGCGCGTGGCGCGCCAGCAGGAAGCCGAACAGGAAGGCCCCGAGATAAAGGGCGTGACCGTAGGGGTCGTTGGTCAGGCCGTTGGTCTGGCCGAACAGCGGATAGAGCGTCAGCCGGATCAGGACCAGATAGACCACCGGAACCCAGATCACGCGATGGCCGGCGACCAGCGGCGCGAGACGATCGCGCAGCCATTCGATCAGAGCCGGTCGGGTCATCAGGGCGACGATGACCAGGCTGTAGACCGCGATGTAGTTGACGAACCACAGGTGGTTGACCGGCACGCCGTTCATCAGGCCGTCCGGGCCGAACTGATGGCCGAACCAGCCGAGGTAGTCGGGGCCCCACCAGCCGTTATCCATGGCCTCGATCCACGACTGGATGGAGACGAGGAACAGGATTCCCATCAGGAGTGGCGGGCCGAGGCGCTCGAAGCGGGCCTTGAGAACCTGATCGGGCGTACGGCGGGCCGTCATGAAGGCCATGGCGCAGCCCGACACAAGGAAGAGCAGGGTCAGTCGCCACGGACCGGTGAGGGTCAGAAGCTGCGGCATCCAGCTCAGCCGATGCTCGGACTGGATGTGCCAGTCGTACGGCGAATAGACGAGCGCAGTGTGGAACAGGATCAGCAGGCCAAAGGCGATGACCCGGATCCAGTCCAGGTCGGCGCGACGGCTCGACGAAGCTGCGGGAACTGCGGACACGGACGACTCAGGATGCAGGAGGAGGGCACTATGATCACGGCTTCGTGATCGCGGGTCAAATGCCGATCCATTCCGGCGTCAATGTGGCGCAGCAGGCCGTGGCGCGGGCCTAATAGTTCAGGCTCAGCCCCAGATGCAGCCCCTCGGCCCGATCGCCTCCGGACAGGCCGAAATGATAGCCCACCGACAGGTCGATGTAGGAGGCCGGCGCTGAATACCGGCCCTCGCGGAACCAGTGCCGCCATACGACGCCCGGGCCGGCGCCGACCGCGATGTCGTCGGAGATCAGGTCGTCATAGGTCCCGCGCACGGCGACGTAGGGGATCAGGATGTCCCGGTCGGTCGTGCGGAAGGCCCAGCCAGCGCGGGCCTCGGCCACGCCCAGGGTCTGTTCAGCGTCGACGAGGCGGGCGAGGTCGGCATAGACGCGCCAGGCCGGCCAGCTGTCGCGGTCGAACCGCAGGTCCCCGCCGGCCTCGGCCGACCAGGCGGCCCGCAGCATCCAGTCGTCGCGCGCCAGATCGCCCAGGGCGATCATGCGGCTGGCCTCGAGGATCAGGTTGATGTCGGACAGCGGCCTGTAGCGCACCCCGATCCAGCCCTGCAGGGTGTCGCCGCCGGTCGCGCCGCCCATGTCGGAATCCAGCACGCCATAGGCGCGGGCGAAGACATCGAACGGGCGGCCGTCGTTGTAGCCGCCGATGCGGTGATAGACCTCGCCGCCGGCCTGAACGACCGTATCGGCGCCGACCACGCCGGAGACGACGCTGGGGGCCGTGCCGTAGGTGATCCCGACCGAGGCCCCCCACCGGCGCTGAAGCGTCTCGACTTCGCGGCGCACCTCGAACCGACGCTGCTCGTCGAAGGCGGGCTCCTGCGGCCAGCTGTCAAGACCGAGTGAGAACCAGTAGATGGCCGCGTCATCGTGGCCGGCCCGGCGGGCGCTGTATCCGGCGTTGAGTGCGGTCGCTCCGGTCAGCGGCGCTTGGGTATTGTGGGCGAGCCAGAAGAGGCCTTGGGCCTCCGCATCGCGCCCGACAGCAACGGCGATGTTGGCGGTGTCGAGCGGCGCAGGGCCCTGCAGGGCGCCCGAGGACCACTCGCGATCAAAGACGGTCCGCGCGCCGTCCAGATCGCCGACCTGGATCATCGCCAAAATCTGGGAGCGGATGGCGAAAGCGCGGCTGTCAGCGTCAGGCGCCGTGCGGGCCGCCATGTCCCATTCGGTGATGGATTCGATGGTCATGCCGGCGCGGGAGGCGGCTTCGGCCCGACGCGAGGCGATGCGGTAGTCCTCGTTGTCGCGCAGATAGCGGATGACCTCATAGGCCTCGGCGGGGCGGTCAGCGCGCAGGAGGGCGTCGACCAGCAGGAGCTTGTAGTCGGTCGAATACGGGTCGGCCTGGACGGCGCGGCGCGCCGCCTCGGCAGCCTCGTCAGCGCGGCCCTGTTCGAGCAGCGCGTAGCCTTGGGTCGCGGCCTGATAGGCGGCTTCGGCGTCGCGGTCCTGCGCCGCCACCGGCGCGGCGGCCAGCACGAGCGCGGCGATGGCCGCGGCTCCGGCGAGGGGGCGGGAAGGGATCATGGCGCAGACGTCCTTGACGGGTCGGGAGTGTGGCATGGGCAGGTGCGGGTTCACAGGTGTGGCTCCTCGACGCGGGCCTCGGCCAGGGCGCGGGCCAGGGCGTCGCTGACCCAGTCGGCGCTCTTCTGGCGCTGAAGGGCGGCATTGACGGCCGCAGGCGTGGTCGCGCCCATCGAGACGAGGGTTTCGCCCAGAAGGCGCTGGTGGCGGCGCGCGGCCTCAAGCCCGGTCTGAAGGGCGGCATGGCTGACCGCGCCGTCGCGGACCAGCAGATCGCCCAACCGAACATAGCCGGCCCGGACCGAGCGCCAGAGCAGGGCTTCTCGCGAGGCGTCCATGTCGCCGTTCTGGCGCATGCGAGCCAGCCGCTGGCGGACCTCGACGAAGGGATCCTCGCTCCAGGCGAAGCGCAGGGCGAAGGCGACATCGGATAGGGGCGCGAACAGGACACGCACGCCCTTCACGCCACGCCGGCCGAGCAGACGCTCGAGTTCCTGACGACGTGCGGTCGGCAGGGGTTCGGCGATGGCGACGTCCAGCGAGGCGCCGTGGCGACGCAGCGGGACCGCGCCGTAAAGCCGGGCTTCCTCGACGGTCAGAAGGTCGCGCACGTCGGGCTCGATCTGGAAGGGATCGAACATCGAGGCATAGGTCTCGCTTCGCTCCGCGAAGGCTTCGGCCAGGTGCTCGTCATCGGTCGCAGCCATGTCGAGGAGCAGCAGACCTAGCGGGCGGTAAGCGTTCTTCTGTTCGGCCAGGGCGCGGGCGAGGTCTTCCTCGGAGAGGGCGTTCCAGAAGCGGAGCGTCTCGCCCAGCCGCCCCGAGCCCTGCTGAAGTTCGGACAAGGACGGATAGGCGTGCTGGGTCTTGTCCCAGGCGATCGGGCGTCCGGTGATCAGGTGGCTTAGATACTGCCGGCTGGCGCGCCAGAAAGCTCCGAAAGAGATCAGATTGGAGACGATGATCCGGATCGGCGTCAGCGGCACATGACCCAGGCCGTGATTGGTCCCCGTGAACCAGGCCCGGTGCAGGATGCGGTTGACCAGGAACAGGAAGTTGATCGTGACCAGCACCCAGACCCAGTGTCGGTCGATCACTGGCGGCAGGTCGATGACGTCTGGCCAGAGGCGCTCGACCAGCAAATAGCCGAGCACCTGGACGACGATGAAATAGCCGAACATGCCCGCCGGCGCCGTGATCAGGGCCTTGCGGTCCCGGAACAGGTAGTAGCGGTTGATCAGGCTGCCAAACCAGCCGAGTTGCACCCAGCCCATGATCGAGATGCCCAGCATCCAGCGCGCCTTCTGGCGGATGCTGGTCGCGGCCTTGTCGGGGAAGAACTCCTTGGTGGCCACAAGTTCGCGCGGGCGGTGATTGACCATGCCCTTGCGAAACCAGGCCTTGCGCTGACGCGGCACGCGCGCGTGGTAGCGGACGAACTTCGACGGATAGCCCATGGCCGACAGGCGGTGGCCGACGTCGTAGTCCTCGGTCAGGCTGTCAGTATTGAACGGCAGACCATTCTTCTCGCGCACCAGGGCCAGCATGGCCGCGCGGTGGAAGGCCGTCGCCACGCCGGCCGACGGCGTCATGCCCGTCAGCGCCGAACGCACCGGCAGGTCCTTGGTATGGAACTCGGCGAACTCGTCCATGTAGTGGCAGGCCACCAGCTGGTTCCAGCCGCGGTTCATCGACAGGACCGGCATCTGGATCATCGCGGACTCGTCGATGAACCAGTTCACGGTCTTCAGTCCGTAGGGATGAACGACGTCCTCGGCATCGTGCATCAGGAAGACGTCGAAGCGTTCGCCCGTGCGCTGCTCGTGCTTGAGGATGTTCTGGGCCAGCCAGTTCAGGCAGTCGGCCTTGGACGTCGGTCCGTCGTGCGGGACCTCGGCACGGTGCACGTTCGGAAACCGCCGGCGGATCTTGTCGACCTCGCGCCGGGTGTCGGCGTCATTGGCGTAGACGCCCACGAAGATGTCGTAGGGCCCGTAGTCGAAGGTGTTGTTGGTGTTCGCCACCATATTGGCGATGACGTCGGACTCCTGCCAGGCGGGCACCATGATGGCGATGCGCTTCTGGCGCTCGCGGTCCAGCCACTTCTGGGGTGGAGGCCGGTCCCAGAACATGCAGAACCGGACCAGCAGCCGGAACCAGTAGGCCAGGTCGATCATCAGGTCGTCCAGCGACGACACCAGGATCAGCACCGCCGAGACCATGATCGACCAGCGCAGGAAGTCCCAGTAGGCGAGCAGCCAGCCGTAGGCGGCCTCGCCCGTCACGCCGTGGGCGGCGAGCCAGGTCCCGGCCTGGTCGAGCCAGACCTGACCATCTGCCAGGATGGCGGTTTCCATGGGCTCAGACCGCCGCCCGTATCAGGGTCCGGTCGTGCTGGGACAGCGGCGCGCCCTGCAGTATATCGGCGATCCGCGTCGAGGCCTGGCCGTCGCCGAAGGGGCTGACGGCGCGCACCATCTCCATGCGCTCGGCCTCGTTCAGGAGCAGTCTCGAGGCGCCGTCCACGACCACATCGCGGCGCGTACCGACCAGTTCGGCGACCCCGGCCTCGACCGCTTCCATCCGCTCGGTGGAGTCGCGCAGCACCAGCACCGGCACGCCGAAGGCCGGCGCCTCTTCCTGCACGCCGCCCGAGTCCGACAGAACCAGCGTCGAGCTTTTCAGGAAGGAGAGGAAAGACAGATAGTCCAAGGGACCCACGATCCGGATACGCGACTGATCTCCGAGATAGGCGAAGACCCGGTCCCGCAACATGGGATTCGCGTGGGCCACGAAGACGATCTCGATATCGCCGAAATGGTCGCGCAGCATCACCAGGGCCGACAGGACCTGATCCAGGGCGCCGTCCCAGTTCTCGCGGCGATGCAGGGTCACCAGCACCCGACGCAGGCCGTTGGTCAGGGGCTCAGGCCGCACGCGTTGGCCGGCCAGCAGGACGCTGTCGATGCCGGTGTTGCCTGTGACGTGGACGCGGTCGGGATCGACGCCCGCCCGGATCAGATTGGCTGCGGCCTTGTTGGTCGGGGCGAAGTGAAGCGCCGCCAGCTGGCCGACCACGCAGCGCCAGCCTTCCTCGGGAAAGGGGCGGTCCAGGTCGAAGGTGCGCAAGCCCGCCTCGACGTGGCCGATCGGGATGCGGCGCGCGAAGGCGGCCATGGCGCCGGCGGCGGTCGTGGAGGTATCGCCCTGGACGATCACAAAGTCCGGGTCGAGCCGACCGAAGGCCTCGTCCAGCCGGTCCATGACCTCGGCGAAACGGCCGCCGAGCGAGCGCTCGGGTGAGGGCGGCTGCAGGACGATGTCCGGCGCCACGCCCATGACATCCAGCGTCTGGCCGTTCAGCGAGGATTGCTGCTCGGTGGAGATCCAGATGGGCTGGAACCCGGGCCGGGATAGGAGTTCAGCGCGCACCGGCGCCAGCTTGATGACCTCAGGCCGGGTCCCGGCCACGATCGCGACTTTCACGTCCACCCCCGCGGGGAGACGGGCGAAGCCACCCCCCTGGCGACTTCTGTCCGTCTTGATGCGACCGGATGACGCAGGGGGCATGCACTGAACCTGATGACGCTGTTGTCTGGCGTTCATTCTCGAACCCGTGGTCGCCAGGGGCGCGCGCCTTAAGCGTGCTTTGGGGCTCAGGTGTGGCGCAAGCGGAGCCATAATCGGGGATCGTCAGGATTCAGTTCGGCTTGACTCCGGACAGCGGCGGAGTCCCTATTAGAACAAATAGAGAACAAACATGCCCGCATCGGCCCCCCGGCTGGAGGCGTTGCGGCGCCGTCTGGCCCGGATGGAGGGCAGGGCGGCGTCGAACGCGGACCGTTTCGACCTCGGCTGTGAGGGTGTGGACGCTTGTCTGGGCGGCCTGAACCGGCGCGCCCTGCATGAGGTCCATGCGGCGTCCGGCGCCGACATGGCCGCGGCGGACGGATTCTCGCTGGGGCTGGCGCTGCGCGCGGCGGGCGGCGGCTACATCGCCTGGATCGTCCAGTCGATGAACCTGGCCGAGGCGGGCCTGCCTTATGGCGAGGGGCTCGCCGACTGGGGGCTGGATCCCGGGCGCGTGCTGTTCGTGCGCACGAAGGACGCCCAGGCCCTGCTGGCCGCAGCCGAGGACTGTCTGAAATCCGGGGCTTTGGGCGCGGTGGTGATGAGCGTCTGGGGAGAGCCAAAGGCCCTCAGTCTGACGGCCACGCGCCGTCTGGCCCTGGCGTCGCGGGAGAGCGGGACGGTCGGGCTGCTGGTGCGAACGGGGGCGTGCGCCCAGGCTGGCGCGGCCGAGACCCGCTGGACGATTTCCTCGGCGCCGTCGCGGGCGCTGGAGGCCGGGGCGCCGGGACGTCCGGTCCTGACGGCCCGGCTGGAGAAAAGCAGGACCGGGGCCAACCCCGGCCAGTGGATGATGGAGTGGCATGGCGATGCGTGCGGTTTCGCAGAGCCCGAGACGATACCTGGCGGTCTGGTTCCCCTGGCTGGCCAGCGACCGGCGGCGGCGTGAAGCGTCCGGCGCCTTCGTTCTCGTCGAGAAGAACAAGGGTGCGCTGCGGCTGTCGGCCGTCTCACCCCAGGCTCATGCGATCGGTCTGACACCCGGCCTGACTCTGGCCGATGCGCGGGCGCGTGTGCCCGATCTTGTCACCCTGGTCGCTGAACCGGAGGCCGATGCGGCGTTGCTGAAGCGGGTCGTGATCGACTTCGGCCGCTTCACGCCCATGGCGGCGGCGGACGGGCCCGATGGCCTGATCCTGGATGTGACCGGCTGCGCCCATCTGTTTGGCGGCGAACGGGGACTGGCCGAACGGGCGATGGATCGGGCCGGAACCATCGGGCTGCAGGCCCGGGTCGCCATGGCCGGCACGCCCCAGGCGGCGCGGGCTCTGGTCCGCTTCGGCTCCGGCGGGATCACGCCTGATGGCTGCGACCGTGACGCGGTCCGCCGCTTGCCGGTTGAGGCGCTGGAACTGCCGGAGGCTGATACTCAGGCGCTGAGACGCGCGGGCCTCAAGACCGTGGCCGCCGTCGACGACCGTCCGCGCGCGGCCCTGGCCGCCCGTTTCGGCAAGGCCTCGGCCTGGAAGGTCGATCGGGTGCTGGGGCTGGAGGACATCCGCATCACACCGCTGCGGCCGCCCGATCCGTGCGTCGTCGACCGTGTGCTGATGGAGCCGATCTCGCTGGATGACGATATCCACCGCGTTCTGGCCGACCTGATGGCCGAGGCCGTGGCCCGGCTGGAACGGGATGGGCAGGGCGGCCGGGTCTTTACCGCGGCCTTCTTCCGCGTGGATGGCCAGACCCGTCGCGTCTCGGTCCAGACCGGCCGGGCGACGCGCGACGCGCCCGCCGTGCTGAGGCTGTTCCGCGAGAAGATCGCGGCCCTGTCGGTCCCGCTCGATCCAGGCTTCGGCTTTGACCAGCTGCGGCTTTCAGTCGTGCGTGTCGAGCCCCTGGCCGCGACCCAGGTCGACCTGAATCGCCGCCCGGACCGGTCGGTGGATTTCGACGGCCTGATCGACCGGCTGAGTGCGCGCCTGGGCCCCGAGGCCGTGCTCCGCTTCGAGGCGCGCGACGCCCACCTTCCCGAGCGGGCGGTGCGGCTACGGCCAGCGGGCGGTCCTGACCGCCCCTGGCCCGAACGCTCCAGGGATGAAACGCCGCTTCGCCCGCTTCACCTGTTCGATCCGCCCCAGCCGGTCGAGCAGCCCATGGCTTTCGCTCCCGATGGCCCGCCGATGCGCTTCCGATGGCGCCGGATCCAGCACGAGGTCGTGCGAGCCGAGGGGCCCGAACGGATCGCGGATGAGTGGTGGCGGCGCGAGGAGCCGACGCGCGACTACTACCGGATCGAGGACAAGCAGGGCCGCCGCCTGTGGCTCTTCCGTCAGGGACTGTACGGCGACGAACGGTCGCCGCGCTGGTTCGTCCACGGCCTGTTCGCATGACCGCCTATGCAGAGCTGGCGGCCGCCTCGAATTTCTCGTTTCTGAGAGGAGCGTCGCATCCACAGGACATGGTGCTGGCGTCGCTGCTGCTCGGCCAATCCGGCATTGGCATCGCCGACCGCAATACGGTCGCCGGCGTCGTGCGGGCCTGGAGCGCCCTGAATGAACTCCGGGAGGAAGGCTGGTCGACGCCGCAGAAGGTCAGGCATGGCGGCTCGCCCGGTGAGGTCGGCTATGTCGCCAGCGACATCGAGGTCCTGCCCGATACGGAGGTGATCAAGGCCCAGGCAAAGGCCTTCAAGCTGATGGTTGGCGCGCGCCTGTCCTTCGAGGACGGAACGCCTGAAATCATCGCCTACCCTGAGAGCCGTACAGGCTGGGGGCAGCTGTGCCGACTGCTGACGCAGGGAAATCTCAGGGGCAAGAAGGGCGAGTGCCGGCTGATGCTGCCAGACCTGATCGCCCATTGTGATGATCTGCTCCTGATCGTCATGCCGTCGGGACGACTCGATGACTTGAAGCCCGTCCTGTCGCGGTTGAGAAGCGCGCGGCCTCATGCGGTATGGCTTGGCGCGCCTCTGCTCTACCGGGGCGACGACCAGCGCAGGCTTCTGCGGCTGGACGCTCTGGCGCGCGACGAGGGCGTGCCGCTGCTGGCGGTCAATGACGCCCTCTATCATGCGACCGAGCAGCGGGATCTGCAGGACGTGATGACCTGCATCCGCGAGAAGACCACGATCCGCGAGGCCGGCCGGCTTCTGCAGGCCAACGCCGAGCGACACCTGAAGACACCCGAGGAGATGGCGCGGCTGTTTCGCTCGGCGCCCCACGCCCTGGCGGAAATCTCCCGCGTCATGGCGCGCATCCGGTTCGATCTGGAGCAACTGAGGTACGACTATCCCGAGGAGCCGGTGCCGCCGGGGGAGACGCCGCAGGGCTGGCTGGAGAAGCAGACCTGGCTCTATGCCGAGATGCGCTACTATGAGAGCGGCATCCCCGAGAAGGTCGTGGCGCTCCTGAACAAGGAGCTGGCTTTCATCGCCAAACAGAAACTCGCGCCGTATTTCCTCACGATCCACGAAATTGTCCGGCGCGCGAACGACGTCGGCATTCTCTGTCAGGGGCGGGGCTCAGCCGCGAACTCTGCAGTCTGTTACGTGCTCGGCATCACTTCCGTCGATCCCAGCGAACACGACCTGCTGTTCGAACGCTTCCTGTCCACGGCGGCTGGCGAACCACCGGACATCGACGTCGATTTCGAGCACGAGCGGCGTGAAGAGATCATGCAGTGGATCTATGGCCGCTATGGCCGCGACCGCGCCGGGATCGCCGCAACCGTCATCCGCTATCGGCCGCGCAGCGCCATGCGCGAGGTGGGCAAGGTCATGGGCCTGAGCGAGGATATCACCGCCCGGTTGTCCGGGACCCAGTGGGGCCACTGGGGTTCCGACATTCCCGACGGCCATGTCGAACAGGCCGGGCTTGAGGCCGATAATCCAACGGTGCGTCAGGCGATCGGGCTGGCGAAGCGGTTGCTGGGTTTTCCCCGGCACCTGTCCCAGCACGTCGGCGGCTTCATCCTGACCCAGGGGCGGCTGGATGAGCTGGTTCCCATTGGCAACGCCGCCATGGAGAACCGCACCTTCATCGAATGGGACCGGGACGACATCGACGCCCTGCGCCTGATGAAGGTCGATGTGCTGGCTCTGGGGATGCTGACCTGCATCAAGAAGGCGTTCGACATGATCCGGGATCATGGGGGGGCGACCTATGATCTGGCCTCTGTGCCCCCGGATCTGGATGCGGTCTACGACATGCTGCGCGACGGAGACTCCCTGGGCGTCTTCCAGGTCGAGAGCCGGGCTCAGATGAACATGCTGCCGCGCCTGAGACCGCGCGAGTTCTACGATCTTGTCATTCAGGTCGCGATCGTTCGGCCCGGGCCGATCCAGGGGGACATGGTCCATCCTTATTTGCGTCGCCGCAACGGTGAGGAGACCGTCGTCTATCCGTCGCCGTCGCCGGACAGGGGCGAGCCGGACGAACTGCATCAGATCCTGAGGCGCACCAATGGTGTGCCGCTGTTTCAGGAGCAGGCGATGAAGATCGCCATGGTGGCGGCTGAGTTTTCGGACGTGGAGACGCGCAGGCTGAGGAAGGCGATGGGCACCTTTCGTGGCGATGGAACCCTGCACCTCTACGAAGAGATTTTCGTCAGCCGTATGAGCGCCCGGGGCTACGATCCGGACTTCGCCCAGCGCTGCTATGACCAGATCAAGGGCTTCGGCTCCTACGGCTTCCCGGAGAGCCACGCGGCCAGCTTCGCCAAGCTGGTTTACATCTCCAGCTACATCAAGTGGCGCTATCCGGCGGTGTTTGCGACGGCCCTGCTGAACAGCCAGCCGATGGGCTTTTATGCGCCGGCCCAGATCATCAGGGATGCCCAGCAGCATGGCGCCCATGCTCTGCCGATCGATGTGAATCACAGTGCTTGGGACAACAGGCTGGAAGGCTCTGGATGGTTGGCGTTCAGGCTGGGCTTGCGTCAGATCGACGGCTTCCGTGAGGAGTGGGCGGATCTCCTGGTCGCGGGCCGGGACAAGCCCTACCGCTCGATCGAGGCGTTGATGCGCAGAGGTCGCCTGCCCGTGGCGGCGCTCAGGAAGCTGGCCGATGCGGACGCCTTCCGCTCCATCGGTCTCGACCGGCGCGAAGCCTTGTGGGCAGTGCGGCGTCTGCCCAATGACGCTCCGTTGACCCTGTTCCAGGCTGCGGATGCCCGCGAACTGGGTGAGGAGGCGGGCATGCCCCTGCCGCTGATGCCACTCAGCGAACACGTCGCGGCGGACTACCAGATGACGCGGCTCAGCCTGAAGGCTCATCCGATGTCGATCATCCGGCCTGTGTTCAAGGCCGAGGGCGTTCTGACCTGCTCTGAGGCAGTCGATATGCCCAAGGACCGGCGGGTCCGGGTCGCCGGGGTCGTGCTGGTCCGTCAGCGGCCGGGCAACGGCAAGGCCATCTTCGTCACCATCGAGGACGAGACCGGGGTCGCCAATATCGTCATGTGGGCCGACCAGTTCGAGCGCTTCCGGCGTCAGGTCATGTCGGCTCGGCTGATGGAGATCGACGGCGTGATCGAACGTTCGAAGGAGGGCGTCGTCCACGTCATGACACGAGAGGTCTTCGACCGTTCCGCTGAGCTGGGCCGGCTGTCAGAGGATCATGAAACCAAGGTCCAGCTCTCGGGCGCAGACGAGTTCGCCTATGGGCCGCGCGGTTCGATCCGGCATCCGCGCGACGTCCGTATCCTGCCTGGATCGCGCGACTTCCACTGAGGCGTCAGGTCCGCTCGGCGCGGGCCGCGAAACAGCCGCGCCGGGCATAGTGCAGGTGGACATAGGCCACGTGTTCGCGCGCCAGCATCGGCTCGAGCAGTTTTTCCAGCGCTGAGCCTTCGACTAGGTCCGCATCGATCATCCGGTGGCCGACATCAAACGCCCTGACCGACAGGAGCCGTCGGCGAATAGCGTCGGGCACGACATCGACGGTGTCGAAGGTTTCGCCGGCCGTCTCGCGCACGAAGATGGCGTGGCGGCTGCGATAGGGGGTGTCGGCCGGCTGGTGCTCGTAGTTCAGCAGAAGCACAGTCTCGCCGGGCTCCGCGTCCTCAAGCGTGATGCGGCATGGGGCGGCGTGGGGCGTCACGATGTGGACCCGTTCGACGCCGCGTTGAGCCAGAGTCTGATCGCCCAGGCCGAAGAGTCCCTCGAAATCCGACACCGGCAGTCCTGAAATGCGAAAGCCCATGGGCGCGCTCCTGTGCAAGAGCTGCATCCATGGGCCTCTGCGACGCCCGGGTCGTCCCGGGTCTTGCTGCCGAAACTATTTAGCGTCGGCAATAGCGGCGGTAGCCGTCGTTCGCGACGTATGTCCCGCTGGTCCAGTCGAAGGTCCGGTAACGGTCCCGGCACCACTCGCGCCAGCTGCGGTCGTCGCGGTTCCGGTAGTAGTGGTCCTGATCGTCCAGCGAGCCGAGGATCTGCACGCCCAGCGCCACGCCCAGCACGGTCAGGGCGAGGGCCGCGCCCGAGTCATAGCCCCGGTAAGAACCGCTGTTCCCGTAATATCCGCCATACGGATAGCCATACGACCCGCCGCCGTAGGAATAGCCGGGCTGATAGATCCGCTGGTCCGCATAATAATCGTAGGCGCTGCTGTAACCATAGTTCACGCCGTCTCGGGGATAGTCCCGGTGATAGTCGTATCGGTAGTCGCCGTAGCGGGTATCGCGCCGCTGCTGCAGGCGGTTGCGGCAGGCTGCGGGGCTTTCGTTGGTGTGGCAGCGGCGCCAGTCGAAGTCGGAGCCGTAGCCTTGCTGGCTATAGCCGTAGCCGTAGGTCTGCTGTCCATAGCCGTAGGACTGGGCGACGGCGGGAGCGGCCGTGGCGGTCGCCGCCGCAGCCAGAGATATTGCGAGCCAGCGCATGGCGGCCTCCTCCAGAAATGCTTTGGTTGGAGGGGTTAACGCACGTCAGCTGGATCGGCTCCGAACTAGGTTGTGCGAGCCTGTTCCTCGGCGATCCACGCGTCGATCCGCTGTTCGAGGACGTCCATGGGAAGCGGCCCGCCGAGCAGGACGGCGTCGTGGAACCGGCGGACGTCGAAGCGGTCGCCCAGCGCCTCCTCCGCGCGCCGGCGCAGCCGCAGGATCGTGAGCTCGCCCACCTTGTAGGCCAGGGCCTGACCGGGCCAGGAGATGTAGCGCTCAAGCTCGGTCTGGATGTTCAGCTCCGAAAGAGCCGAGTTGTCGCGGAAGCAGGAACGGGCCTGCTCGATGTCCCATCCCATCCAGTGGATGCCGGTGTCGGCGACCAGCCGGCAGGCGCGCCACATCTCGTAGGACAGGCGGCCGAAGCGCTCATAGGGCGTGCGGTAAATTCCCATCTCATAGCCGAGGAACTCGGAGTAGAGACCCCAGCCCTCGACGAAGGCGGTCGAGTCGCCGTTGCGCCGGAACCAGGGCAGGTCGCCGAGTTCCTGCTGCAGGGCGATCTGCAGGTGATGGCCGGGGACCGCCTCATGCAGGGTCAGGGCAGGGAGCTCATAGAGGCCGCGCTGATCGAGGCTGGAGGTGTTGACCATATAGCCGCCGGCGATGCCGTTGGCGTAGCTGCCGGGATTGTAGCGGCCGGTGGTGTAGTTGGCCTCGATCTCGCGCGGGACCGGGCGGACGCCATAGGGCAGGCGGGGCAGGGTTCCGAACAGGGCCGGCAGCTGGTCGTCGGCGCGCTTGGCGATCTCCGAGGCGTGCATCAGCAGCTCTTCGCGGGTCGTGGCGTAGAACTGGGGATCGGTGCGCAGGAAGGTCAGGAAGTCGGCGAAGGAACCGGTCCAGCCGGCGGCGGCCATCTCCTCTTCCATCTGGGCGCGGATGCGCGCGACCTCCGACAGACCCAGCTGGTGGATTTCGTCGGGGGTCATGTCGGTGGTCGTGTACCAACGGGCGGCGAAGGCGTAGGCGTCGCGGCCGCCGGGGCGCTGGCCCAGGCCGATGGCGCCGGGCTCGGCGGGCGAGGCGGGCACATATTCGTCACGCATGAAGGCGGCCCAGCGCTGGCGGGCCGGCATGATCTGGTCAGCGATCAGGGTCTCGGCGCGACCGCGCATGGCAGCCCAGTCGCTCTCGCTGATCGCAGCCGGGCGCTCTGCGAAGGGACGCATGAGCGGATCGGTCTCCGGCGTCAGGGCTGCGGCGACGGCGGTGGAGGCCGCGACCCGGTCGGCGACGATGCGCGGCTGGACCATGCCGGTCTCGATGCCCCGGCGGGCGTTGGCCAGGCTGTTGTCGTAGAAGTCGGCCAAGCCGCCGAGGCGCTGCAGCCAGGCCTCGGCGTCGGCGCGCGTCGCGATCCGGGCCGAGGAGGCCATATAGCCGGCGTAGGTCTCGGGACCCCCTTCGGAATCGAAGGCGAGGCGGCCGGAATCCAGGGAGATGCGCTCCAGGTCGAGCGCGATCGAGCGAGACAGAAGAGCGTGGTTCAGGCGCTCTTCGTCCGACAGGGCGGCGGGATCGAGGGCGGCCAGGCGGTCGCGGAAGCCGGCGAGCGGCGTACGGCGGGCGAGTTCGCCGTCGCGGCTGTTGTCGGGCAGGCGGGCGAGGGCGGAGGCGTCGCCTTCCGAGCCGGCGGTCAGGGGGTCCACGCCGCTGGCGTAGGCCTCATAGTCGGCGATGATGTCGGCCAGTTCGGCGGAGGCCTGGGACCGGCTGGCGGCCGGAGCGTCCTGGGCCACAACCGGCGCCGCCATGGCGCCCGCCAGAATCGCCGACGCCACGCCGGCCAGCCACATCGCCTTGGTCATGCTGTTCCTCCTGAAAGCGGCTGGACGCTACATCGCAGCGGCGAGCGGTGTCGAGGCGGGTGCTCCCTCCCCTGACAGGGGGGGATGGGAACGAGGCGCGACCCATCGTCTTCACGCCGGTTCCGGCTGAAGGGATGGAGAGGCCGGGGCGGCGCCGGGCCTTTCGCCCGGGAACCGTTGAGATGCGTCCGTGCTTTCGCCGTAGGACGCGCTGATGTTTTCGGC
>JAEYWU010000041.1 GCA_023428785.1 Pseudomonadota bacterium
GTCTACGGCCGCCTGAAGCCGCTGCTGCTGGGCAAGAACGCCACCTCGGGGCCCAAGGGCCTGGGACGTGGCGAGGTGACCGAGGCCAAGCTGGCCGAACTGTCGCGCGGCCTGTGGTGGCAGATCGCCCTCGACGACGAGAAGGCGATGGGCGAACTCGAGGCCATGAAGAAGGCCTTCGAGGACGCCCGCAAGGCTCTGGACCGCCGCTTCGAGGACAAGGTCGAGAAGCTGCAGCGCGGCGACGAACTGCCCCCGGGCGTGATGAAGATGGTCAAGGTCTTCGTGGCCGTGAAGCGCAAGCTTCAGCCGGGCGACAAGATGGCCGGCCGTCACGGCAACAAGGGCGTCATCTCCAAGATCCTGCCGATCGAGGACATGCCGTACCTGGAAGACGGCACCTCCGTGGACGTCGTTCTGAACCCGCTGGGCGTGCCCTCGCGCATGAACGTCGGCCAGATCTTCGAAACCCACCTCGGTTGGGCCGCGGCCGGCCTCGGCCGTCAGATCTCGAGCCTACTCGAGGCGTGGCAGAACGGCGGGCAGAAGAAGGCTCTGCAGGACCGCCTGCGCGAGGTCTACGGCAAGGACGAGGAGCTCCCGGAAGACGAGGGCGAACTGCTTGAGCTGGCCCGCAACCTGTCCAAGGGCGTTCCGTTCGCGACCCCGGTCTTCGACGGCGCGCACATCTCGGACATCGAGGACCTGCTGGAAGCGGCCGGTCTGAACCGTTCTGGCCAGTCGATCCTGTTCGACGGCCAGACCGGCGACCAGTTCAAGCGCCCGGTGACCGTCGGCTACATCTACATGCTGAAGCTGCACCACCTGGTGGACGACAAGATCCACGCCCGCTCGATCGGCCCGTACTCGCTGGTCACCCAGCAGCCTCTGGGCGGCAAGGCGCAGTTCGGCGGTCAGCGCTTCGGGGAAATGGAGGTCTGGGCTCTGGAAGCTTACGGCGCCGCCTACACCCTGCAGGAAATGCTGACGGTGAAGTCGGACGACGTGGCCGGCCGCACCAAGGTCTACGAGGCCATCGTCCGTGGCGACGACAGCTTCGACGCCGGCATCCCCGAGAGCTTCAACGTGCTCGTCAAGGAGATGCGTTCGCTGGGCCTGAACGTGGAGCTGGAGAACGGATGACGGAATCCAGCCGGCCCCGGGCGACCGGGGCCGGACCTTCTCTCAGACGTTCTCTCTCAATGATTTTCGCGGCTTAGTCCGCAGAAGGATACAAGATGAACCAGGAAGTCCTGAACATCTTCAACCCGGTTCCGGTCACCCCGACCTTCGACCAGATCCGCATCGCTCTGGCCTCGCCGGAAAAGATCAAGTCGTGGTCGTTCGGCGAGATCAAGAAGCCGGAGACCATCAACTACCGCACGTTCAAGCCCGAGCGTGACGGCCTGTTCTGCGCCCGTATCTTTGGCCCGACCAAGGACTACGAATGCCTGTGCGGCAAGTACAAGCGCATGAAGTACAAGGGCATCATCTGCGAGAAGTGCGGCGTCGAGGTCACCCTGGCCCGCGTCCGTCGCGAGCGGATGGGTCACATCGAACTGGCCTCGCCGGTCGCCCACATCTGGTTCCTGAAGTCGCTGCCGTCGCGCATCGCCCTGATGCTCGACATGCCGCTGAAGGAAGTCGAGCGGGTCCTGTATTTCGAGAACTACATCGTCACCGAGCCGGGCCTGACCCCGCTGAAGCAGAACCAGCTGCTGTCGGAAGACGAGTTCTACCGCTTCCAGGAAGAGTTCGGTGACGACGGCTTCACCGCCGAGATCGGCGCCGAGGCGGTCCGCAACCTGCTGATGGCCATCGACCTGCAGGCCGAGGCCGAGAAGCACCGCGCCGAACTGGCCGACAGCCCCTCGGAAATGAAGGCCAAGAAGGCCTCCAAGCGTCTGAAGCTGATGGAAGCCTTCATCGAGTCCGGCAACAAGCCGGAGTGGATGATCCTGACCATCGTGCCGGTCATCCCGCCGGAACTGCGCCCGCTGGTTCCGCTGGACGGCGGCCGCTTCGCGACGTCGGACCTGAACGACCTCTATCGCCGGGTCATCAACCGGAACAACCGCCTGAAGCGCCTGATCGAGCTGCGCGCGCCGGACATCATCATCCGCAACGAAAAGCGGATGTTGCAGGAATCCGTCGACGCCCTGTTCGACAACGGCCGTCGTGGCCGGGTCATCACGGGCGCCAACAAGCGTCCGCTGAAGTCGCTGGCCGACATGCTGAAGGGCAAGCAGGGCCGCTTCCGCCAGAACCTTCTGGGCAAGCGCGTCGACTACTCGGGCCGTTCGGTCATCGTGGTCGGTCCCGAGCTGAAGCTGCACGAGTGCGGCCTGCCCAAGAAGATGGCTCTCGAGCTGTTCAAGCCGTTCATCTATGCGCGTCTGGACGCCAAGGGCCTGTCGGGCACCGTCAAGCAGTCCAAGCGGATGGTCGAGCGCGAGCAGCCGCAGGTCTGGGACATCCTGGAAGAGGTCATCCGTGAGCACCCGGTTCTGTTGAACCGCGCTCCGACGCTGCACCGTCTGGGCATCCAGGCGTTCGAGCCGAAGCTGATCGAGGGCAAGGCCATCCAGCTGCACCCGCTGGTCTGCGCCGCCTTCAACGCCGACTTCGACGGCGACCAGATGGCCGTGCACGTCCCGCTGAGCCTCGAGGCCCAGCTGGAAGCGCGCGTGCTGATGATGTCGACCAACAACATCCTGTCGCCGGCCAACGGCCGTCCGATCATCGTGCCGTCGCAGGACATCGTCCTGGGTCTGTACTACCTGTCGCTGGTCAAGGACGGCGAGCCGGGTGAAGGCAAGCTGTTCGGCAACTCGGCCGAACTGGACGCCGCGCTCGACGCCAAGGTCGTCACCCTGCACACCAAGATCAAGGCGCGCTGGACCGAGATGGGTCCGGATGGCCAACTGGTGACCAAGGTGATCGACACGACGCCGGGCCGCATGAAGCTGGGCGCCCTGCTGCCGAAGAACCCGAACATCGGCTACCGCCTGCTCGAGAAGAACCTCACCAAGAAGGAAATCGGCAATCTTATCGACGTGGTCTATCGCCACTGCGGTCAGAAGGCGACGGTGATCTTCGCCGACCAGCTGATGGGCCTGGGCTTCAAGGAAGCCGCCAAGGCGGGCATCTCCTTCGGCAAGGACGACATCGTCATCCCGACCCGCAAGACCGCCCTGGTCGAGGAAACCCAGACGCTGGTCGAGGAATACGAGCAGCAGTACGCCGACGGCCTGATCACCAAGGGTGAGAAGTACAACAAGGTCGTCGACGCCTGGTCCAAGGCTACGGACCGGATCGCCGACGAGATGATGGCCGAGCTGAAGGCTCCGACCATCGGACCGGACGGCCGTGAAGGCGAGATCAACTCGATCTACATGATGGCCAACTCCGGCGCCCGGGGTTCGCAGGCCCAGATGAAGCAGCTCGGCGGGATGCGCGGCCTGATGGCCAAGCCGTCCGGCGAGATCATCGAGACGCCGATCGTCTCGAACTTCAAGGAAGGCCTGACGGTTCTGGAGTACTTCAACTCCACCCACGGCGCCCGTAAGGGTCTGGCCGACACCGCGCTGAAGACCGCCAACTCGGGTTACCTGACCCGCCGTCTGGTGGACGTCGCGCAGGACTGCATCATCACAGAGGAAGACTGCGGCTCGACGCGGGGCATCACCCTGCGCGCCGTCGTCGAAGGCGGTGAGGTGCTGGTGTCGCTGGGCGCTCGCGTGCTGGGCCGCACCATGGCCGAGGACGTCATGAACCCCGGCACCTCCGAAGTCCTGATCCCTGCCGATACCCTGGTCGACGAGGAACTGATGGACGCCATCGAGGCGGCCGGCGTTCAGTCGATCAAGGTTCGCTCGGTCCTGACCTGCGAAAGCGAAATCGGCGTCTGCGGCGCCTGCTACGGCCGCGACCTGGCGCGTGGTACGCCGGTGAACATCGGTGAAGCGGTCGGCGTCATCGCCGCCCAGTCGATCGGTGAGCCGGGCACCCAGCTCACGATGCGGACCTTCCACATCGGCGGCGCCGCCCAGGTGGCCGAGCAGTCGTTCTTCGAAGCCGTCAACGAGGGTTCCGCCAGCCTGACCGGCGGCGCCACCGTTCAGGCCGCCCACGGCGACCTGATCTCGATGAGCCGCAACCTGACCGTCACGGTCCAGGTCGACGGCAAGGACCGCGAAAGCTACCGCGTGCCCTACGGCGCCCGGATCCGCGTCAAGAACGGCGACCCGGTCAAGAAGGGCCAGCGCCTGGCCGAGTGGGACCCGTACACCAACCCGATCATCACCGAAGTGGCCGGCAAGGTCCGCTTTGAGGATCTGGTGGACGGCCTGTCGATCAAGGAAGAGACCGACGAAGCCACGGGCATCGCCCAGCGCGTCGTCTCCGACTGGCGCGCCAGCCCGCGTGGTTCGGACCTGCGCCCGGCCATGGGCGTGCTCGCCTCGGACGGCAACTACCTGAAGCTGGCCTCGGGCGCTGACGCCCGGTACCTGCTGCCGGTGGGCGCCATTCTGTCGGTCGGCGACGGCGACGAGGTCAAGCCGGGTGAGGTCATCGCCCGTATCCCGACCGAAGGCGCCAAGACCCGCGACATCACCGGCGGTCTGCCGCGCGTCGCCGAACTGTTCGAAGCCCGCCGTCCGAAGGACTGCGCCGTCATCGCCGAGATGGACGGTCGCGTGGAATTTGGCCGCGACTACAAGAACAAGCGCCGCATCAAGATCACCCCGGAGCCGGATGCCGAAGGCAACCAGGCCGAGGCGGTGGAATTCCTGATCCCGAAGGGCAAGCACATCTCCGTCCACGACGGCGACCTGATCCAAAAGGGCGACTACATCATCGACGGCAACCCCGATCCGCACGATCTGCTGCGCATCCAGGGCGTCGAGGCGCTGGCCGAGTATCTGGTGAACGAAGTGCAGGACGTCTATCGCCTGCAGGGCGTGCCGATCAACGACAAGCACATCGAGACGATCGTACGCCAAATGCTTCAAAAGGTTGAGATTGTTGATCCGGGTGAAACCGGACTCATCAAGGGCGACCACATGGACAAGTCGGAGTTCGATATCGAGCAGGCCAAGACCGAGAAGCGCAAGGGCCGCCTGGCCACGACGCAGCCGGTCCTGCTGGGCATCACCAAGGCGTCGCTCCAGACCAAGAGCTTCGTCTCGGCGGCCTCGTTCCAGGAGACGACCCGCGTCCTCACCGATGCGGCCGTCAACGGCAAGATCGATACGCTGGAAGGCCTCAAGGAGAACGTGATCGTCGGCCGGCTTATCCCGGCTGGCACCGGCTCCTACCTGCGCGGCCTGCAGCGCGTGGCTCACGAGCGCGACGAAAAGCTGGCGGCCTCGCGTCAGCCCGCCGAACTGGAGCCGCTGCCGGACGACGTGGCGGCCGAGATCGAAGGCTAGGTCGAGGCGCCATCGCCAAGACGGTCGTCAAGATCATTGCAAGAAGCCCCGGAGAGCAATCTCCGGGGCTTTTTCAATGGCTTCAGTCGATCCCGCCATTGACCTCGGGTCTTGACCCCTCGGTGTAGATGACACCGCGGTCCATATCGCCCCAACCGAAGTTGGAGCCGGGTGTGGACGAGGGGCGGGCGTTGCCGCTGCCGGTCGGGGCCTCGCTGCGGAAATAGTCATAGCGGGCCTGGTTGCGGGCGGCGATGGCGGCCCAGCCGTCGCGCGGGTCCGAGCGGGGCGAGGGCGCCTCGCGCGGGGTGGCGGCCTGCAGGAAGCCCTCGCGGCAGGCGCGGTAGGCGGCGTCGGAGACTTCGCCGTCGCCCAGGCCACAGCGCTCGCGCCAGGACTGGGGAATGACCCGTCCCGGCGCCGTCGGGCGGACGCCGGGCGGCGGCGTATCGACCACCAGAGGCGCGATATCGGTCAGAACTGCGCCGGGCGTGGCCGGGCGCACGGCGAGCCGGGGCAGGTCCAGGGCGCGCTCCGCCGAGGACACATCGGTCGGCAGGAACCGGGCCGGTCGGGCGCGCGGCGTGATGGTGAGGTAGATGGGCTCGACCGGCCGCTCCGGTTCGGGCAGGGCCATCAGCTCGGGCCTCTGCGACATGATCAGGCCGAGCACCAGCACGTGCAGCACGGCGACGCCTGCGCCCGCCACGGCGGCCCTGCGTACGCCCGGGTCTTGCAGCCGCTCTGTGGCCCAGGCCGAAGCCTTCATGCGTCCCTCCCGTCAAGCTGATGGGAGGCGGGGAAGACGGCGAAGTCGTGACCCGGTTGCGCCCGGGACGTGGCCACGCCATTTGAGACCCGTTTTCAACGGAGATCTCCATGCCGCTGCTGCTTTGCCCCAACGACAACGCCTCCATGCAGACCGTCAATCGCAACGGGGTCGAGTTCGACATGTGCCCGACCTGCCGGGGTGTCTGGCTGGACCGGGGTGAGCTCGAAAAGCTGATGCAGGCGAGCCGCGATGATGGTTCCGCCGGCCAGCCCGGCCCGGCGCCGGCCTATCAGCCGCAGGCCGCGCCGCCGCCCCAGCGCCCGCAGCAGGCCTACCATGGCGAGCGCGGCGAGCGAGGTGAGTACGGGGAACGCGGGGAATACGGCGAGCGGGGCGGCTACGACCAGCACGGCCGTCGCCGCCGTCGCGGCTTCGACCTGTTCGACATCTTCGACTAGGCCCAGTCGAGCGCAGCGTCGCCCTTGAGGATCGCTTCGGCCTGGGCGGTGTGTCCGGCGCCGGAGCGGTCGTGCAGGATTAGCGGCGGCAGGAGCTGCAGCGGCGCCTTGCCCGTCTTGATGGCCCGGACCAGCACGCGCTTGGCCGGCTGATCGGCGAAGCCGTGGATCGGCCTGATCTGGAAGGATCCGGCCTTGGGCGACAGCAGAGCCAGGATGTCGGCCAGCCGGTCGGCCCGATGGATCATGACGATGGAGCCGCCCTCGCGCACCGCCTTCCCCAAGAAGCCGGTCCAGGCCTGAAGCCCGTCATCGGCGATCCAGGCGGCCCGACGTTCGGCCGCGGGCGCGCGTAGGGCGGTCTCGTCGTCGAAGAAGGGTGGATTGGACAGGGCCCAGTCGAACGGCGGCTGTTCGAGGGCCCGGAAGCCCGCGGCCACGTCGCCCATGGCGACGGTGATTCGATCCGACAGGCCGTTTGAGGCCGCGTTGGCGCGGGCCAGTTCGGCGGCCGGCGCTTCACGCTCCAGGCCGAACAGCGTCACCTGCGGGCAGCGGGCGGCGACCTGCAGGAGCACGGCGCCGGGCCCACATCCCGCCTCGACAACGGTCTGGCCGGGTCGGGCCGGGCAGGCGGCGGCCAGCAGGGCGGCGTCCATCCCGGCGCGATAGCCACGCGTGGGCTGCAGGACACGCAATCGCCGGCCCAGAAGCCCGTCCTCTTTAACCTCTTGCCCCATTCGGCTAGACCCTGCGGCATTGGCCGAGGCGACGGAAGACCGTCAGCCGGCGGCGCGTTCGGAGTTTTCGTTTGGACCCTGTCACGGCCCCCGCCGCAAGAGCCCCCGGCAGCGTCGATGCGCTGGTCGCGCTGGGCGCGGCCGATATGGCGGTCGTCGACGCCCTGATCCGCGAGCGGATGCAGAGCGACGTCGAGCTGGTCCCGGCCCTGGCCGAGCACCTGATCGCGGCCGGCGGCAAGCGTTTGCGCCCGCTGGTGGCCGTGGCCGCCGCGCGAGTCATCGGCGCCGAGGGTGACGCGCACCAGCGGCTGGCGGCGGCCGTCGAGCTGATCCACACCGCGACCTTGCTGCATGACGACATCGTCGACGGATCGCGCACCCGTCGCGGCAAGGCGGCGGCCCATCTGATCTGGGGCGCCGCGCAGAGCGTGCTGGTCGGGGATTTCCTGTTCACCAAGGCGTTCGACCTGATGGTGGACACCGGCTCGCTGAAGGCGCTGCGCCTTTTGGCCAATGCGTCTGGCGTGATCGCCGAGGGCGAGGTGCTGCAGCTGACGCGGGCGCATGACCTGGACCTGCCGCAGGACATCTACATCCAGATCATCGGCGCCAAGACGGCTGCGCTGTTCGCGGCCGCCGCCGAGTCTGGCGCGGTCGCGGCCGATGCCGGAGAGGCCGACGCCGAGGCGCTGAAGGCCTATGGCCAGAACCTGGGCCTGGCGTTCCAGCTGGCCGACGATGCGCTGGACTACGGCGGCGCGTCAGACGCACTGGGCAAGGACGCCGGCGATGATTTCCGCGAGGGCAAGGCGACCTTGCCTCTGCTGCTGGCCGTTCAACGGACGCGGGGCAAGGAAGACGCCTTCTGGGCCCGCGTGGCGCGTCCGGCCGAGCAGGTCGAGGGTGATTTCAGGCGCGCGCGCGAACTGGTGATCGGGACCGGCGCCCTGGGCGCGACCCTGGATCTGGCCGGCGACTATGCGGATGCGGCCAAGTCGGCGCTGGACCGGTTCGCGGACGGTCCCTGGAAGGCGGCTCTGATCGAGCTGGCGGACTTCTCGGTCAGCCGGTCGGCATAGCCCGGGCATCCAACCCGCGGCTAAGCAGGGCCCAGCCCAACGAAAGCAGGCCGATAAGGATCAGCAGGATCGTCAGACTCCAGTCGGGGCTGATGCTGTCGACAAGGAAGCCGACCGCCGCACACACCGCGGTGAGGCCCCAGACGCGCCAGGCCAAGGCGCCCGCCGAATGCCCTCCGATGCGCATCCAGCGCTGGTAGAGGTGGTCGTTGTGCGCCTGGAACAGGCGCCGCTTCGCGCGCGCCCGGCGGGCCAGCGTCAGCAGCACATCGACCAGGAAGGGAGCGGCCACAAAGGCGCCGATGTAGAGCGTCGCGTGCGGGTTCGGGCCGGTCGCGAGCAGGACCGAACAGCCGGCGATAATGAAGCTCGAGAACATCGCCCCGCAGTCGCCCTGGAAGATGCGTCGTCCCGGATGATTGTAGGGCAGGAACACCAGGTTCGAGATCGACGCCACCAGCAGGACGAAAGCCAGGATCGGCCGGTCCGGGTTGACGAGGGCAAGCGTGAAAAGGCCGATCGACTGCACGCCCACGGCCAGGCCATCGGACCCGTCCATGAAGTTGTAGGCGTTGATCATCACGATGAGCCAGATCACGGTTCCAAGGGCGCCCAGCCATGGCCCCAGCGGCAGTTCCAGCCCCGGCGCGATAGGCAGGATCTCGACGCGCGACACGAAGATCGAGAAGGCCAAGGCGACCCCGATCTGGACAGCGAGCTTCCAACTGGCCGGGAAGTCGAACACATCGTCCACCGCCCCGAGCAGGGCCACCACCGTGGCGCACAACAGCACCCAGACAGCCAGGCCCGGGCCCGGCGGAGGCGTCTCGATCACCACATAGGTCATCATCCCGGCCATGACGGCGGCGATGACCGCCAGCCCGCCTGCCGTGGCCGTGGGCCACGAACTCATGCCTCGCTCGCGAGGCTTGTCGAGCGGCCCGACCTTGGACAGGACTGCGGTGGCGATAACCGTCACGAGGACGGTGACGAGAACTCCCCAGATCACGCGTTGTCAGCCGACGCTGGCGCAAAAGCGCTGAATGCGGAGGCAGGCCTCCTCCAGCACCTCATCAGAGGTGGCGTAGCTGATGCGGAAATAGGGTGACAGGCCGAAGGCCTCGCCCTGGACCACAGCGACCCCTTCGGCATCCAGAAGCTCGGACGCAAAGACGCCGTCGCCGGTGATCTCGCGGCCGGACGGAGCCCGCTTGCCGATCACGCCCTCGATGGAGGGATAGACGTAGAAGGCGCCTTCCGGTCGCGGGCAGCGGATGCCGGAGGCCTGGTTCAGCATCGACACGACCAGATCGCGGCGGCGCTCGAAGGCCTTGGCGCGCTCGGCGATGAAGTCCTGCGGACCGTTGAGGGCCTCGACGGCCGCCCACTGGCTGACGGAGGAGGGGTTGGAGGTCGTCTGGCTGGCGACCTTGCGCATCAGATTGATCAGGGGCGTGGGCCCACCGGCATAGCCGATGCGCCAGCCGGTCATGGCGTAGGCCTTGGAAACGCCGTTCACGGTCAGAACCCGATCGAACAGATCGGGCGCGACCTGGGCGAGGGTGGTGAACTCGAACCCGTCGTAGATGAGGTGCTCGTACATGTCGTCCGTCAGCGCCCAAACGTGGGGGTGACGGCGCAGCACCTCGGCGAGGGCCTCGAGCTCGGCGCGCGGATAGGCGGCGCCGGTAGGGTTGGACGGGGAGTTCAGGATCAGCCAGCGAGTGCGCGGGGTGATGGCGGCTTCCAGGGCTGCGGGCCGCAGACGAAAGCCGTCTTGCTCAGGGCAGGCCACCACGACCGGCTCGCCGCCGGCCAGGAGGACCATGTCGGGATAGCTGACCCAGTAGGGGGCCGGGACAATGACCTCGTCGCCCGGCGACAGGGTGGCCAGCAGGGCGTTGTAGATCACCGTCTTGCCGCCCGGGGCGACGTGGATCTGTCCTGTCGTGTATTCGACGCCGTTCTCGCGCGCGAACTTGGCCGAGATCGCGGCCTTCAGTTCGGGGATGCCGTCGACATCGGTGTATTTGGTTTCGCCCCGGCGAATGGCGGCGATGGCCGCCTCCTTGATGTTTTCGGGCGTGTCGAAGTCAGGTTCACCGGCGCCCAGGCCGATCACGTCGCGGCCTTCGCGCTTGAGCTCGCGCGCACGGGCCGTCACGGCCAGGGTCGGGGAGGGCTTCACCCTGGCGAGCGTGGCGGACTCCAGACCCGAACCCGGCTTGGACATGAAAAATTCCTCATGAAGGGACGCGGTTGTTTACGCGGCGCCGCACCATCGCGCAATGTGACGCGGACATCACCAATCGCGTTAGTTGCATGATCGCCCTGCTGTTCTCCCTTGTGGCCGCCGGCCAGGCCGTTGGACCGACGGCCCCCACCGAACTGCCCGGCGTGACCGTCGTCGGCGGCGAGTTCGAGTATCTGCTGCGTGTCGAACTGGCGGGCGCCCGCGCGGCGACGGACCTGGTGGTCAGCACCGATCCGGCGATGAACTGCGGCGCGGCGGGCTTTGAGGTGACGCCCGGTCCCTGGCGGCAGTGCTGGCTGAGGGGCGAACGCGGCGCACCCATCCTGCTGACGGCCCAGCGTCAGGGCGTCTATGGCCGTGACTGGGCTGTCGACTGGACCGGATGCGAACCGGTCGATGACGGCCGTAGCTGCACCGCCGCCATCGCCGGGACCATGCACGTCGGCGCGACGTTCCGGGACCTGTAGGCGGGTTTCCGGCGCGGCGGCGGCAGGCTAAGTGCGTCCCATGCTTTCACGGATCGCCGCCTTCCTGACCGAGATGGACGCCCGCCGCTGGCGCACGGCGCTGGTGACGGCGTTGCTGCTGGCGGCGACCGTCGGTCTGCTCATGCTGGGCAAGACCCAGATGGGCCAGCAGGCGGAGCACGACCTGGAAGCGTGGCTGCAGGGCTATTCCGGAAGCCCGTGGGCGTTTGCGGCGACCATCGTCCTGTTCGTGGCGGCGGCCTTCTTCGGCGTGCCTCAGTTCCTGCTGATCGCGGCTTGTGTGGTGGCGTTCGGGCCATCGCTGGGCTTCTTCTACAGCTGGGCCGCGACGGTGATCTCGGCTGGGGTGACCTACTGGCTGGGGCGGGGGCCGACGGCACGGCTGCTGGACCGGATGGGCAGCCGCAGCTTCGAGCGGCTGAAGCGCTTCATCGGCCGCAACGCCTTCTACGCCAGCTTCATCATCCGCAATGTGCCCTCGGCGCCCTTCATCGTCGTCAACATGGCGTTTGGCGCGACGCGCGCGAGCTTCCTCGCCTTCGTGGCCGGGTGTGCGCTGGGCGTGCTGCCCAAGACGGCGCTGGTGGCGTTCTTTGGGGGGGCGGTGTTCTCGGCCGTCAGCGGGGACGGGGTGTGGCACTCGCTATTGCTGGCCGGGGCGGCCGCGGCCTGGCTGGTCCTGATGCTGGGTGTGCGGGAATGGATCCGCCGGCGGCGCGCGGGCCGCGAAGTCGAAACCGGGCTGGAAGTCGACGACGACACGGACTGACGCGATCTCGCGCCATCAGGGTGGTCTGAACGATGGCATCCTGTGATCGAAGCTGGAGCGGCTTTGATGGACTTCAACCGCCTGAGACGCGAACACCGGGTGCTTCTGGACGGCGCGGCCGAGCTGGGGACGGTCTCGCGGTCGGTCCAGGGCCGGACGGACGCCGACCGGGCCGCGCAGACCATCGCCGGGCTCGACGAGCTGATCGTGGCGCATCTCAGGCATGAAGACAGGGATCTGTACGGACAACTCTCCGAGGGCGCCGACGCAGCGCTGCGGGCCGAAGCGGGCGACGCCTATGCCAACATGGGCGGTCTGGGCGGGGCCTGGGCGCAGTTCGCGGCCTACTGGACGCCAGAGGTGATCGCCGCACGTCCGGCCGCCTTCGACAAGGCGGCCGCATCCCTGCTCAGCGCGCTCTTGATGCGGATTCGCTACGAGGAGGAAACCCTCTATCCGGCGGCCGAAAAGGTCATGATCGCCGATGGCGGCGCCGAACACTGATCCCGGTCGCGAAGGTGTGACCGGAGGTCGCGAGAGTCGCTCGCACTAGGGGCTTGTAATCCGTTCATCATGCGGGCAAACGAGCCTCAGTCCGCTCAAAGCGAAGACGTCAGGCGACCTTGCGTGTGGGGACATGCTGGGTCTGGGCATCGCCAAGGCCGGCCTATTCCTGACGCCCAACTGACCCGAACGAACGGTATCCGCGCTCCATGTTCAACTCGCTATTCGGCGCTATCTCCAACGACATCGCCATCGACCTCGGCACCGCCAACACCCTCATCTACATGAAGGGCAAGGGGATTGTGCTGAACGAGCCCTCGGTCGTGGCGCTTCGCAACGCCGGCGGCCGCAAGATCGTCCATGCTGTGGGCTTGGAAGCCAAGCAGATGCTGGGCCGCACCCCGGGCCACATGGAAGCCATCCGCCCGATGCGCGACGGGGTCATCGCCGACTTCGAAGTCGCCGAGGAGATGATCAAGCACTTCATCCGCAAGGTTCACAACCGCAAGGGCTTCGTGAACCCCAAGGTGATCGTGTGCGTGCCGTCCGGCGCCACGGCGGTGGAGCGCCGCGCGATCAACGATTCGTGCCTGAACGCTTCGGCCCGCCGCGTGGGCCTGATCGATGAGCCGATGGCGGCCGCAATCGGCGCCGGCCTGCCAATCCACGAGCCGACCGGCTCGATGGTCGTCGATATCGGCGGCGGCACCACCGAGGTGGCCGTACTGTCGCTGTCGGGCATCGTCTATTCGCGTTCGGTCCGCGTTGGCGGCGACAAGATGGACGAGGCGATCATCAGCTACATGCGCCGCAACCATAATCTGCTGATCGGCGAGACGACCGCCGAGCGCATCAAGAAGGACATCGGCACCGCCCGCGTTCCGGCCGACGGCGAAGGCCTGTCGATCGAGGTGAAGGGCCGCGACCTGATGCAGGGCGTGCCTCGCGAGGTCCGCATCTCCGAACGCCAGGCCGCCGAGGCCCTGTCCGAGCCGGTCAGCCAGATCATCGAGGCCGTGAAGGTCGCGCTGGAAGCGACCCCGCCGGAACTGGCCGCCGACATCGCCGACAAGGGCATCATGCTGACCGGCGGCGGCGCGCTGCTGCGCGGCCTCGACAACGAGATCCGCGACCAGACCGGCCTGCCGGTCTCGGTGGCCGACGATCCGCTGTCGTGCGTCGCCATCGGCTGCGGCCGGGTGCTTGAGCATCCGCGCTGGATGAAGGGCGTTCTGGACGCCTCCCTTCCCTAGGGACTCATGTTAGGCGGGTGGCTTCACCCCCGTCCGGGAGTAACGCGGTGTCCCTTCGCGAGTCGCCGTTCGAAAATCTGAAAGTGCCGCTGAGCTGGTCAGCCGGGGCGACACTTGTCCTGGCGATGGCCGCTGCGATCTTCCTCATCCTGAGCGATCGCAGCGAGGCCAACCAGCGCGGTCATGAGGGCGTGCGCGCCGGTTTCGAGGCCGGCGCCGCGCCGGTCGGCGGGGTGTTCGCAGCCCCGGTCCGCTGGTTCGGGCATGTGACGGACTATATCGACGACTACTTCTTCGCTGTCGGTGAGAACCGGCGTCTGCGCGAGGAGTTGGCGGAGCTTCGCGCCGAGCGCGACGCGGTCGTGGCCCTGCGCAACCTGAACGCCCGCTATGAGGCGTTGCTGGGCATTCGCGTCGAGCCAGAGGTGCCGCTGATCACCGCCCGGTCGGTGTCGGAGGCTCGGGGCCCGTTCCGCCGTGCGCGCCTGATCGACGTGGGATCGAACCGGGGCGTCCAGATCGGCAATCCTGTCATCAACGAGCACGGGCTGGTCGGCCGCATCACCGGCGTCTCGGGCTCGGTCAGTCGCGTGCTGCTGGTGACTGACGTCGCCAGCCAGGTTCCGGTGCTGATCGGCCGCACGGATGCGCGCGCGATCATGCGCGGCGACGGTTCAGGCAATCCCAGGCTGGAGTTCGTACGCGGCGATGACGCCATCGAGGTGGGCGACCGCATCCTGTCGTCCGGCGATGGCGGACTGATCCCGCGCGGTCTGCCGATCGGTGTGGCCGCCCGGGGCATCGACGGAACCTGGCGGGTCAAGCTATTCTCGGATCGCGGCGCGATCGATTTCGTGCGGGTGATGCTCTTCGACAGCTTCAACCAGTTGGCGGAAGGCTCCACCCTGGATTCACCACCGCTGGCCGGACTGGAGACGGCCCCACCGCCTGCGCCCGATGTGGTCGCACGGATCGACGACGCGCAAGGCCGTCGGCGGGCCGAAGAGGAGCGCCAGGCCCAGGCCGAGCG
>JAEYWU010000093.1 GCA_023428785.1 Pseudomonadota bacterium
GGGCATGGGGCGCCGGGCCGAGAAGGCGGTCGCCGGCGCTTGGGCGCCGACCGGGGCCGGGGGGCGGATCGCGGCGCTCGCGATCAGCAGCGACAGGCTGAGCACGGCCAGGAATGTGAACAGCGACTTCATAAGAGACCCTCCCAGGCGGGCGGACGGTAGAGCGGGCGGGCGAGCACGGGAAGGGGCTGCGCTCCTTCCCCTCGAAAGGGGAGGGTGGGGCGGCGCTTCGGCGGTTCGAAAACATGGCGCCAGACCGCCAAAATGCGCCAAAGCGCCACGCGGGGTGTCAGTATCGATAGGCGCTGACACTGCTATTTGCCGGCGCCGGCTGGGCGCGGGGCATGCGGGATGGCGATGTCAAAGACCGGCCGTCGCGGGAGTATGGGCGGTGACGCAAGCGCCGGGGAAATCGGGCGCGAGATTGATCGATCACGCCCGCTCCTTAGCCGTCTTCCTGTCGGAGCGAAGCAGAGAGCCGGAGCCACAACTCGGTGGCGCGTTCGCGCTTAGGTCCCGGATCTTCGCCGCAAAGGGTTCGTCCAGGGGCACGGCACAGGTGAGATTTCCCCCCTTGGATACGGGGGCGCAAGGAGGCTTGACGCACGCCCATCAATTCCATAATTCCGGAAATATGGAAATAATCGACGCAATCGACCGACTTGCCGCCCTCGCCCATGAGAGCAGGCTGGCGGTGTTTCGCCTGCTGGTGCGGGCAGGCGAGGACGGGATGCCGGCCGGCGAGATCGCGCGGCGGCTTGAACTGCCGGCCAATACGCTATCGGCGCAGCTGGCCATCCTGGCGGCCGCCGGACTGGTGACCAGCCGCCGCGACGGCCGGTCGATCATCTATGCCGCCGACTACCCGGGCATGAGCGCCCTGCTGGTCTATCTGATGGAAGACTGCTGCCAGGGTGCGCCGGAAATCTGGTCACCCATGGCCGAGGCGGCCAGCCGCGCCGCGGCTTGTTGCCCGCCACAGCAAGGAGGCCGCTCATGAAGCGCCTGCACGTTCATGTCGCCGTCGAGGACCTGAGCGCCTCGATCCGGTTCTACACCACCCTGTTCGGGGCAGAGCCGGGTGTCGTGAAGGACGACTACGCCAAGTGGATGTTGGATGATCCGAGAGTGAACTTCGCCATCTCGGACCGCGCGCGCGTCCCCGGCGTAGACCATCTGGGCATTCAGGTTGAGACAGGCGAGGAACTGGCCGAACTGGCCGGACGGCTGAAGGCGGCGGGCGAGACAACCCGGGACCAGGAGGCCACGACCTGCTGCTATGCTCGGTCGGCCAAGGCATGGGTCAATGATCCGTCAGGCCTGCGCTGGGAGACGTTCCACACCTTCGGTGAGGCGACGCAGTACGGCGAGGATGAGCCGGACGCCGTGCTCCAGACCGCCTCCGTAGCGCAGCCGAAGGCGGCCTGCTGCGGATGAACCTCTTCGAACGCTATCTGAGCCTGTGGGTCGGGCTGTGCATCGTGGCGGGGGTGGCGCTAGGCCATTTCCTGGCGCCGCTGTTCGAGGCGATCGCGGGGCTGGAGGTCGCGCGGGTGAACCTGCCGGTCGCCGGGCTGGTCTGGCTGATGATCACGCCCATGCTGATGCGGGTCGACTTCGGCGCCATGCGCGAGGTCGGGCGGCGCTGGCGCGGGGTGTCGGTGACGCTGGGCGTCAACTGGCTGGTCAAGCCGTTCTCCATGGCGCTGCTGGGCGCGATCTTCGTGGGTTGGCTGTTCCGGCCTTGGCTGCCGGCGGATCAGATCGAGAGCTACATCGCCGGGCTGATCCTGCTGGCCGCGGCGCCCTGCACGGCAATGGTCTTCGTCTGGAGCCATCTGACCCGCGGCGATCCCAACTTCACCCTCAGCCAGGTGGCGCTGAACGACAGCATCATGGTGGTGGCCTTCGCGCCGTTGGTGGGCCTGTTGCTGGGGGTGGCGGCGATCACGGTGCCATGGGCCACGCTGGTGCTGTCGGTCGGGCTCTACATCGTGGCGCCGGTAATCGTGGCGCAGATGCTGCGGCGGTGGCTGCTGTCGCGGGGCGATGCGGCGCTGGACCGGGCGCTGAAGCGGATCGCGCCGCTCTCGATCGCGGCGCTGCTGGCGACCCTGGTGCTGCTGTTCGGGTTCCAGGGCGAGCAGATTTTGGCCCAGCCGCTGGTCATCGCCCTGCTGGCGGTGCCGATCCTGATCCAGGTCTATCTGAACGCCGGCCTGGCCTACTGGCTCAATCGGGCGGCGGGCGAGGTCCACAGCGTGGCGGCGCCGTCGGCCCTGATCGGGGCGTCGAACTTTTTCGAACTGGCGGTGGCGGCGGCGATCAGCCTGTTCGGCCTGCAGTCGGGGGCGGCGCTGGCGACGGTGGTCGGCGTGCTGGTTGAGGTGCCGGTGATGCTCAGCGTCGTGGCCATCGCGAACCGGACGCAGGGCTGGTACGAGCGCGGCGCGGCGGTCAGGCGCGTCGCGGCAGGACAGGTCGAGGAGGCTTGAGGCATGAGCGATTTCCCCATCACCATCTTCCACAATCCGCGGTGCGGGACGTCGCGCAACACCGTGGCCATGGTCGAGGCGGCCGGCTATGCGCCGACCGTCGTGGAGTATCTCAAGGCCGGCTGGACGCGTGATCAGCTGGAAGGCCTGCTGGCTGACATGGGCGCGCGCCCGGCCGACATCCTGCGGGCCAAGGAGGCGGCGGCCGAGGGACTGGCGGGCGCCGATGACGAGACGATCCTGACGGCGATGGTCGCCGAGCCCATCCTGGTGAACCGGCCGATCGTGAAGACGCCGAAGGGCGTTCGGCTGTGCCGGCCGTCGGAGGCGGTCCTCGACCTGCTGGACCGGCAGCCGGAGGGCTTCACCAAGGAAGACGGCGAGGTCGTGAAGCCGCGCCCATGAAAAAGCCCCCGCCGGCGGACCGGCGGGGGCTCATCTGCGATCGCGAACCGATCAGCTGATGCTGTCGTCGTTCGACGGGGTCGGATCGCGACGGCCGTCGTCGGCCATCTCTGGCTGACGGCGGAACTGATAGGCCGTCAGGTCGCTGGTCAGCGCGCCCGAGGCGTCGGCCGAGACCTGGGTGGCCTCGACGCCTCGAACGACGCCGTCGGCGCCGCGGATCAGCACCTGGCGCGTGCGGCCGGCGGTATCGCGCGCCACGCCGACCACCTGGCCGAGCGGATCGCCGCCGCTGGAGCGGACATCGGCGCCGACGCGGGCCTCGAAGTCGATGGCCAAGCCGTCACGCGAGGCCGAGGCCGAAGCGTCGGTCGAAACATCCGCGCCAGCGCGGACGTCGCGATCCCGCGCGATGTCGCGGGTGTCGGATACGGTGTCACGCGCCAGATCGCGCGCGCCGCCCAGGGTGTCGCGGACACCCAAATCTCCGGTGCGGGCGGTTGCACCGCCCGTGACTTGACCGCCCAGCCCCCCAACAACCTGGGCCGAGGCTGGAACGGCGAAAGCCATGAGGGCCGCGCCAGCCATGATAGCGGTGATACGCATGAGAGAACTCTCTGTTGCACGGACCTGCCGTCCGCAGCGGGTTAACCCAGGGTCAGCGCGGCGAGTTCCGCCCGGAGCCGACCTGATCGATGTTAACCCGCCCATCTGTCCGGCGTCGGACAGAAATAAGCGGTTTGGCGTCGACAACGGAAAACGCCCGCCGGTTTCCCGGCGGGCGCTCCAACCCGGACGCTTACTGAAGGAGGGATCAGGCCGCGACGGTTGCGGAGGCTTCCTGCGGGTCGCGCAGCACATAGCCACGGCCCCATACGGTCTCGATGTAGTGCTTGCCGCCGGCAGCGGTCGCCAGCTTCTTGCGAAGCTTGCAGATGAAGACGTCGATGATCTTGAGCTCGGGCTCGTCCATGCCGCCGTACAGGTGGTTCAGGAACATCTCCTTGGTCAGGGTCGTGCCCTTACGCAGGGAGAGAAGCTCGAGCATCTGATATTCCTTGCCGGTCAGATGCACGCGGTGACCGTTCACCTCGACCGTCTTGGCGTCGAGGTTCACGGCGATTTCGCCGGTCGAGATGATCGCCTGGGCGTGGCCCTTGGAGCGGCGGACCACCGCCTGGATACGGGCGATCAGCTCG
Organism: Pseudomonadota bacterium; assembly: GCA_023428785.1. GTDB lineage: Bacteria > Pseudomonadota > Alphaproteobacteria > Caulobacterales > Caulobacteraceae > Brevundimonas. The sequence goes on from JAEYWU010000093.1 coordinate 4,100, forward strand.
TCGCGGTGGAAAGGCTTGGTCATGTAGTCGTCAGCGCCGCCGCCGAACGTCTTGACCTTGGTGTCGATCTCTGAGCTGCCCGAGAGGATCATCACCGGCGTATTGATCTTGCCGACGCGCAGCTGACGCAGAACCTCAAGACCCGACATGTCGGGCAGGTTCAGGTCAAGAAGAATGATGTCGTAGTCGTAGATCTTGCCCAGATCGATGCCTTCTTCACCCAGGTCGGTGGTGTAGACATTAAAGCCCTCGGACTTGAGCATCAGTTCGATGCTCTGGGCTGTGGCGCTGTCGTCTTCGATCAGCAGAACGCGCATTTAGTGCCCCTCCAGGCGAATCCAGGTCGTGCGACGGCGGTTAAGAAAGGTTACGGACCTCTTCCCCGCACGCTCTCTCCGAAAGACTTAGGAAAGGTTAATCCCCGCCCTCGCCGAATCGTTAGGCTGATTTGGGAGTCGCGGTCCAGAGGGGGAGTCAACGATTCGATTCCGGAGGCGAATTCGGCTGTAGGGCGAGTCCGAAAGAGCGCACACGGCGGTCTGCGAGGCGGCGATTCAGGCTAGAAGGCGAGGGAAGGAGACCTCTCACGTGCTGTTCGTTCTGTCTCCGGCCAAGCGGCTGGATTTCTCGGATCACCCGCTGGCGTCGCGGGCTACGCAGCCGCGCATGGGCGAGGACACCGCCCAGCTGGCGGTCACGACCCGCAGGCTGACGGCGCCGGACCTGAAGAAGCTGATGCATCTGTCGGACGATCTGGCGAAGCTGAACCGCGAGCGGTTCAAGGCCTTCGACAGTGAGCGGGAGGGTGATCTGCCGGCGGCGCTGGCGTTCGCGGGCGATGTGTATCAGGGGCTGAAGGCGCGCGACCTAGATCCGGCCGGCATGGACTGGGCGCAGGACCATCTGCGGATCTTGTCGGGGATGCATGGCGTGCTGCGGCCGCTGGACGCGATCCAGCCCTATCGGCTGGAGATGGGCACGAAGTTGTCCACGCGGCGAGGCCGGGACCTCTACGCCTTCTGGGGCGACCGGATCGCGGACCGGCTGGACGCCGATCTGGAGGGTCAGGCGGAGGCCGCGATCGTGAACCTGGCGTCCGAAGAGTATTTCGGCGCGGTCGACCGCAAGGCCCTGAAGGCGCCGGTCGTCGAGGCGCGCTTCGAAGAGGAAAAGGACGGCGAGCGCCGGGTCCTGTCCTTCTTCGCCAAACAGGCGCGCGGCCTGATGGCGCGCTGGGCGATTGACCAGCGGGTCGAGCGGTCGGCGGACCTGAAAGGTTTCGACCAGGCCAACTACCGGATCGACAAGGCCGCCTCGAAGGACGGTGCCCTGGTCTTCTGGCGGCCGCAGCCCGAGCCTGTGGCGGCGCAGCGGGCCCGGGCTAAGACGGGGGCTTGAGCCGCGTCGTCAGGTTTGCAGACTGACAATCGCAGATCGGCGGTTTAGAACCGACGTTCTCAGGGAGGGACGCCATGGCCGATGTATTTGTCAGCTACGACCGCAGGGACCGCGAGATCGCGGAGAAGGTCGTCGCGGCCCTGACCGAACAGGGGCTGACGGTGTGGTGGGACGACCGGATCACGCCGCATGAGACCTGGGACAAGACCATTGAGCGCGAGGTCGACAGCGCCAAGCGGGTGCTGGTGATCTGGACGGGCAACTCGGTCCAGTCGGACTGGGTGCGGACCGAGGCCGGGGCGGCCAAGGAGTCGACTCCGCCCAAGCTGATCCAGGCGCGCTTCACCGACTGCAAGGTGCCGCTGGCTTTCCGGCTGCTGCAGCATGTGGACCTGATCGGCTGGACGCCCAAGCGGCGGCACTCCGGCTGGGACCGGCTGATCACCTGGCTGAAGGACGGGCTGGACCAGCCCGCCGCGCCGGCGCCGGGCGGGGGCAAGGGCCCGGCGGCCCCGACCGGAGCC
>JAEYWU010000126.1 GCA_023428785.1 Pseudomonadota bacterium
GGAGCATCTGGCGGGAAATGCGGTTGAGCTTGTTGATCGTCTCGATCATGTGCACCGGGATGCGGATGGTGCGCGCCTGGTCGGCGATCGAGCGGGTGATCGCCTGGCGGATCCACCAGGTGGCATAGGTCGAGAACTTGTAGCCGCGGCGGTACTCGAACTTGTCGACCGCCTTCATCAGGCCGATGTTGCCTTCCTGGATCAGGTCCAGGAACTGCAGGCCGCGGTTGGTGTATTTCTTGGCGATCGAGATCACGAGGCGCAGGTTGGCCTCGACCATTTCCTTCTTGGCCTGACGGGCCTCGCGCTCGCCCTTCTGCACCGTCTGGACGATGCGGCGGTAGTCGTCGATCGGCAGGCCCGCTTCGGTCGCGACGGCGGCCACGTCGCCGCGGATGTCGGCGATGGCGTTGGCCTCGTTCTCGCTGAACTTGGTCCAGCGCACGCCCATTTCCTTGACCGTTTCCGACCAGTTCGGGTTCAGCTCCGAGCCGAAATAGGCCTTGAGGAACTCGGGACGCGAGATGCCGTAGCTGTCGGCCAGACGCAGCAGACGGCCTTCCAGGCCGATCAGGCGGCGGTTGATGGCGTACAGCTGATCGACCAGCGCCTCGATCCGGGCGTTGTTCAGCTTGAGCTGCTTCAGCTTCTCGGAAATGCCGGTGGTCAGGGCCTGATAGGCCTTGCGGTCCTTGTCCGACAGGTCCGAACCTTCCAGGCGGGCCTGGACCAGCTTGTCCTGAAGCTTGCGGAAGCCGCCGAAGTCCTTGGCGACGCCGTCGAGGATCTCCATGACCCCGTCACGCAGCTCGGCTTCCATGGCCGAGACGGACAGGCCGCCGCCGTCGTCGAAGTCGTCGTCGTCCTCGCTGTCGCCTTCGCCTTCGCCTTCGGCCTTTGCTTCAGGCTCGGGTTGAGCCTCGCCCTCGGGGCGGGGGACCGAGTTGTCGACGGGCGTGCCGCCGTAGGTGCCTTCCAGGTCAATGACCTCGCGCAGCAGGATACGGCCCTCGGCCAGTTCCTGGCGCCACACCATGATGGCTTCGAAGGTCAGGGCGCTTTCGCACAGACCGCGGATCATGGTGTCGCGGCCGGCCTCGATGCGTTTGGCGATGGCGATTTCGCCCTCGCGGCTGAGCAACTCAACCGAGCCCATTTCGCGCAGATACATCCGCACCGGGTCGTCGGTGCGGTCATAGGCCGGCTTGGACTCCGTCTCGACGACAGCGGTCTCTTCGCGGTTGGCGACCTCGGTGCCCTCTGGCGCGTCTTCCTCAGCCTCGACCACGTTGACGCCCATCTCGCTCAGCATGGCGAGGGTGTCTTCGATCTGGTCAGGAGTGACCTCTTCGGACGGCATCACCTTGTTCAGCTCGTCCATGGTGACGTAGCCGCGGGCCTTCGCCTGCTTGATGAACTTCTTGACGCCGGCATCGGTCAGGTCGAGCAGGGGGCCGTCGGGGGCCGTTTCCTGCTCCGGGGTTTCCGCTTGAGCGGTCATTCACGTCTCCGGCCGGGTTCGCGCCCGGCTATGCAAGAACCGTGCGGACCATCCGGGAGTTGCCTCCCAAGACGGCGAACCGCACTTTCGGAATCTGATCGGGTCGATACGGGCCGACATTGCGATAGGCCGGACACGTCCTGTCGGCGGCGTTAAGCCGAGCCAAAGATACGAAAATCCGTCCAACGCCGCCATGCGCGTCAGAGCCTGTTAAGCCATCGACCACCGGGCGGTCACGTTGACGAGGGGGGACGTCCTTGCCCCGGACAGGCGCGCCGGTCAGATGCCGCCGCCTTCGCTACCACTCGCATTAACGATTCAAGGCCCGAAGCGACCGCAGATGGCGAGCGAGGGCCGATCTGTCAAGGCATTAGGGCGTCAAACGGGCCCTTAGATCAGTGAACCGTGTCCTCAGGCCACAGACGTCCGGCGATGAGCGCGCGAGAAGCAGCATCCCGTTCCGCCTTGAGTTGGAGGAACGCCTCGGAGTCCAGCGAAGTGTCGACGCCGAGGTCGGATTTCAGTTCGCTCAGGGCGCGGCTGAGCGACACGGACTGTTGAACCAGTTCGAGTGCTCGAACCAGATCTCGACCGGCCTCGGCTTCCGGCAGCGTCCGGTCAAGGAAAGTGGCGTGCGCCAAGGGAGCGGTGCGTTCAATCCGACGCAGGGTGTCGCCGTGACCTTGGGCAGTGAGGCGAGCTCTAACGAGACTCTCGGCTGCGTCGCCCAAGTCTTCGATGAGTGGGATGAGGTCGTTGATGAGCCGGTCCAGGCCGTCGTCGCCCACGCCTTGGACGCCCAGCAGTTCGGACTTCTCCCTGACCACCTCTGGGTGAGCGATCAAACCTTCGACGACCGCGGCCACCAGTGGTTGAGGCGCTTGCGAAAGCGTAGTCGCGGCCGTCCGGGCTTCGGGCGTAACGCGGGTCAGGTCGGCGGCCGCCCGCGCCTTGCGGTCGCGGTAGATCGTGCGGTTGGCCTGTTTACGCTCGGCCTCGCTGGGCCGGACCAGTTCGTAGAAGGCGCCGACCAGATAGTCCTTGTAGGTCCGTGCCAGATCCGGATCGGCGATTACGGCCGCGGCCTTGCGGAGACGGGCCAGAAGGTTGGCTTCCTTCTCCGGCGTATCGAGCGCACCGATATCCTCGCGCTCACGCTCGAAGAGGAGCGCAGAGAAGGGCGTGGTCTGGCCCAGCGCTTGGCGGAGGCCCGGCGCGCCGAGTTCGCGCAGGACATCGTCCGGATCCAACCCGCCTGACAGCAGACAGAAGTCAAACGTGCGGTCAGGCTTGAGCAGCGGCAGGGCCCGTTCGATAGACCGCATGGCGGCCCTGCGGCCGGCGTTGTCCCCATCGAAACAGAGAACGGGCGTGGACGCGTGGCGCCACAGCACGCCCATCTGCTCTTCGGTCAGGGCGGTGCCCATCGGTGCGACGGCGGCGATGCCTGCGCGCTGGCAGGCGATGACGTCCATATAGCCTTCGACCACGAACAGCCGGGCATCCTTGTCGCCCTGGGCGATCAGGCGACGCGCCTCCGCCAGGCCATAGAGGTGCGAGCCCTTGTGGAAGACGGAGGTCTCGGGGCCGTTCAGATACTTGGCCCGGTCATCCGGATTGAGCGCCCGCCCGCCGAAGCTGATGAGCCGGCCACGGGCGTCGGTGATGGGAAACATCAGCCGGTCGCGGAAGCGGTCGTAGGGCTGGCCGCCGTCCTCGGGCCGGATCAGCAGACCGGCGTCGACCAGTTCCTGCGGCTTGGCGCCCTTCTGGACGAGGGCGTCGCGCAGCGCGGTGCGGCTGGCCGGCGCATAGCCGAGGCGGAAACGGGCCCACTGGTCTTCGGGCAGGGCGCGGCGGACCAGATATTCGCGAGCATTCTGGCCGGGCGGCCGACGAAGCTGGGCCTCGAACCAGCGGGCGGCTTCTTCCAGCCAGTGCTCGAGACCCTTGCGGGCCTCCTCGCGGCGGGCGGCCTGCGGGTCGGGGGAGGGCAAGGTCATCCCCGCCTCGGCAGCGAGCCGCTCGACAGCTTCCATGAAGGAAAGGCGTTCGGTCTCCTGCAGGAAGGTGATGATGTCGCCGTGCTTGCCCGACGAGAAGTCGTGGAAGAAGGCCTTGTCGTCGTTGACGAAGAAGGAGGGGCTCTTTTCCTTGGAGAAGGGGCTGAGGCCGACCCACTCGCGGCCCTGGCGCTTGAGCTTCACCGTCCTGCCGATGACCTCGGACGGCCGCAGGCGACTTTTCAGTTCGTCGAGAAAGCGTTCGTCCAGGCGCATGGTCGCTTCCGTATCGGGCCGCGGCTGTCCCATGCCAAGAGCGATTCCGGGGCGGGGCTCAGGCAGGTGGGGACGAGATATTAATCCCGCATTAACTATCCTTACTGAAAAGTTAACAGAACTATCTGAAATCCTTGCCAAAATTTGAACAGATCACGGAACTATCCACAGGAAGCGGGGGTTAACCATAAGCGGATGCAGGATGCGTCCGTAACTGACGCGGGGGCCCGGCAAAGCTGGGTCGAAGCTGAAGAAGACCACACCCATGTTTGTTTCCGTCACACATCCCGACATTCGCCCCACCGGTCCCGACGCAGTGGCCACCCCCGGTTCGCCGGCCGTGGTCGAGCTTTGTGGACGAGCCCTGCACGCCAAGCTTCTGGCCAATGCGGCGGCCAGACGGCTTCGCGCCGCCGAGCGGATCGCGGCGCATCGTGAAGAAGACGCCGGCTACTGGAAAGCGGCCTGCCCCGTCGTGGTTGCCAAGGCCGCGGCTCTGCGCGAGGAACGCAGCTTCTCGCCGCTTCCGTAGCGGAGCGATCATGCTGCGGTCCCGGCTTTCGGCTGGGGCTGGATTTTTCCGCCCAGGCTGTCGGTCAGGGCGAAGACCAGAGGGTTCAGGGCGATCGACAGCAGGGCCGCAGCCAGGATCAGGTCCTGAGTCTCGCTGGACATGACGCCGAGGGAAACGCCGAGCGCCGCCAGGATGAACGAGAACTCGCCGATCTGGGCCAGGGACGACGCGACGGTCAGGCTGGCGGCGCGCTCAAGCTTGAAGACGGATGTGATGGCGAGGGCAGCCAGAGTCTTGCCGACCACGATAATGCCGAGGACGGCGGCGACGGCCCAGGGCTTGTGGACCAGCACCATCGGGTCGAACAGCATGCCGACCGAGACGAAGAACAGCACCGAGAAGGCGTCGCGCAGCGGCAGGGATTTCTCGGCTGCATTGTGGCCCAGCGGGGTGCCGTTCAACACCAGCCCGGCGACGAAGGCGCCCAGGGCGAACGAGGCGCCGAAAACCGCATAGGCGACCCAGGCGATGCCCAGGGCGATAGCCAGAACGCCCAAGGTGAAGAGCTCCCGCGATCGGGTATGGGCGATCAGTACCAATAGCCACGGCAGGACGCGGCCGCCGACGACGAACATGATGGCGACGAAGGCGGCGACCTTGAGCAGGGTCCAGCCGACGCTGCCGGCCAGGGCCAGGGCGTCGAAGCTCTCACCGGTGGCGGAGACCAGAAGGGGCAGCAGGACGAGAGCGATGACGATCACCAGGTCCTCGACGATCAGCCAGCCGGTGGCGATGCCGCCGACTTCGGACTTCATCTGGCCGCGCTGCTCCAGCGCCTTGATGAGCACGACGGTGGACGCGACGGACAGGGCGAAGCCGAGCAGCAGGGCCTCGGCGTCGCCCAGACCCATGAGACGCCCGACACCCCAGCCGAGCAGGGTTGCGGCGGCGATCTGGGCGAGCGCTCCGGGGATGGCGATCTTGCGGACCCGCATCAGGTCCTGGGGCGAGAAGTGCAGCCCTACCCCGAACATGAGCAGGATGACCCCGATCTCGGCCAGTTGCGGCGCGAGCTCGGCGTCGGCGACGAAGCCGGGGGTGAAGGGACCGACAGCCACGCCGGCCAGCAGGTAGCCGAACAGCGGCGACAGCTTGAACCGGACGGCGACCATGCCGAAGACGAAGGCGAGGACGAATCCCGCGACAAGCATCAGGATCAGGCTGTCGTGGTGCGGCATCCGGGCTCCAGGCTATACGATCGGCGAGCGCCCGACTTGGGGTGAGACCTGAGCAATATCAAGGCTTGGCCGCGGCATTTCGGCTGTTCGGGTCAGGTTTGTCGCGTCACCGGGCGTCCAGCGGGGCCGGCGCCCCGTAGTTGCGGACGTCACAGACCATGGCCGTGGAGGGGCCCGCGATGATCACAATGTTCCTGGCGTTGCTGGCGAGCGATCCGCCGGCCCTGGCGGGGGACTGGGCCGTCGATCTTTCGATCGGCGGCGACGGATCCTACACCCAGCCGATGAGCCTGACGCTGGCCGAGGATCATTCGGTCACCGGCAGCTTCTACAACTCCGACATCGAAGAAGGACGCTGGGGCGAGAACGCTGGGCGGCTCTGCGTCAGCTTCCGGACGACGGACGGGGTCGGGCCGTATCACACGGCAGCCTGCCTCGACGGGGACCGGGTCACGGGCCAGACATGGGCCGAGCACCGGTCGTTCCTGCTGCCTTGGACGGCGGTTCGGACGCAAAACGAATAGTCTCAGCCCAGGTCGAAGGCCCGGGCGTAGATCGGGCGGGCCTTCGGCTCGGCCAGCCCGCCAGGCGACAGTTCCATGGCCATGAAGGCGGGCCCGGCGTCAAACGGATCGATCAGGCCCCGGGCGGCCGCCTCGGTGGAGAAGCCGAAGCGCGGATAGTAGTCGGCGTGGCCGAGCACCACGATGGCGTCCATCCAGGGGTCGGTCTTCAACTCATCGAGCGTCGCGCGGATCAGCCAGCTGCCGATGCCCTGGCCCTGATGGACGGGCAGGACGGCGACCGGGGCGAGGGCGGCGGCGCGGCCGTCCTCGGTCACGCCATCCCGCTCGAGGATCAGCAGGCTGTACTGGATCATGCCGACGATCCGGCCCTCGTCCTCGGCCACCCACTCAAGGAGCAGGTCGCCGTCGGCGCGGAGTTCGGCGACGAGGCTGGCCTCGTCGGTCGTCGGAAAGGCCTGGGCCACGACCTCGCGGATCGCCTCGGCGTCCTCGGGGCGCGCGGCCCTCAGGCTCACCACGTGCCGATCTTCTCGGCTTCCTTGTGGGAGATCGGGTGGCCTTGGACGGCGTGGTCCTGTTCGGCCAGGAAGCGGGCGGCTTCCAGCGCGGCCATGCAGCCCATGCCGGCGGCGGTGACGGCCTGACGGTAGACGTCATCGGTGACGTCGCCGGCGGCATAGACGCCGGGGATGGCGGTCTCGGTCCTGCCGGGCGTGACCTTCAGATAGCCCGAGGAATCCATCTCAAGCTGGCCCTTGAACAGTTCCGACGCTGGGGCGTGGCCGATGGCGATGAAGACGCCGTGCAGGTCGATGGTCCGGGTCTCGCCGGTGTTCACATCTTTCAGACGCACGCCGGTGACGCCGAGCGGGCTTGTCTCGCCGATGACCTCGTCGATTGCGTTGTTCCAGATGATCTCGACCTTCGGATGCTTGAACAGGCGCTCCTGAAGGATGCGCTCGGCGCGCAGCTCGTCGCGGCGATGAACCAGGATCACCTTCTCGGCGAAGTTGGTCAGGAAAAGCGCCTCTTCCACGGCGGTGTTGCCGCCGCCGACGACCGCGACGGTCTTGCCGCGATAGAAGAAGCCGTCGCAGGTCGCGCAGGCCGAGACGCCGAAGCCCTGGAACTTGTTCTCGCTCTCCAGGCCCAGCCACTTGGCCTGGGCGCCGGTCGAGATGATGACGGTCTCGGCCAGCATCTCGGCGCCGGAATCCAGCGTCAGGTGGAAGGGACGGCGCGACAGGTCGGCCTTGACCACGATGTCGTGGATGATCTCGGTCCCGACGTGCTCGGCCTGGGCCTTCATCTGGTCCATCAGCCAAGGGCCCTGGATGACCTCGGCGAAGCCGGGATAGTTCTCGACATCGGTGGTGATGGTTAGCTGGCCGCCGGGCTGGAGGCCGGCGATGACAACGGGCTCAAGCATGGCGCGGGCGGCATAGATGGCGGCGGTCCAGCCGGCGGGGCCGGAGCCGATGACGGCGACGCGAACTTTGCGGGGTTGGGCGGTGGGATTCGACATGGCTCTAATCTAGGCTCGATTCAGCGATTGCGCGACGGGAGGCGGCACAATGAGCGGCAAAGAAGACAAGTCAGGCGCCTATCTGGCCATCGGCATGGGCATGGGTGTCGCCATGGGCGCGGCGCTGGGCGTGGCGCTGGATAACATGGCCTTCATGGCCGTTGGCGTGGCGATCGGAGCCGGGGTCGGCACGGCCATGATGGCGGCGGCCAAGAAGAACGGCGACGGCGGCGGTGGTTCGGGGGACGGCGATCATTCGGATTCGTCTGACGGTGGCGGCGGCGACTGACACGCGCACGCCGGCGGCTCCACGCCGGGCCCGGCTGGAGGGATGGAGAGGCCGGGGCGGCGCCGGGCCTGAGCCCGGGAACCGTTGAGATGCGTCCGTGCTTTCGCCGGAGGACGCGCTGATGTTTTCGGCGCAGGTCCTGCGCCGCCCCCGGTCGGTTCACGCGAGCGGCTCGGGTTTCGGCTTCTTCCGCCGGGACCGGGAGCGCTTTGAGCTTGCGCACCCCGGCTCGCTTGACCCGGTTCAGCCCCTTACGAGCAACTCGGCC
>JAEYWU010000015.1 GCA_023428785.1 Pseudomonadota bacterium
AAATAAAAAACCCCGGGGGCGGCCCCCCCGCCCCCCACCCCCAGTTCGCTCAGGAAAGCGTTCGGCTCAGTAGCGCCAGCGGAAGCCCGCATAAATCTGGCGGCCGGTGTGGTGATAGACGTACACACGGTCGGTGGCGTCGACGTACTGGTTGTTCGGCTCGTCGGTCAGATTGATCGCCTCGATCGTCAGGGCGAGCTGGTCGTTGACCTGCCAGGAGGCGGCCGCGTCGACGTTGAACGAGGAGTTCTGGCCTTCCACCGTGTTGCCGTTCTGACCCGGGACGCGGGTCAGATAGCCGTCGCGGTAGGTGCCCGAGATACGCGCCGAGAACTGCTCATCCTCGTAGTAGAGGGTGGCGTTGTAGGCGTTCTTGGACAGGCCGGTCAGGGTCTCGACGATGCCGCCCGGGTATTCGATCTCGGAGTCGACCCAGGTGTAGTTGGCCAGGACGCCGAAGTTCGACCAGATGCCCGGCAGGAAGTCGAAGGGCTGCTGATAGTTCAGCTCATAGCCGTGCAGGGTGCCGCCGTCGGTGTTGACGGGCTGGTTGAAGTTCCAGTCCGCGCCCGGCGAACAGCCCACCACCGCGCCGCAGGCGGCGATGGCCACGCTATCGGGCAGTCCCAGCGGGTTACCGGTGAACGGCATGGTCTGGGTCTGGTTGGCCACGAAGCTGTCAATCGACTTGTAGAAGAATCCGAGCGAGAGCAGCGCGTCGTCCGCGAAGTACCATTCGAGCGAGAAGTCGAAGGTGTTGGCGCGGGTCGGATCCAGATAGGGGTTGCCCGAGTTGACGGTGCGGTTGTTGCCCGAAACCGTGACCGAGCCGCCCGGCGTCAGGCTGCCCAGACCCGGACGGGTCATGACGCGCGCGACCGAGCCGCGGACCAGCAAGGTGTCGGAGGCTTCCCACACCAGGTTGATCGAGGGCAGCCAATCTTCGTACTCGCGCTCGACCGAGGTGAAGACCGGCGTGCCGGCCGCCAGCTGGTAGCCGGTCGAATACTGGTCGGTGCGGACGTAGCGCAGGCCGGCGTTACCGCGCAGCAGGCCACCGCCGATCATGCTGTTGAACTCGACCAGACCCCAGACGCCGGTGTCTTCTTCCTCAACCGTTCGGTTGTTGCCCAGCGACGGGCCGATCGAGGTCGGGAAACTGTCGAGGCCGAACAGGTCGTTGGCGGCGTTGTAGTCCGGGATCAGCCAGCGCAGGGTCGTGCCGTTGGGGATTTCCCACTGGTCCGAGAGCGAAACGATGCGGCTGAAGTTGGCGAGCGGGACGCCCGCCACACCGGCCGGGATACAGGCCTCGGCGTTCGCCGTCGGGCCCAGTCCGCAGGAGGCCGGATCGCGGCGATATTCCTGAGATTCGAAGGTGAAGCGCTTGTAGATGGCGCCGGCCCGGAAGGTCAGGTTGTCATTCAGGTCGAACCGGCCGTTCAGCTGGGCGACATCATAGGTGTTGTCGACGTACTGCGGACGGATGCGGATCTGGGTCAGGGTCCAGGATGCCGGATCCTCGACATTGAAGCCGTAGCTGATCAGCGGCAGACGATCGTTGCTGCGGTAGTCATAGGTGAAGCCATCCGTGTCGGTCCGGTCGAACAGCAGGGTCGTCTGGATCGGGTTGGAGTGCTCCGACGACGAGGTGCCGATCATGGCGTCAATGCTGAAGCGGTCCGAGAAGTCGTGCTCCATGCTCAGGGTCGCCTGCTGGAAGATCGTCTCCAGCACGTCGAAGCGGCTTTCCGAGCGGACATCGACGTCATTGAAGACGCCGTAGGTCATCGTGTTGCCGTCGCGCTCATAGGCGACGACATCAATGCCAGCACGGCCGCCGGCGCCACCGGCCGAGAAGTCGGGCGCCTCGAGGAAATGCTCGAAGCGGGTCGCCGACAGATCGCCGTACATCAGGTCCAGGTTGAACAAGGTCGAGTCCGCCGGGCGCCACTGCAGCGATCCGGTGATGCCAAGGCGCTCCTGGCTGTGCTCGAGGATGCCGTAGCGCGGCAGGCGTGGGGTGAACGCCGTGTCGATCTGCGATTCCACGCAGCTGATGGCGGTCGGGTCGCAGTTCATGTTGCCGGCCTGCCAGCGAACCGTCGAATGGCCCTCTTCCAGCAGGTCGCGTTCGGAATAGGCGACCGACAGCAAGGCGCCGAAGCGTCCATCATCCCAGGTGTTGGAGATCAGGAAGGCTCCGCGCGGAGAGAAGCTCTCGGACAGGTCGTTCCAGCCGCCCTGCCCCGACACCGCCAGGGTGAAGTCACGGTAGTCGAACGGACGCGCGACCTGCAGATCGACGGTCGCGCCCAGCGAGCCTTCCTCGACGTCGGCCGAAGGCGACTTGCGAACGATGATGCTGTTGAAAAGCTCGGCAGCGAAAACGTTGAAGTCGAAGCCGCGGCCGCGGTTGGCGCCGCCCGAGGCGTCGGTGCCGCCGGTCGTGGAGATAGCCTCCATGCCGTTGACACGAATACGGGTGAAGTCAGGGCCCAGGCCCCGCACCGAGATGTTGCGGCCTTCGCCGGCGTCGCGGGTGATGGCCACGCCCGGCACGCGCTGGATGGCCTCGGCCAGGTTCAGGTCGGGGAAGTCGGCGATGTCTTCGGCGACGATGGCGTCGACCGCCACGATGCTGTCGCGCTTGATGTCGAGCGCTTCGCCGAGGCTGGCGCGGAAGCCGGTAATGACGATCTCATCAACGACGTCGTCTTCGGGCTCGGCCGACTGGGCGTGGGCCGCACCGGCCGCGCCGATCAGCAGCGCGCCAGCGCTGGCGGACGCCACGAGGCGAGCGAGCGTGGAATAGGAACGGGCTTCACGCCCCTTGAAGCGGAACATCGACAGTCTCCTCCCTGTTGACCGTCCCGGGCCGGCCGTCCGGCCCGGTAGATCACATGACCGGCGTATTCGCCGTGTCTTCCTTGATGACACCGGTGTCATTTGATGTCGCCCTTCGACTGACACCGGTATCAATCGTCAGCTAACGCGATTTCGACACATTTGGCAAGCGCCCCGCTCAGCGGGCCAGCCAACCTCCGTCCACCGGAATGACCGCGCCATGCATGTAGTCAGAGGCGCGCGAGGCCAGAAACACCGCCGCGCCCTTGAGATCATTGGGATCGCCCCAACGCCCGGCCGGGATGCGCCCCAGGATGGAGGCGTTGCGCTCGACGTCGGCGCGCAAGGCTTCGGTGTTGTTGGTCTCGATGTAGCCGGGGGCGATGGCGTTGACGTTGATTCCCTTGGCCGCCCACTCGCAGGCAAGCAACCGGGTCAGGCCCGCCAGGCCGGACTTGGACGCCGTATAGGACGGCACGCGAATGCCCCCCTGGAAGCTCAGCATCGAGGCGATGTTGATGATCTTGCCGCCCCGGCCCGCCTCGACCCAGCGTCGCGCCACCGCCTGGCACAGGAAGAAGGCCGACTTCAGATTGGTGTCCATGACCGCGTCCCAGTCCTCTTCGGAGAAGTCCAGGCTGTCGGCGCGGCGGATGATGCCTGCGTTGTTGACCAGGATGTCGACGGGTCCAACCGCGTTCCAGGCCTCCTCGACGATATCGGCGATCGGTGCGGTCGAGCCCAGGTCGGCCGGGATGGCGTGCAGCGCCCGCCCCACGGCCTGGACCTTCTCGGCCGTCTCTGTCGGGGCCGAGCGGCCCACGGCCACGATGTCGGCCCCGGCTTCGGCCAGGCCCAGCGCGATGCCCTGGCCGATACCGGTGTTGGCCCCGGTGACCAGCGCCACCTGGCCGGTCAGATCAAACAGATGGCTCATGTCCCAAACGCCCTTTTCTGGCCGTCGCCGCCTGTCCGGCGGCCTGTCGGCATGGTTTCCCGCCCGGTCCGTTTCGACGCGGATTGAGCCGATAGGTAACCGGTGTCATAATCCGAGGCAAATGATGGCGCGGCGAACCCGCCGCCCCCCATATGAAGTCTCGCCGAGAGGAAGCCCCATGAAAATCGCCCTGATCATCGAGAACAGCCAGGCCGCCAAGAGCCAGATCGTCCACGACGCCCTGACCGCCGTCGCAGAACCGCTCGGCCATGAGGTCCACCACTACGGCATGTACACGCCGGAAGACAAAGCCTCGCTGACCTACGTCATGAACGGCCTGCTGGCCGGGCTGCTGCTCAACTCGGGCGCGGCGGATTTCGTGGTCACCGGCTGCGGCACCGGCATGGGCTCGATGCTGGCCTGCAACTCCATGCCGGGCGTCTTCTGCGGCCTGGTCATCGACCCGACCGACGCCTTCCTGTTCGGCCAGATCAACGACGGCAACGCCATCTCCATGCCCTACGCCAAGGGCTTCGGCTGGGCGGCCGAGCTGAACCTGCAGGACTGCTACAGGAAGCTGTTCGAGGTCGAGCGCGGCCTAGGCTATCCCAAGGAGCGCGCCCAGATAATGGCTACCAATCGCGGCATCCTGAAGGACCTCAAGGCCGCCAGCTGCCACGACATGCTGACCGTCCTGAAGTCGGTCGACCAGGACCTGCTCAAGGCCGCCGTCGCCGGCGAGAAGTTCCAGGAGCTGTTCTTCGCCAACGCCAAGGACGATGCTATCAAGGCCTATATCAAGGCCCTCGTCGGCCAGCCCGCGCTGGCCAACGCCTGATCCTGAACCGGACGACCGGGGGCTAGGCGATCCAGTCAAGCCCCGGCCGAACCGGCCTGACCCGAAGTGCAGAAAAAGGCCAGGCCCTTCTGACCTTTTCATGCCAGATCAGTGAGATCGTGCCGGTCATCGTCAGGCTCGATTCGGGCCCGTGGCGATCACCGTGAGACAGACGCCAGGCCGGGCTCAGCCCTCCGGCGGGCCCGACGACTCGCGCACCACCAGGCTGGGCAGCACCTCTGGCTGATTGAGCTTGGCGGGGTCGAGGCCGCGGCGCGAGGCCGTGAGCTTCTCGGCGGCCATGCGACCCATGTCGCGGATGGGCAGACGCACGGTGGTCAGGTTCGGCCAGACCCGCGAGGCCATGGGCAGGTCGTCGAAGCCGACGATCGACAGATCGCCGGGCACATCGAGGCCGAGGTTTCGGGCCGCCTGCATGACGCCGATGGCCATTTCGTCGTTACCGGCGAAAATGGCGGTCGGGCGCTCCTTGAGCGCCAGAAGTTCGGTCGCGGCCTCGACGCCGGATTCGAAGGTATAGGCCGCGCGCCGGATGAGGTCCGGGTCCAGCGCCAGGCCGTGTTCGGCCAGCCCCGCCTCGAAGCCCGCGCCGCGCTCGTGCGACGAGCGGAAGGTGTCGGGGCCGGAGATGAAGGCGATACGCCGGTGGCCCAGCTCGGCCAGATGACGGGCCGCCTCTGCGGCGCCCAGCCGGTCGTTGGTGACCACCATCCGATCAGGCTCGTCCAGCGACACCGAGGCGATGCGGACGTACGGACAGTCAGCCTCTTTGAGCAGCGCCACGACCCGTTCGTCTTCCGAAACCGACGGCGGCATGACCACGCCGAACAGCTTCTGGCGGACGACGAAGCCCTGGACATCGGAAAGGAAGCTGTCCGCCTGGCGGTTGCAGGGATGGACCACCAGCTCGAGTCCCGAGCCGCGCACGGCGTCCAGGATGCCCTGCTGCATGTTCACGACGTAGTTCGGGCTGGGGTTGTCGTAGACCATCCCGACCAGGAACGAACGTCGGAAGGCCAGGCCCCGCGCCTGGGGGTCGGGAACGAAGCCCAATTCCTTGATCACCGCCTCGACGCGCTCGCGGGTCTCGCCGCGCACGAAGGGGGATTCGTTGATCACCCGCGAGACGGTCTTCTTGGACACCCCGGCGATGCGGGCGATGTCATTGATCGTCGCGCGCCGCCCGCTGGGGCGGGCGTCTTCGAGCCGGTCCGGGGAATCGTCAGTGTCTGACATCGGTTACCGCTTCTAGCATTCCTTGCCCGGAATGACGCAATGCGCCGGACATGGCCAGCAAGGGCTGCGCCGCGGTTCGGACACGATTGAAATTGACACCGGTTTCCTTCCGACGCAATGTCGGCGCGAACTCGGACGGCGGAGATCCACAAGCCGACGCCGATTCCCGGCTAAACACCGGACCGGAAACGCAATTACCAGGCAGCGGCGTGACGACGGCCACTCAATCCGACATTCAGGCACGGGCGGACCGAGCCATCGCTGAGCGCTTCACCGAGGCCCGGCGCGAAGCGCGCGCCCTGCCCGGCTATCCCGGCGACATTCCCCAATCCCTCGCCGACGCCTATCGAATCCAGGACGAGGCGATCGGCCTGTGGGGCGACGCCATCGCCGGCTGGAAGCTGGGCCGGATCCCCGACGCCTGGGCTCCGCGCCTCGGCACCGGTCGCCTGGCCGGACCGATCTTCAGCCGTCAGGTCCTTCCCGGCGGACCGGGCGAGGCGAGCTTCCCCGTCTTCGTGGGCGGGTTCGCCGCCGTCGAAGCCGAATTCATCCTGCGGCTCGGCGCCGACCAGCCGGCCGGCAAGACCAGCTGGAGCCTCGACGAAGCCGCCGGCCTGGTCGAGGCTCTGATCGTCGGGGTCGAACCGGCAGGCAGCCCGCTGGCCACCATCAACGAGCTAGGCCCGTGCGTGGTCGTCTCGGACTTCGGCAACAACTCCGGCCTGATCCTCGGACCCGAGGTTCCGGACTGGCGCGAGCGGCTCGACGCCATGACCTGCGAGACCTGGATCGAGGGCCAGCGCGTCGGCGCCGGCGGGGCCGCGACCATCCCCAATGGACCGCTGGACTCGCTGCGCTTCCTGCTGGAGCTCACTGAGGCGCGCGGCCACCGGCTCAAGGCCGGCGACCTGATCTCGACCGGCGCCGCGACCGGCATCCATGATATTGTCGCGGGCCAATCCGCCCGCATCGTCTTCGACGGCGCTGGCGAAATCCACGTACGCGCCGTCGCGCGGACAGCGGAGGGCGCGTGATGCTCACTCGCAGAAGTCTTGGGCTGCTGGCCGGCGGCGCGGCCGTCACGGCCTGCACGCCGCGGGCGGCGGCCGGCGCCGGCCGCGTCTTCTCCGAAGCCGAGGTTCACCCCGAGGGCCATCCGACGGCCAACGCAGTCAAGTGGATGGGCGAGGAGCTGGCGCGACTGACCGACGGGCGCCTGTCGATCAACCAGTTCATCTCCGGCCAGCTCGGCGCGGAAGACGATTCGATCGGCCTGGCCCGTTTCGGCGCGGTGGACATGTGCCGGGTCGCCGTGGCGGCCCTGAACAACGCCTTCCCCGAGACCCGCCTGCTGGCCCTGCCCTATGTGTTCCGCGACGTGGCGCACATGCGCGCCGTGGTCGACGGAGACGTCGGCCATGACCTGCTGAACGTCTTCGCCCAGCGCGGACTGGTCGGCCTGGCCTATTACGACGCCGCCCCGCGGTGCCTGTACAATGTGCGTCATCCGGTCGAGGAGCCGGGGCAGCTGCGCGGCCTGAAAATCCGAGCGCCCAATTCCGACATCTTCCTGGAAATGCTCAGCGTGATGGGCGCCAACCCCACGCCGCTGTCGTTCGGGGCGATCTTCTCGTCGCTGCAGACCCATCTGATCGACGGCGCCGAGAACAACTGGCCCAGCTATCAGTCCAGCCGCCAGTACGAGGTCGCCCAGTACTGGTCGGACAGCCAGCACTGTTTCTCGCCAGACGCCCTGCTGATGTCCAAGGACGCCTTCGACGCCCTGACGCCGACCGACCGCGAACTACTGCTCGACGTGGCCCAGCGCTCGGTCGAGGTCCAGCGGATCGACTGGGACGCCCGGTCCGCCCAGGCCCAGGCCGAGACCACCGCCGCCGGCGTCCAGATCAGCGCCGTCGACCGACCCGCCTTCGAGGCGACCGTGCGCCCTCTACTGGACCGTTACCTGCGCGATCCCGTCCTGCGCGGTCTCTACGAACGCGCGGCGGCGGCCTGAGGAGAGAGCGATGAGCCAATCCCCCCTCAACCGTCTTCTCGACCCGCTGGCCACGGCTGCGATCGTCATCGCCGGCGTGAGCCTCGTCGGCATGGTCATCGTCCAGGCCTGGCAGGTCTTCGCCCGCTATGTCCTGAACGCCAGCCCGGGCTGGACCGAGCCGGTGGCGCTGGTGCTGATGAGCATCTCCGTCATGCTCGGTGCCTCGGTCGCGGTTCGGCGCGAGGCCCATTTCGCCTTCAACGGCCTGGTGCAGACCGCGCCACAGAGCGTGCAGCGGATGCTGAAGACCTTCTCACGACTGCTCATCCTGGTCGCCGGCCTCGGGCTGATGGCCTTCGGCCTACAGCTGACCATCGACGAATGGCCGGTTCCCCTGGCGGGCGCGGGCCTGCCGGCCGGCTTTCGCTTCATCGCCCTGGCCCTGGGCGGATTCCTGATCGCCCTGTTCGCCTTCGAGCGTCTGGCGACGGGCGACTTCCAACAGGCCGTTCGCGCCGAGACCGAGGAAGACTGACCATGGAACTGGCCATCCTCTTCGGCGTACTTTTCATCGCCCTGGCCCTGGGCGTGCCGGTCGCCTTCTGCCTGCTCACCGCCACGGTGGCGACCGCCTGGTATCTCGGCGTGCCGCTGATCGCCGTGACCCAGCAGATGGGCTCGGACATCACGTCGCTGGCGCTGCTGGCCATCCCACTGTTCATCTTCACCGGCGAACTGATGATGAAGGGCGGCCTGTCCGACCGGATGATCGCCCTCGCATCGAGCCTGTTCGGTCACGTACGTGGCGGCTTGGGACAGGTCACGGTCGGAGCCTCGACCCTGTTCGGCGGCGTGTCCGGCTCGGCTATCGCGGATGTATCCGCCATCGGCGGCACCATGATCCCCCAGATGGCCAAGCGCGGATATCATGCGGACTACGCGGTCAATGTGACCATCAGCGCGGCCCTCGTAGCCCTGCTGGTGCCGCCGTCGCACAACATGATCCTCTATTCGGCCTCAACAGGCGGGGGGGTCTCCATCTCGGACCTGTTCGCCGCGGGCGTGATCCCCGCCCTGCTGCTGGCGGCGGTGATCATGATCACCGCCTATGTGGTGGCCCGGGCGCGCGGCTATCAGGCCGAGGCCTTCCCCGGCCTCGGCGCTGTCCTGACTCGGCTGATCGCAGCCATCCCCGGACTGCTGCTGGTCGTCATCATCTTCGTGGGCATCCGGCTCGGTGTATTCACGGCCGTGGAGAGCGCCTCGATCGCCGTGGTCTATGCGATCCTGGTGACGGGACTGGTTTATCGCCATCTGCGCTGGTCGGCGTTCCGTGAGGCGGTCGCCGGCGCCGTGCGCACCTCGGGCGCGGTGCTGTTCATCATCGGCACGGCCGGGGCGTTCGGCTGGCTGATGGCCTATCTGCAGGTGCCGGCCATGCTGGTGGAGCAGCTTCAGGGCCTCACCGACGAACCGGTGGTGATCCTGCTGTTGGTGATCGTGATGCTGCTGTTCCTCGGCACCTTCATGGATATGGCGCCGCTGATCATCATCTGCACACCGATCTTCCTGCCGGTGGTGCGGGCCTATGGCGTGGACCCGGTCCACTTCGGCGTCGTGTTGCTGCTCTCGTGCGGCATCGGCCTGATTACTCCGCCTGTGGGCTCGGTCCTGTTCGTTGGCTCCGCCATTGGCGGCATCCCGATGACCCAGGCGCTGAAGACGATCTGGCCCTTCTATCTGGCCTGTTTCGCGGTGCTAATGCTGGTGGCCTTCCTGCCGGGACTGTCGCTGTGGCTGCCGGGCGTAATGCGCTGATCGACGCGCGCAGGGGCCCGATACAGGAACGGAATATTCAGACCTGATGCGCTACCTTTGGTAGGCAACATTTAGGTCCTCCCGTGCAGGCTGTCCAAGTATTCCAGAGCGCACCGCTGATCCGCGTGGTGGTGGTGGACGATTCCGCCATTGTGCGCGGGCTTATCGTGAACGAACTCGACAAACACCCGGAGGTCGAGGTCGTCGGGCGTGCGGCTAACGGGCAGGCCGCGATCAGCGAGGTCGAGCGGCTCAGGCCGGATGTCGTGGTCCTGGATCTCGAAATGCCGGTGATGGACGGCATGACGGCCCTCCCCCTCATCCTGGAGGCGCATCCCGGGGTCCGAGGGGTGATCGCCTCAACGCTCAGCCAGCGTAATGCGCGCATCAGCCTGGAGGCCCTGACGCTGGGCGCCCACGATTATGTGCCCAAGCCTCAAACAGGTTCGCTCGTCTCGGCCGAGGCCTTCCACACCGAGCTGGCCCAGAAGGTGCTCGCGCTCGGCGCAGTCCAGCCCAAATCGGCTCCCGCTTCCGTACAAGTCGCTTCGTCCGGCGCACGGATACAGCCGCGCGTGCTTGCCATCGGTGGCTCGACCGGTGCACCCCCGGCGCTGCTGAGCCTGTTCGAGGCGCTTCGCGGTTTGCCGCTGCCGATCCTGCTTACCCAGCATATGCCGCCCACCAGGCCGGGGTGAACAACTACGTCATCAAGCCCTTCACGGTTCAGGTCCTTCGCCAGAAGCTCTCCTCCGCACTTGGAGAAATCTGATGAGCGGCCAGATCCTGGCTGACGTCGGCGCACTTCGACAGGACCTGGAAGAAGCGGCGGTGGAAATACTCGATCACGCCATCAGAGGCTTGGCCCTGTGCGAGGCCGAGCACCTCGACCGCACCGCGATTCGCGAGGCCTATTCCGCGATCCTTGAGGCGTGCTGCTTTCAGGATCTGGCGGGACAGAGGCTCCAGCGCATCGAGGACATCGTCCTCCAGCGCGCCGACGGTCGCGCCGACGCACATCTTCTGAATGGCCCGGCAAACGGCGGCCCCGATCAGGACGCGATCGATGCCCTGTTCGGAGACCCCGGTGATGGCCGATAACACCCGGCTGGGCTTCAAGTCTGTTTATCCTCTCATCGTCGACGACAACCATCAATCGCTGGAAGTACTGGCGTCGATCCTGATGGGCTTCGGCATCAATCGCACCCAACGCGCGGACTCGGTCGAAAGCGCGATGCTGGACGTTCGACGCCAAGCCTACGATTTCATCCTGGTCGACTACGAAATGCCGGTTGAATGTGGCGTCGGCCTCGTACGGTGCGTACGAGACGATCCCAGTGGACCCAATTTCTCGACACCAATCATCGTGCTTTCCGCGTCGACGCCGCAGGAACGGGTGGAAGAGGTTCGTGACGCGGGCGCCAATTTCATGATTGCGAAGCCGGTCGTCCCGGGAGTGCTGCTGGACCGGATACGCTGGGTGGCCCACTCACGGCGGGCATTTGTAAACGTCGACGGCTATCGCGGGCCGGATCGTCGGTTCCACACCATGCCCTTGCCGGAGGGCGTCAGCGAACGCCGAGCAGACCAGTTGGCGCTTACATCAGTTCCGGACAAGGCGCTTTCGCAAAACGAAATCGACGAGATGTTCACATGAGCCGCGCGCCGCGTGGGGTCTACCTGCCCCCCAACAGCCTGGCGCGCATCATCGGCGCTCCTGACGGCAAGTCATTCGAGGACTTGGTCGCGGCGGCCGAGGCCAATGTCGAGCGGCTCAAACCACTGGGCGTGACGGTTCTGCACGAAAATGTGCGTGAGCTAGTGGAACTCTGCGAGCAACCCGAGGATATCGTCTTCGGCGAGAGCCCGCAGGTCGCCCGCATCGCCGCCCACGTCGCCGAAGACGCGACCCAGGTCGGGGACGACGACATCGCCCAGACCGCCCGTGGCGTCTCGGCGATGATGAACGCCCTCTTCGAGCAAGGCGTCTGGCACAGCGAGGCGCTCGAGGTTCACGTGCAGGCGTTGAAGGTCCTGGCCTCACACCTGCCGCTGTCGCAGTCCCAGAAGATCACGATCCAGCGCGAGCTGTTCCAGATGCGCCAGTCGATCGGGGTCTGGACCTAGTCTTCCTGAGCGGGCTCTGCAGGCGCCCGCCTGCGTGGAAGGGCCGCGATGTCATTCCAGAGCTCCTCGATGACGGTTCGCGGCTGATCCAGTCCCAGTTCGCTCATCTGGCCGGCCCAGGCATGTGAAAGCGCCCGCGCGGTTCGACCGCCCCAATTCGGGTCGAGAGTCGAAGACCAGCTGACCAGCGAGGCCGCATTGGTCACCGCTAGGAAGATAGTCGCGATCACGATCACTCGCGTAGCATAGCCGCGCGCCCGGTCAGCGGTGTGCTCCTCGTCGTCGGGATGGGCGTAGCCGAAGGTCTCGGGGTCCAGGTCAGCCGGGTCGGTATCGAACAACATCTCGGGCCTCAGAACTGGAAGTAGATGAAGGGCGCGATCCCTTCGGGACGGATCGCCTCGACCAGCAGAACCGTCATGCCGAAGATCAGGGCTGTGGCTGGCGACGGCAGGCGCGCGAGCGCGCGAGCGACCGCTTCTCCGGCGCGCGGCGGAAGCGCGTGAATCGCCAGACCGATGAAGACCAGCGCCACGATCAGCGGCGTGGCCATGACTGGTAGCGTCCAGTTCGTGGCGAGGCCTGACAGGAAGGCCAGGGCCTGCGCAAAGGTTTCGGACCGGAAGAGGATCCACCCCAACAGTACGACGTGAAAGGTCACGATCACGCCGAGGACCGACGGCGCCCGGCGCGGCAGGATCCGCTCGATGGCGAGGACCGCGCCGTGCAGCGCGCCCCAGGCGATGAAGGTCCAGGCGGCGCCGTGCCACAGACCTCCCAGCAGCATGGTGATCATCAGGTTGCGGGAGGTCTTCCAGACCGCGCCGCGGCCGCCGCCCAGAGGCACATAGAGATAGTCCCGAAGCCAGCTCGACAGGCTGATATGCCAGCGACGCCAGAACTCCTGCAGCGAGTGCGAGCGGTAGGGCTGGTCGAAGTTGCGCGGGAAGCGGTAGCCAAGCAGGGCCGCGATCCCGATGGCGATGTCGCTGTAGGCCGAGAAATCGCAGTAGATCTGGACGGCATAGGCATAGGCCGCCAGCGCCAGATCGGCTGCGCCATGCGCGGATGGATCGAAGAACACCGGATCGACGATCCGCGTCGCCAGCTCCGAGGCGATGACGGTCTTCTTGAAGAGCCCCCACGCGATCAGGACCAGGCCATGGCAGACGATCTCGCGCGACAACTTGGGCGTGCGTTCGAACTGCGGCAGCAGGTGCGAGGCCCGCACGATCGGCCCCGCCACGAGGTGCGGGAAGAAGCTCATCAGCAGCAGCACGTCGCCGACGGAGTCCGCCACCGGCGTCTTTCCGCGATGGACGTCGACCAGATAGCTGATGCCCTGGAAGGTGAAGAAGGAGACGCCGACCGGCAGGACGATCTCCAGCAGCGGCAAGTCTCGCTCCCAGCCGAAGAGCTCCAGAAGGTGACCGGCCTCCTCAACGAAAAAGCCGTAGTATTTGAAGAAGCCCAGGATGATCAGATTGACCGTCACGCCGGACGCCACCCACGCGATGCGGTGTCGGCGCTCCGTGCTCCGGTTCACGCGCTCGGCGAACCACCAGTTCAGGAATCCGCTGGCGATCAGCAGGGCGACGAAGCGCCAGTCCCAGGCCGCATAGAAGACCCAGCTGGCCAGCAGCAGGAACCACTTGCGGGCGTTGTTGTCGCGGCCGAAGCCCCAGGTGATCGCATAGACCACGAGGAAGAACAGGCCGAACTGCATCGTCGGAAAGAGCATCAGTCGCCCTCCCCGCTCATCGCCGCCAGAAGATCATCCGCCAGCCAGCCGCCGATCAGGTCGCCGCCCGTGCGGGTGAAATGCACGTGATCGGACCGGGCGGCGGGCGGGTCCGCCCGCAGCATCCGGTCGATGGCGCAAGGCCCACCCATGCGCCCTTCCCAGTCCCAGAAGGCCACGCCGACGGTCCGGGCCGTCCGGCGCTGGATCTCGCGCACGACATCAAGCGCCGGCGGCGCATACCAGCGCGCAAGCAGCTCATCGCGCGCGGCCACCCGGGCCGGGTAGTCGGCCCGCTCGGCATCGCTCAGCGGGAAACAGAAGTCGTAACGGTCAAATCCACCCTGTCGGTACAGGTCGGGCCTCAGGGTGGCGGCGTCCGGCGCGCCTATGGCGACGACCGTGGCGTTCGGCGCCAGCCTCTGCAGCAGTGCCAAGGCTTCCGCATAGGTCGCCTCGTAGTCAGACGGAATCAGGCCGTCATCGAAACCCTCATTGGTCCCGAAGGCGAGCAGGATCAGGTCGGGCTGATAGGCCGAGAGCTCGGCAGCCAGCACCCGGCTGTCGCGTGACATGAGACTGCGCACCTGGGCGCCGATTACGCCGAGGTTCGAGACCGACACACCGCCGCCTTCCGAGCGTGTCGTGGCGATGGAGAACAGGCGAACCGGACCTCCGGAAATCCTGAGAGTCGCGAGCGTCTCCGGGTCGGCCAGCTGGATGGTCTCGCACTTCGGCTCACGCATCGTCGCCGAGGCGTCGATAGCGCCCTGCCCTCGGCCGGCCTCCAGCAAAATCAGGCCGGCGCCCGGCTCGGACAGGAAACAGACCGTCACGGCGTCAAAGGCGGCGACAGGTTCCGCGCTGATGCTGATCGAGGCGCCGGAAAACGCCCGACCGATGAAACCGGTCAGGCCCGCAGCCTGGTCGCCATCGCCGCCGCCCAGCGAAACGACGCCCTCGTAGGTCACACTGGCCTGGCGAACCGAATGGCCGGCGAAAGGCGACGCGGGCTGGAGCACGCCCCTCGCGGTCGGCCCGTATTCAGCTTGCAACCGGTCTCGCAGGGCTCCGGATATGTGGTCCGCCGCGCTATGGCTGTCGCCGATCATGAGGATGGAGAACGGACGTTCCCGGGCCGGATCGACAAGGTGGGTACCGGCAGTCGCGAGGGTCTCTGGACGCTCCAGCGCCGATGGCTGCTGCTCGTCGCGATCAATGGCCTGCATCGACAGGACGGCCGCGACGATCAGGTTGATCAAGCCTCCGACCCCATCGGCGGGGACGGAGGCGAAGCGGGTTGCGGTTGGACGGACGTCCGCGCCTCTTCGAGGTCGGAGCGGATCGCCCGCTCGACCGGCTCTGCGAGCAGCAGATAGCCATTCATCGTCATGTGCACGCCGTCGGACGCGCGAACCAGCTGTCGCGCGCCGCCCGGACCCGATGGGAGATAGGCGGCGTAGTCGTTGTTAGCGTCGCTCGTCGCCGCCTGGGTGTCGATGTAAGGATAGCCGCCCGTCTGGCCGCGCTGCTCGAAGATGGCGTTCACCAGTTCCGCACCCGCCTCCGCTCCGGCGGAACGCATGCGCGGCAGGCCGACCCAGTAGACCGCGGCCCCCTGCGCGCGGGCCTGGCTGACCAGGGCCTGGGCCCTGTCACCATAGGCGCGCCGCCAGGCATCCTCCCCATAGGGCAGAACGGCGCCGTCGCCCTGCATGGCCTGCCGGTCATTGGCGCCGATGATGAAGACCGCGATATCGATCCGGCGCTCCGCCAGTTGCCCCGCAGTCTGATCGGCGACGTTGACGTAGTCGTAGCGCGCCAGCCCGGTAGACGGACGGGAGTAGCGGATCACCTCGACTCCCGGCTCATCACGGAACCGGCGATAGAGAGCGGCCCAAAGACCATCCGCCATACTGTCGCCGAAGACACCGATCGTCAGGGTTTCGCCGCGGGCGACGGCGGCTCTCAGAGCCTGCTGATTTCCATCGACGACTGGAGCCGAAACCGGGGCGATCTCGGGCGCCGGCTGAGCATCAGCTGCAGGAGCCGGACGACCGAGATTGCGCAGCGCATCGCCGTCCGGGAATGGGCCCCCAGCGGCCCACCAGCCGAAGGCGGTCCCGGCCACGAGACCGGCCAGGCCCAGC
Source organism: Pseudomonadota bacterium (assembly GCA_023428785.1). Classification (GTDB taxonomy): domain Bacteria; phylum Pseudomonadota; class Alphaproteobacteria; order Caulobacterales; family Caulobacteraceae; genus Brevundimonas. Next base: position 15,718 of record JAEYWU010000015.1, read on the forward strand.
ATCGCCGCTGCGCCTCCCCTTCGACTTTTGGACTCTTCGCCAGACGTCACTCCGCTCCCCCGAGCGCGGTCGCCAGCAAACGCCAGCGGTTACTAACCCAATGCTATACCCGTCGGGTGAAAGCGGGATCGCTATTCTCCGACTGGTTGCGGGACATGGTTAGCGCACACTCGGGCTCGCCGCCCAGCCGAAAACCGCCTTCGACGATCCATGAAGGACATGGCTGCCGCAAGGTCTGGCGTCAGCCCTCCTGCGGCCGCTCCTGCATCGCGCCGGTCATGGGAATGAAGAACACCCCGACATCGCGCCGCGAGCGCACCCGGCCGTCCGCGTCCTTGGTGTAGACATAGAGGACCTGGCCGCGGCGGAAGGGCTGGCCGATCGGAATGATCAGGCGACCGCCGGGCTTGAGCTGCCGGAACAGCTCAGGCGGCGCGTACTGGGCCACGCAGGTCAGCATGATGATGTCGAAGCCGCCCTCGACCTCGGGCCAGCCGAAGTAGCCGTCCCCGACCCGCCCATGGACGTTCGTGTAGCCGAGCGGCTCGAAGATGCGGCCGACCGCCCGGCCGATCGGCTCGATGATTTCGATCGTATAGGCGTCGCGCACGATGCGGCTGAGGAGCGACGACTGGAAGCCCGAGCCAGTTCCGATCTCGAGTGTCACGTCGGTCGGCTTGGGATCTGCCAGCTGGGTCATGTAGGCCTGCCCCAGGAAGTCCGACAGCACCGAGCCGTGGCCGATGGCCCAGGGCTTGGGGTCGCTCTCATAGGCCTGGTAGGCCGTCGATTGCTGGGCGGCGTACTGGTAGTGGAAGAACTCCCGCGGAACCGACTGGAAGGCCTGGATCACAGCCTCGTTCGCTTCTCCGAAGCGGCCCGCGAGATAGCTGCGGATGTGCTCGATGGCGGCGGGCTTGCGGGCCTGTATTGTCGCGAATTGGGCTTCGGTGATGGCGCTGGGCCGGCCCGAGGCGGCCATGGCGGCCTGGAAGGCCGCGAAGGTCCAGGGCGCGCTCGGCATGCGCACCGTCTCGGATACAGCGGAATCGGCGGTCGGCGCCTCGGCGCTCTCCGCGACCGGACCGCTGGCGTCGCCGGCGTCGCGCTGACCCTCGGGGTCGAGGCGCTGACGGATGGCGTCGATCGACGCTTCGGGATCACAGCCCGCCAGGGGGGCGGCAGCGAGGCCGGCGGCGCCGGCGAGCAGGTGGCGACGGGAAATCATCATGCGGGTTCCTCAACCAGCGGAGCGGACTCGGGGGTCGGGCGACGGGACGCCGTCGGCAGAACGATGAAGGCCAGGATGTAGAGGCTCGCGCCCAGCACCAGCAGCGACGAGAAGCCGACGTCCCGCGACAGGAGGTTGGCCAGAGGCGTGGCGATGACCGAGAAGGCGCCGTTGAGCGCCCAGGCCCAGGGCAGCATCCGCCCCTCACCGACCTGCGTCAGGCCCATCGGGAACGGCACCCCCAACGCCAGGGCGAGAGGCGCTGCGGCGGCCATGATCAGGCCTCCGCGCTGCCAGGTGGGCAGGTCCAGCGTCTGGATCAGGAAGGCGTCCGCCCAGATCCAGATGACGCCCGACCAGGCCAGGACGGCCAGAACCGACAGCGCCACGGCCAACTTGGGCCAGCGTGATACGTGCCCGGCGATCAGGCTTCCAACACCCGAGAAGAACAGCATCGACGTCACCACCAGGGCGAAGGCCGTCGAATAGTCGTTCAGATAGAAGGCGGCCTTGTCGATGATCAGGATCTCGACGAGCAGGAAACCGAGGCCCAGACACGGGAAGTAGAGGGCCGGCCACAGTCGGCGCGGCTCGGGCTTGCCCGCCCGCTTGCGGAACAGGAGCGGCGCGGCCAGAACGAGCACGGCGATGACCATCGCCTGTCCAAGCACCGCCAGATTGACCATCCCGCCGATCTCAGCCTGCGGCAGGACTTCGAGACGCTGGATCAGCGTCGGCAGGTTCTCGAGGCGCAGGGACGAATAGTAGGCGGGGCGGTCCAGGGTCGCGGGGCGGACGTGGAAATCGCGGGCCGTCGGTGTCGGCTGACCCGCGAGGACGGCGGGGATCTCATTGGCCAGTGCGTCGTCGGGCCCGGTGGAGGTGATCTCGCCGCTCAGGAAGTCGACACTCGGCAGATCGTTGAAGAGCCTTGCCCGCTGGGCGACGATATCCAGGCCGGGGGCATAGGAGAGATCGAAGGACCGTTCCTCGCAGAAGGCGGCCAGCTCGGCGATGTCTTCGGCGGTCCAGCGGTCCGGCGAGATCAGGATGCGGGCGTTCCAGGCCGAGCGATAGACAAGGATCCTCTGGGAGGGGTCGACGCCACGCGCGATCAGGGCCTCGCGAGCGGTGGCCAGGACGCGCAGGGCGTAAACGGGGAAGTCTCGGATCGAGACGGAGACAGAGAGCACGCCATCGGGACGCAGGGCGCCGAGGTAGGCTTGGAAGGCCTCGACCGTTATGTCATTCATGTTGGCTGGCGTGGTGTCAATGAAGTCGGCCGAGATGTCGATGATGTCGTAGCCCGGCTCGGGTGCGGCCAGGGCGGCGCCGACCGGACCGCCGTCGAGCAATGTCACGCGGCCTGAGAAGTTGGGAGCCGGCGAGGTCTCGAGGCCTTCCTCAAGCGCACGACGAAGGAGCGGCTCGGGCTCGACCCCGTTGATCTGGCCGGCGCCCAGCGCGATGGCCTCGGCGGCGCGCCAGCCGCCAGACAGGCCGATCAGCAAGGTCTGGCCACCGGGGCGCAAGACGTAGGGCCCAGCGCTGAGACCGGCGCGGGCGTAGTCGCCGTCGAGCCGGCTCTCCAGGGGGAGGGCTGCAATCCGCGAGCCGTCGCGATACAGGCCCAGGGTCGACGGCGGGCCCGGGACGCCCAGCATCTGAGCATTGTTGGACAGGTCGGCGTCGACCCGCTCGGTGAAGGCGTCGAGCAGGATGTAATAGCCGCGTGGCGCGCGAACCTGGCCTTCGACATCGGCCCCGGCGGTATGCATGGGCGCATAGATCGCCTTGTATTGGCTGAAGGCGGGCGCCGGGCCGGTGAAAAGCATGTATTCGCCGGCCACGAGGGCGGCCATGGCGCCGGCCACGCCCAGCCACTTGAAGCGGCCCTTCTCGAACAGGGGCGCCAGGGCCACGGGCACAATCAGGGCCGGGATCAGCACGAACGGGTGCAGCCAGAACATCAGCAGGAGCGCGACCAGGGCCCCGACGGCCGCGCCGATCAGGTCGTAGCCGTAGACCTTTCCGATCCGGGCGTGGTTTTGGAAGAAGAAGACCGAGATATAGGCCCCGGCCAGGAAAAAGAACGGCAGGAGCGCCCCGTAGTAGAGGGCGATGTTGCGCAGCTCGGCTGTCCAGGTGGTCGGGTTCTGGAGCTGGAGCGGGTTGAACGGATTGACCGTGACCTGCAGGAAGCCGAAGGCCGCGGTGAGCACCATGAGGGCCGGCAGGATCAGTCGCAGCGCGGGGCCAATGCGCTCTGCGGTCTCGCGGAACAAGGCCACGGCGACGCCTGAGAGGGCGAAGCCAGCCATGACCATCGAGATGATCCAGTATCCGTAGTCGGACCAGGCGGCGACCGCGAAGAAGCGGGTCAGGGCGTTCTCGATGCCCACCACGCCAAGGGAGACGAGGAACAGCGGGATCAGCCGCGTCAGGTCGAGGCGCGCGGAAGGCGCACGCCGGCTTTCGTCCGCGCTTGCGTTCACGCTGGTCACCCCGACGCCCCCATCGACGGGACCTTCCCCCATCCCGGCTCGGCTGTCTGCACTATTCGCGTTCTGCGACGCCCTCGCGACGGGCTCTCGCCTGAGGGGCGCTCAGTCCTCTCGGATCGCCGCCATCACAGCGTCGGGCGAGGCCTTGCAGATCAGGCCGATGGTGCGCGGGCTCTCGCCGGCTTCGAAGAGCTTGCGGGCGAACTGGATCTGGACCTTGGACAGGCCGCCGGCGCGGGCGGGGCGGCCCCCGGCGGAGGTCGAACGGGACCTGTCCTGGGAGGCGAAGGCGGCGGCGACGCGTAGAGCCTGTGCGGTGGCGGCGCCGGGCGAGAGAGTTTGGCCCCCTCGACGGTCGACCACGCAGATCTCGACGCCGGATTCCAGCAGGCCGGCCACGGCGCGCAGGGTTTCGGCCAAGGGCCGATTGAAGGCCTCGAGGCCGGTGACGAATAGGCGCGAACCGGGGCCGAGGCGCTGGAGCAGATCATTGACCCGGCGGGTGCCGTCGGCGCCGGGCATGACCTCGAACGCCAGCTGGCAGCCGGCCTCCGTCAGGGCCTCTCGCTGCAGTCCGAGGGACAGCGGGGCCGACGGATGCACGAGGCCGATGAGAAGCGCCGTTCTGTCCCCTGTCTGACCGCCGTCCATCCCGCCAGTTCGCACCCCGGACGACCGTCCGCCCTCTGACGTTGCTTAGTCAGGCAATGCGACAGCAGCACAGCCTGCAGGTGAAGGTTTCTTGGCGATCTCGCGACAGTGCGCGTCAGGGGCGAGCACGGGCCCCGGCTCGCCCCACTACCGGCCTTCCTAGCCGGCGACCCGAATTGCAGGTTGAGGCAGCGACCTCCCTGCCTTCTCGATCATCGATCTCTCTAACTCAGGTGGTAGCTGCAGTAGCTGGCCGCCAAGGTCGCACATTGCCGGCCTCGGCCACATATCAAGATATTCACGCTCGCGTGAGGGAATGTTGACAAGCGCCCCGAGCCGTGCGCCACTCCCCTTCAGAGCGCTGACGATCGTGATCGGCGCCAGGGAGGGAAATTCAGATGAAAGCGATCCTGTTCGCTTCCGCTTGCGCGCTCGCGCAGCTTGCTTTGCTGACGCCGACTGAGGCGCTGGCCCTACAGCAGACCCAGGACCCTGACGATGAAGTCGAAGAGGTCGTTGTTACCGCAACCCGCCGGGAAGAACGCCTTCAGGACGTGCCGCTCAGCATCACGACCCTGTCGCAGGACCAACTCGACGAAGAAGGCATCGTCAATTACGACGGCCTGGCGATCGCAACGCCTGGCGTGGTGCTGAACCGCGCATCGGCCAACTTCAACAACTTCACCGCTCGCGGCATCGCGACGAACGGCTATGGCGCCAATCTGCAGAGCACGGTGGCCATCTATCTCGACGAGCTGCCGATCTCCTCGAACGGCAACTCGACCATTCTCGACCCCAGCCTCTACGACGTCGAGCGGATTGAGTTTCTGCGCGGACCTCAGGGCACCCTGTTCGGGTCGGGCTCGCTGGCCGGCGCCCTGCGCATCCTGACGCACGACCCCGATCCGACCGGCTTCGATGCGTCAGCGCTCGTGGATCTCGGACTGATGAGCGAGGGTGGCCTGCGCCAGCGCTATAACGCCATGGTCAACGTTCCGCTGATCGACAACGAGCTGGCGCTGCGCGTCGTGGGCTTTTCGCGCCACGAAGAAGGCTGGCTCGACAATATCGGCACCGGCGTCGAGAACTCGAACACGCTCGTCCAGTACGGCGGTCGCGCGATTCTGCTTTGGGAGCCGACCGACCGCTTCTCCGCGCGATTCATGTACTCGCGGGAAATCTCGAATCCGCACGATTCATCCCTGGAGAATCCGCTCCGCGGTCAGGATATCCGGCTCACCGATCGGCCGGACCGGTTCCAGAGCGACATGACCAACTACAATGCGACGTTCGAATACCAATTCAACGGCGCGCGGCTCACGACCTCCTCGACCTATTCGGACTACACCGGCCTCTTTTACGTCGACCTCGCCGGCACCTATAATCAGGCCTTCGCCTTCGCCCTCGATGCTGACGCCTGGGATTCCACCTTCGTGCAGGAGACCCGGCTGGTGTCGGATCCGGGCGGCCGCTTCGACTGGTCGGTCGGAACCTTCTATTTCCGCAAGCGGCGCGACGTCGACTATGGATATCGATCGAACCAGGCCTTCCTGACCGCCCAAGGCTTCACTGGACTGCCCGATGAATACTACCAGCGGTTCGGCTCTCACTTCATCAGCCACGAAATGGCGGCCTTCGGCGAGCTGACCTATCGCTTCACACCTGACTTCTGGGTGACGGCGGGTCTTCGTTATGGCTCGACCGACGCCCAGGGCTTCACTGAGGCTGGCGGCTACAACTCCAACTATCTGACGCGGGCCTACATCGCGGGCGTACTGGGCATTCCCAACCCCGGTCCGCTGACGATCACGCCGATCGCAGCAGCGGAGGGCGTCAAGGCGGAAGAGACCGGTGCATCTTATCGACTCAGCGCCTCGTGGCGTCCAATCCCCTCGCTTACCGCCTATGCGGCGGTCGCCACCGGTTTCCGCCCGCCGATCGTCAACGCCCGCGCGGGGGCCGTCAGCACGATCGACCCGACGGACATCATCATCCCCGACGGGGCGGCTTCAGATAACCTGATCAACTACGAGATCGGTCTGAAGGGGAACTGGTTCAACCGCCGCCTCTTCGCGAACATCGCCCTCTATTACATCGACTGGAACGATATCCAGGTGCAGGCCAACAGGGTGTCGGACGCCGTCCAGTTCGCCACCAACATCGGCGGCGCCTTCAGCCGCGGTGTCGAGTTCGAGGTCATGGCTTTCCCGCTCGACGGGTGGACAGTCGCGCTCAACGGCTCCTTTAACCAGGCCGAGGTCGATGACCTGACGCCTCAGGAGGCCGCGATCTCGGGCGCCGTGCTCGGGTCCCGCCTGGCGGGCCCCCGCGCTTCTGGCTCCCTTCGCGTCAGCTATGAGTGGGAGATGCAGCCGGGCGTGCTCGCCAATGCTTCGGTCGCCGTCGCTCATGTCGGGAGCTTCCCCAACAGCTTCCCGAATACGCCAGGACGCCCGTTGGTGCCGCTGGCGACCTACGACGACACCGAGAGCTATACCTTCGTGAATGCGAATCTCGCAGTGGCTTTCGACGAGTTTACGGTCGGCGCCTACGTCGAGAATCTCTTCAATGATCGCTCGGTGACCTACGTACACCCCGAAGCCTTCATTGATGGGCGTTACGGGCGGCTGCGTCCCAGGACTGTGGGTGTGCGCATCGGTTACGAGTTCTAACCGATGGCCGGTCCTGTATCCGTCACCGCCCCGGGCGCGCCCCGCGCGCCGCCGG
>JAEYWU010000084.1 GCA_023428785.1 Pseudomonadota bacterium
CGCCGCGCCCCTCTCGGGGGCGCGGCCTTTTTCATTCCGGGAAGTGATCGATCAGTCGCGCGCGCCGCGGCGATCCAGATTCCAGGTCCGCTGAGGCTCGAAGGCCGAGCCGGTCCAGCCAAGGGCGGTGACGCAGATGTCGTTCTCGTCCCAGGTCAAGCAGTTGAAGCCCGGCGCGGCGCCGCGCTCACGCACCGACAGCGTCCCGCAGCCGACGGCGTAGCATCTGTGCGCTCCCACTCCGATCGGCAGCGCGAACGGCACGTGCACGTGGCCGGTCATGATGAGGTCCACGCCGGCATCCGCAAAGATACGAGCCGCGCGATCACCACGCTTGACCTCGCCCGTCATGGGCGCGCCGATCATCTCGATTAACGGGTGATGGCAAGCCAGAATTCGCAGATGCGACGGATCGGTCTGGGCCAACGCTTCCGCGGCTCTCTGGGTCTGATCCAGGTCGATGACGCCCTTTGACCAGTTCAGCCGCGCCTGCCAGCCCCGCGCCGTGGTCACGCCCCGCACCATGAACTTGTCGGTCACCAGCTGATGATCGTGGGCCGGATGGCCGGTCGCCTGTTCGAAGCGCCGCCACGGATAGAAGAGCCGGTCCAGGATGTTCCAGTACGGCACGTCGTGATTCCCGACGGTCACGAAGACTGGTTCGGGCATCTCGCGGATCCAGCGGGCGGCGTCCTCGAACTCCTGCGAGAAGCCCTGCTGGGTGATGTCGCCGGTGATCAGGACCAGATCAGGCTCATTGTCGTGGCAATGCCTGAGCGCGGCCTCGCACGCCGCCTTGTTCTCGGCGCCGAAGTGGATGTCGGACAGGTGGAAGATGCGGCCCATCAGGCGGCCTCCTGGACCGCCTCGGCCTTGGGCGCCAGGGCGCGGAAGGCCACCGGCTCGAAACTGATCTGTGCGTTGGTCGAAAGTCTCACGGTCTCGCCGTCAAGGATAGCCGGAATGCTCGAGCGCGCCCAGACACTCGACCGTTTGACCACGCGGGTCTGGACGCTCGGGTCGTTTCTCCAATCGGAAAAGACGGCGGTGGCCGCCAGCCTAAACGCCTCGCGGGCGTCGGCTGTCGTCATCACGGCCGCTTCCAGCCCGTCGTTGCGGGTCAGGGCGGTCGAGATCAGCGGGGTGATATAGACCAGGGCCTCCGCCCTCTGCAGCGGACCGCGCTCCAGCCGGTAACGAACCCGTCCCGAGAAGGCCCGGCGCAGGGCCCGCTTGGCCCGCGCCCAGCCCAGCCGCAGCTTGCCTTCCCGAAGGGCCTCGCGCGCGGGGGCCCATAGGGCCGGAGCCCCCAAGATGGCCGCACAATAGAAGGGCTCGCCCTCGACGCGGCCACCGGGAATGCCGATCTCCTCGCCGCCCTCCAGGGCGTCGGCTAGGGCCGCCTTCCAGTCGGCCGTGCCATAGACCGCCTTGGGAAGCATATTCATGGTGCCGCCCGGCAGGGGCGCAATCATCGGCCCATCGCTGCCCGCACGGGCCGCCACGGCCCTCACGGTCCCGTCGCCAGCCAGGACAATCACCAAGTCTGGTTTGGCGCCGAATACCTCGTCGAGCATCGCCTCGAAGGCGATCTCACCACAGATATGGATACGGGCCTCTATGCCCCGGGCGTCCAGTTCGGCGCGCATTTCATCGGGTGCGGATGCCCCGACACTGCCTGAGCGCGGGTTCACTATCACCTCGACCTTGCCGAGGCGCGCTGCATCCTTCATCGCCGGAACAGGCGCGTCTTCAGCCGTCATGCGGGCCGAACGTCCGGCCTGCATGACGGTTCCGAAGGATGATCAGCCGTTCTTCAGCTCTTCGGAGGCGGCTTCGGCGCCGGCCTCTACGGCGTCGCCGGCCTCAGCGGCGGCTTCACCGGTGGCCTGGGCGGCGTCGCCGGCGGCCTCGGCCGCATCCTCGACGTCGACGCCGCGCACCGCGTTCCAGCCGGCCGAGATCCAGCCGTCGATACGGCCGCCGGCTTCGGCGACCGAGCGTTCGGCGATCGAGAGGCCCAACGTCAGCGCCCCAAACAAGGCCAGCAAGGTGACCAGCAGCCCGACGACGGGATTGGACCCGCTGCGCCGGCTGCGGCGCTCCCACGCCGGTCTGACATCCCCGTGATTGTCGCCATCAGCCATGTGAACTCCCCCACTATATAGCTAAGCTTACCAGACCCGTCCTGACGGACCGGGACCGACGTTAACCGAACCCGGCTGGATCGCATAGTCGCGGAACCTTGGCCGCAATCCAGCGTTCTCGCCTGGGGAGCGAAAGGGAGATCTTCCTCATGTCTAAAGTGATTACCGTCATGGCCGCCTCGGCCGCCCTTATAGTCGGGGCCTGCACCTCGACCGGCAACATCGAACGCAACGCCGCCGGCGGTGCGGCTCTCGGCGCCCTCGCCGGCGCCGTGATCGGCAACAACGTGGGTGACGGCAACGCCGGACGCGGCGCCGCCATCGGCGCGGTGGTCGGCGGCGTGGCCGGCGCGGTGCGTGGTTCGCAGCAGGACCGCGAAGCCCGCAACCTGTCGCGGCAGTATGACAGCCGGTATGGCCGGTATTATTACTGCTATCCCGAGGGCGACTGCTACTGGGACGACGGCACGCGTCGCTATTGATAGCGGCTGGAATTTGAAGTGAGCTAGGAGGGCGGCCTGTCGGTGGACGGGCCGCCCTTTTCTCGGGTGCCGGAGGGGTTGATGCGCGCAGGGTTGGTTTTTGTGGCGGCGGCGGTAGCGGTCGCGGGATGTACGACGCTGGGCGTGCGAGATCGCAGCGAGTTGGTACAGGATCCGCAGGTCTGCGTGCACCGGACGCTGCCGGTCTATTTCGCCGAGAGCGAGGCCGGTCTGACGGGGCCGGCGCGCGACCTGATCCATGCAGCGGCCGATGAGTTGAGCCATTGCCGGATCGACAGGGTGCGGGTGGTCGGCCTGGCCAGCGCGACGGGCGGGGCCCAGCGCAATCTGACGCTCTCCGAGCGGCGAGCCGAGACGGTGGCCGAAGCCTTGGCGGACGCGGGCCTGCCGGCTCCCAGCTTCGACATCGAGGCGGTCGGAGAGGCGGGCGCGGTAGAAGGCGGCGTCAGCGAGCCGGTGCGCCGGCGCGTCGAGGTCGTCATCGAGGCCGCGCCGCACAGCTGACCCGTCGGAAAAAAAGCGGGCCCCGAAGAGCCCGCGTTCCAGTCGATCAAGAAGGGTTTGCGGAGGCGGCAGGCCGACATCCGTCGGCCCTAAGTCGGGGGGGCGTCGCCGCCTCCGCAGACATGAAACACGGGACCGAAACTTAGGTTCCCCTCGCGTGCGAATTATTTTTCGCGGGTCGCACGAGACGGAACACCGCACGGCCAAGCCCGTTCCCCAAGGCAAGCTGAGCCTTGGAGATTCCTCATGACAGACCCCACGCCGCAAACCCCTTCTGCCCAAGAACAGCCGGAGGTCATCAGCGAGGACCGCGCCAAGCAGGGCCGTCGCGGCCTGCACATCCTGATCGTACTGGTGGTGTCGGCGGCGCTGGCGGCCTTCGCCCTTTTCGCCCTGTGGGCCGGTAACAGCGGCGACCTCGCCGAAGCCGAACAGACCCAGGTCAGCGAACCCGCCGATGTCGTCGGTATCGACCAGCCGACCGGCGATGTGCGCCAGGGCGCCACGCCCGAAGAGACCGCCCAGTAGGGCGCCGGCTCTCAACCGATACGAAAAAGGGCCCCGGGAAACCGGGGCCCTTCTCTTTTTCCGCCAGGCGCTTGCCCGGCTCAGACCGCCTCGGCCTGCCGCGCGGGATGGAAGAACAGGGCCTGGCCGATCGCCGCCTTCACATTGTCGGGCTGGAAGGGCTTGGTGATCAGGAAGGTCGGCTCGGGCCGCTCGCCGGTCAGCAGGCGCTCGGGGAAGGCGGTGATGAAGATCACCGGCACGTCGTGGCGCTTGAGGATGTCCTTGACGGCATCGATGCCCGACGAGCCGTCGGCCAGCTGGATGTCGGCCAGGACCAGACCCGGGCGGTGGTCGGCGACGGCGTCGACGGCCTCGGTGCGGGTCGTGGTGACGGCGACCACGTTGTGGCCGAGTTCGCGGACCAGGGCTTCGATATCAGCGGAAATGACGGCCTCGTCCTCGATGATGAGGACGTCAGTCGCCAGTTCGGCGTCGATTTCGGACTGGGCCGTGGCGATCAGGCCTTCGACCTCGGAGACCGAGGCGCCCAGGATGTGCGCCGACTCCGTCGGGGTGAAGCCTTCGAGCGCGGTCAGCAGGAAGGCCTGACGCGAGCGAGGCGGAATTTTCAACAGCCGCCCGACCGGTTCCTCACCGATGCTGGCCTGGACGGGTTCGAGCTGGGCGCCCGTCGAGGTCCAGATGGCGTGGAAGGCGGAGTAGAGCGCGACCCGCGGCGTGACACCCTCTTCCAGGGTGATGTCCCCGGCGGCGACGGCCTCGAGGGCGGCGCGGACGTAGTTGTCGCCGGAGGCCTGGTCGCCGGTAAGGGCGCGGGCGTAGCGGCGAACGTAGGGCAGATGCGGCGCCAGCTTGGCGACGAGACTCATGTGATATCCCCGACAGTCAAAGATCGCGGCTGGAACGGCGCCGCTTAACCCCCCATAACCGCCATCCGAGCGGATGGTTCCCGAAGCGTTGGCTCCAGCTTTGCATTAAATGCAGTTAATGATGGAACCGGCGATGTTGGGCGACGTTTCCGCCTCCACAATAGCATCATACGGACGGGGCGTCTGAGCGTAATGAAAGAGAAGTCGGATCCCGACCGGAAACGTCGCGTGAACCTACAGGAACCAGATCTTGCGGAAGCGCGCCTGCGACAGCAGGCGATTGGCGTTCGCCTGCGTCACATGTTCGACGAGGTGGTGAACGAGCCCGTTCCCGACGAATTCCTGGCCATCCTGAAGCGCGCCGACGACCGCAGTCGGGAGGGTTCATGAGCAGCGAACGCCCTGATCGCCCCGAACGCTCCGAGGCCGAGGACAATCAGTTCAAGAAGGAGCTGGTGCAGCTGATCCCGCACCTGCGCGCCTTCGCCCGGACCTTGACCGGTGACCCGACCCAGGCCGATGACCTGGCCCAGGACGCCATGATGAAGGCCTGGGACGCGCGCGGCAGCTTCCAGCTGGGCACGAACATGAAGGCCTGGACCTTCATGATCCTGCGCAACCAGTTTTATTCGGACAAGCGCCGGTCCTGGCGCCAGTCGCAGCTGGATCAGGAGGCCGCCGAGCGGACCCTGGTGGCCGTGGACGATCCGTCGGCGCCGCTGGCTCTGGACGAACTCCGCCGCGCCCTGGCCTCGCTTCCCGAGGAGCAGCGCGAAGCCCTGGTGCTCGTGGGCGCGGGCGGCTTTGCCTATGAAGAAGCCGCCGACATCTGTGGCTGCGCGGTCGGGACGGTGAAGAGCCGGGTCAGCCGCGCCCGCCGGGCCCTTCAGGCCACCCTGGACGACGGGTCCTACAGCGCCGATGGACGCGCCGCCGGTGAGGCCATGAGCTCGATCCTGGCCGAAGCGGACCGCCTCGCCGGCTCACGCTAGTCGTGCCGCGCTGGCGCAGGGCGCGGCAGGCCGGGAATATCCACGGCATTCGGTTCCGCTTGGCGACCGCGCTCGCGCTCGCCCTGGCGCCGGTCCTGCTGCTGAGCGCGGTCCAGTCGCGCGCCGCCTATCTGGCCGAGGAACGCCGGGTCGAGGCTGATCTGGTTCGCGCCGCGCGCGACAGCGCCGCCGCCGCCCAGGCGCGGGTCGACGCCGCCGTCATCATGCTGGAGACGCTGCGGCCAGAATCGGTGGGCCTGTACTGCGTGCCGCGCCTGCGTGAACTGGCCGGCCGCACCGGCGACTATGAAGCCCTGGTCCGGGTCAGCGCGACCGGCCGGGTGATCTGTTCCAGCCATTCGGTGTCCGGACAGGAGCTGGCCAACCAGCCTTGGTTCGCCCGGCTCAGGTCCGGCGAGGACACGGTCCTGGCCGCGACACCTGCGACCCTGCTGACAGGTGAGCCGGCCGTCCTGGCGGCCGTAAGGTCCGAGAGCCCGATGGGGCGCTTCGACGGCGCCTTCGTGGCCGTGATCCCGATTGAAGCGCTGCAGCCGCGCGACCACCAGTCCGGCAGCGACCGGTCGCTGCAAGTCGCGCTGATCGACGCGACCGGGCGAATGCTGACAGCCACCGACGTCAACGCATTCCCCTCGAGCGGCGTCGCGCCGGCGGACATGGCCGACGAAAGTCTGACCCGCCTGACCGCCGCTGACGGCCAGCGCCATGTGATCAGCGCCGCGCCCTTCGCCGGACAGGACATATTCGTGGTGGCGTCCACCCCGAGCCGGGGCCTGTTCGCCTGGGCGATGGGCAATGCGCTGGCGGTGTTCATCCTGCCGCTGCTGACGTGGATCACGGCGCTGATCTGCGTGCTGGTGGTGACCGAGCGGTTCGTGATCCGCTGGCTGACCTATCTGGAACGGGTGGCGACCATCCACGCCAAGGGCCGGCGCGGCGTGCGCCCGGTCCAGGCCCGCCGGGCGCCCGCCGAAATCCGCCGCCTGGCCGCGGCCCTGGACGAGATGGTGCAGGAGATCGAGGTGCGCGACGCCTCGCTGCGGGAGTCCCTGGAGGAAAAGGACGCGCTGATGCGCGAAATCCACCACCGGGTGAAGAACAACCTGCAGGTCATCACCAGCCTGTTGAACATGCAGCAGCGCGCCCTGTCGGACCCCGGCGCGCGCGCCGCCATGAAGGATACCCGCCAGCGGATCACGGCCCTGGCCCTGATCTACCGGGCACTCTACCAGTCCGAGACGCTGAAACAGGTGGATGTCGGCCGCTTCCTTCAGGACCTGACCGGCCAGTTGATCGCCGCCGAGAGCGGCCACGGCCCGGCGATCGACACCCATGTCTCGGCCGACGTCCTGCTGGTGGACCCCGACAAGCTGGCGCCCATGGCCCTGTGGGCGGTCGAGGCCGTCTCCAACGCCCAGAAGCACGCCTTCGAGACGCGCGGCGGGCGGCTGGACGTGCGCTTTCAGTCCGGTCCGGAGACCAGCACACTGGAGGTCGAGGACGATGGTCCGGGCGTGTCCGACGAGGACGCCGCAACGGGCCTGGGCCGCACCCTGATGACCGCCTTCGCCCGCCAGCTGCGGGGCCAGACCGAAATCACCCGCGGCGAGGCCGGCGGCGTTCTGGTGCGGCTGACCTTCCCCACGCCGGAAGTTTCGCTCGCGGCGCTGACTGACTCGGCCGGCAGACGGAACCAAGTTCAGCCCTGATCATTTCTCTGCTCGAACGACCAAGAGGATCACGATCATGCGCAAAGCTTTTGTTCTTCTGGCCGCTACCGCCGCCTTGGCCGTGGCCGCCTGCAACACCGTCGCCGGCGCCGGCCGCGACGTTTCCGCCGCCGGCGACGCCGTCACCGACACCGCCGAAGAAGTCGCCAACTAAAGCGTTTCAAGACCACCGCCGAGGCGCCCTTCCCCCCGACCGCCGAAGCGTTGAAGAGAAGGCCCCGTTCGCATCGCGGACGGGGCCTTTTGCTGTTCAGAGTTAAGGCGTTCGCCTGTCCGGAGAACAGCGCGGACCGATCTCCCTCTTTGTTAAGCTTTCGGTAACGAAGCGCCGATCGGCGCGTTATCGTCCGGGCCATGAGCCTGCGTCCCGCCATCCGCGTCTTCGCCGCCAGTTTCGCCGCCACCCTGGTCCTGACCGGATGCGGACGCGCGGACGAAACCTCAAGCGAAGCGCCGCCGCCCTACGTGGAGGCCAGCCGCCTGACCTGGACGCTGGTGGACGGCGATGAAGGGGCGGCCCTGGTTCTTCTGGGTGAAGGCGACCGGCAGGTGCTGCACCTCGCCTGCCTGCCCGATCCCGCGCGGATGCAGGTGATCGCCTCGGACATCAGCGTCATCGGCAGCGAGGAACGCCTGACGCTGGGCGTGGCCGACGAGGCCTTTGGTTTTGTGGCCGACACGATGCGCGGCGGGCCGGGCGTTCTGGCAGAGGCGACCATCGAGCCGCAGTTCCTGGAATACCTGTCGCGGACGGCGGACATCTCGGCGATTTACGGCGCCCAGCAGGTCGGTCCGTGGCCGGCCCCGCCAGAGGGTCAGCGTCTGACCTTTGTTCAGCGATGCTCGGGCCTTAGTTGAAGCGTTCCGAACCGTTGCCTTGGGGACCAAAGCGGCCTTAAGCTTCGCCGCTGAACCCTGTTTCCGGAGCCCTGCCCATGCGCAAGATCGTCACCCTGGTTCTCGCCGCCTCGGCCCTCGTCGTAGCCGGCTGCAACACCGTCGCCGGCATCGGCCGTGACGTATCCGCCGCCGGTGATGCGGTGGAGCAGACGGCGGAAGACGTGAGGAACTAGGGCTTAAGCCCTACTCACCAAGCCCTACCCGCTACGCCTGCGTATAGGTCGTCTTGATCTTCGTATAGAACTCGCGCGCGTAGGGGCCCTGCTCGCGCGGGCCGAAGCTTGAGCCCTTGGTGCCGCCGAAGGGCGCGTTCAGGTCGACGCCGGCGGTCGGCAGATTGACCATCACCATCCCGGCCTGAAGCTCGCGCTTGAAGCGCTCGGCCTGTTTCAGCGAGGTGGTGAAGACGCCCGCCGACAGGCCGAATTCGGTGTCGTTGGCGATGGCCAAGGCGTGGTCGGCGTCATTGGCCGGGATCACCGAGGCGACAGGGCCGAAGATCTCTTCGCGCGCGATGCGCATGGAATTGTCCACGTCCGCGAACAGCGCGGGGGCGATGTAGTAGCCGTCGGTCTCCAGCGTCAGCCGCTCGCCGCCGCCGACGAGGCGCGCGCCTTCTGTCTTGCCGATTTCGACATAGTCGAGGTCCTGGTTGAGTTGGGCGGAGGAGACGGCGGGGCCGATGTGGGTCTTGGGGTCCAGCGCATGGCCGACGACCAGAGCCTGGCGGCGCGCCTCCATCTTCTCGATGAAGGCGGCGTAAATCGGTTTTTCCACGATGATCCGCGAAGAGGCCGTGCAGCGCTGGCCGGTCGCGAAGAAGGCCCCGTTGACGGCGGCCTCGACGGCGGCGTCGAGATCGGCGTCGGCCAGCACCACCAGCGGGTTCTTGCCGCCCATCTCGAGCTGGAAACGTTTGAGGCCGCGCGCACAGGCCTCGGCGACCTTGGCGCCCACGCCGGTCGAGCCCGTGAAGGACACGGCCTCCACGCCCGGATGGTTCAGGATCGCCTCACCGACCACCGAACCTTTGCCCATCACCAGGTTGAAGACGCCGGCCGGGGCGCCGCATTCACGCAGGATGTCCGCCAGCGCCCAGGCCGAGGCCGGGACCAGATCGGCGGGCTTCATCACTACCGCATTGCCGTAGGCCAGCGCCGGGGCCGTCTTCCAGGCCGGGATGGCGATGGGGAAGTTCCAGGGCGTGATCAGGCCGACCACGCCGACCGGCTCACGCCGGGCCTCCACTGCTACGGTGGGACGGGCGCCGGGGATGATCTCGCCGCCGCCGCGCAGGGCTTCGCCGGCGAAGAATTTGAAGACGCGGGCGGCGCGCTCGACCTCGCCCTTGCCCTCGGCAAGGTTCTTGCCCTCTTCGCGCGAGAGAAGCTCGCCCAGTTCGTCCTTGCGGGCCATCAGACGGTCACCCACCCGATCGAGCAGGTCGCTGCGGTCCTGATGAGCGCGCGACCAGGCCGGAAGGGCGGCGCGGGCGGCCTGAACCGCATCGTCAACGTGGGCGGCCGTGCCCTGCGTGAACTCGGCGATGACGTCGGAGGTGTCGGACGGGCTGCGGTTCTCGGACCAGTCGCCGCCTTCGATCCAGTCTCCGCCGATGAGGTTGGCCCTGCGCGTGGTCATGCTCGTCTCCCTGACACGGGCCCGGATGTAAGGGGCCAGGCCGGGAAAGGCCAGTCAGGCCAGCTGAGACATCAGGGCGGCGATGATCCTGGGCAGTTCGGCGCCCCAGGGCACGGCCGCGCCGCGCCCCCAGACCGGATCAGGCCAGACCGGATCGTCCCGCCGCCGGCCGATGACGTGGATGTGCAGTTGCGGCGTGACATTGCCCAGCGCGGCGACATTCAGCTTGTCGACAGGCCGGCCCAGATGCTCGCCGAGCGCCCGGACGGCGAGGGCCGCCTGGTCGATCTCGCCGTTCAGACGCCCCCGATCCTTGCGCGACAGGTCCGTCAGCTCGATCGCATGCGACATGCGCGGCAGAAGAATCAGCCAGGGAAAGCGGGCGTCGTCCTGAAGCCGCAGCTGGCACAGATCAAGCTCGGTCACGACGTGCGACGTAGCGGCGAAGGCGGGATCGGGGGTCCAGGTCACTCCGCCGCCGCCGGGCCCATGACGAAGGCATTGAGCTTGTTGCCGTCGGGATCACGGAAATAGGCCGCATAGAAGCCCTCGCCGCGCAGGCCGGGCGGGCCCTCGTCCGTGCCGCCGTTCGACAGGGCGACCTCATAGATCTCGCGCACCTTGGCCGGGCTGTCGCACTCCAGCGCGACCATGACGCCATTCCCGACCGTGGCCGCGTTCTTGTCGAAAGGCTGGGTCAGGCCGATGCCGGCCCCGCCGCCGGGCGTCCCCCAGGCGATGGCGCCCGGCCACTCCATCATCCGGCCGGTGCCGAGCGCCCCGCAGACCTTGTCGTAGAAAGCCGCCCCGCGCTCCAGATCATTGGTCCCGAGCGTCACATAGCCGATCATGGCGTCCTCCCCTGAATACCGCGCGGACAGTGGCACACGGGCCGCGTCGGGGGTAGAGGAGCGGCCATGCCGTTCACCGCTACCGTCCTGACCATGTTTCCGGAGGCCTTTCCGGGGCCGCTGGGCGTTTCGCTGATCGGGACGGCGTGGCGCGAGAAGGGGCTGTGGGCGCTGGAAACCCTTGACATTCGGGCGTTCAGCGACGATAGGCGCGGCTTCCTGGACGACACCCCTGCGGGTGGAGGCCCGGGACAGGTGTTGAAGGCGGACGTGGTGGCCCGGGCTCTGGATAGCCTGCAAGGGCCGCAGCGGCCGCTTTTGTGCATGAGCGCCAGGGGCAGGCCCCTGACCCAGGCGCGGGTAAGAGAATGGGCTCAAGGAGACGGCGTCGTCGTCCTCTGCGGCCGGTTCGAGGGGGTGGACCAGCGGGTGCTCGACGCCCGGGGGTTCGAGGAGGTCTCCGTCGGAGACGCGGTTCTCGCCGGTGGCGAGGCGGCGGCGATGGTGGCGATTGAGGCGTGTGTGCGGCTGATCCCGGGTGTGCTGGGCGAGGCGGCATCCACGCAGGAAGAAAGCTTCGAGGACGGCCTTCTCGAACATCCGCAGTACACGCGACCGCGGAGTTTCGAGGGCCTCGACATCCCCGAGGTCCTGCTCAGCGGCGATCACAAGAAGATCGCCCGTTGGCGCCAGGAGCAGAGGGAACTGGCCACGCGGGAACGACGTCCGGACCTATGGGCGGCGCATCTCGCAGGACTGAAGCAGGGCGACTAGCCCTGCCAACTGACAAGCAAGGGGCAAACAAGCCCGACAGGAGATAGAGCGATGAACATCATCGAAACCCTGCGCAAGGAAGAGGCCGATCGCCTCGCCGCCAAGCGCAAGACCCCCGAATTCCGCCCCGGCGACACCCTGCGCGTCAACGTGCGCATCAAGGAAGGCGAGCGCGAGCGCGTTCAGGCCTTCGAAGGCGTCTGCATCGCCCGTTCGGGCGCCGGCCTGATGGAAAGCTTCACGGTCCGCAAGATCAGCTTCGGCGAAGGCGTCGAGCGCGTCTTCCCGGTCCTGTCGCCGATGATCGAATCCATCGAGGTCAAGCGTCACGGCGCCGTCCGTCGCGCCAAGCTGTATTACCTGCGCGATCGCCGCGGCAAGTCGGCCCGTATCGCCGAGCGCCAGGTGAACCGCACCGCCGAGATCGAAGCCACGGTCGCCGAGGTTCCGGCTCCGGAAGCCACCGAGAACACCGAAGGCTGAGGTTGTTCCTCCCCGATTACGGAAAAGGCCCCGGAGCGATCCGGGGCCTTTTTTGTTTTTCGCGTGAGAGCGGCGAGCAAGACGGCTAGGTAGCCAGACCCGTTCAACCGGCTCCGACCCAGCAGAGGAAATCCCGATGGCCCTGACAGGACGAGAACTCCGCTCCACCGTGCAGGACGACGGCACGCTCAGACTGACGCTGGAGGACGTGGTTCTCGACGCGCCCGGACCGGGCGAGATCGTCGTCCGGGTCGAGGGCGCCCCGATCAATCCGAGCGATCTGGGCCTTCTCATCGGCCCGGCCGATGTCGGCTCGGTGAGGGCGACGGGCTCTGGCGACCGCCCGGTTCTGGAGTTCGACATCCCCGAGCAGCGTCGCGCCGCCGTCGCCTCGCGGGCGGGTCACTCGCTGGCTGTCGGCAATGAGGGCGCCGGCGTGGTGGTCGCGGCCGGTGAGGATGTCCAGGACTGGCTGGGTCGCCGCGTCGGCATGGTCGGCGGCGCCATGTTCGCCGACCTCAAGACCATCAGGGCCCGCGACGCCCTGCCCCTGCCGGAGGGCGTGACATCGGCGCAGGGCGCGGCCCTCACGGTCAACCCGCTGACGGCGCTCGGCTTCGTCGAGACGGCCCGCGCCGAGGGTCACACCGCCATCGTGCACACCGCCGCCGCCTCGAGCCTCGGCCAGATGCTGCAGCGTGTCTGCACGGCCGACGGCATTCCGCTGGTCAATATCGTGCGCTCGGACGAGCAGGTCGCCTTGATGCGCGGGATTGGGGCCACCCATGTGCTGAACAGCCGTGATGCGGATTTCCGCAGGCGCCTGGCCGAGGCGATCGGCGAGACCGGCGCCACCGTCGCGTTCGATCCCATCGGTGGCGGCTCCTTGGGCAGCGACATCATGGGCGCAATGGAACAGGCCGCGGCCGCGCGCATGAGCGAATACAGCCGCTATGGCTCGAACACCTTCAAACAGCTCTACATCTACGGCTGGCTCGACATGTCGCCGATCATGCTGGATCGCCGGTCTTTCGGCTTTCAGTGGAGCGTTTCGGGCTGGTTGCTGACGCCCTTCCTCCAGAAGGCGGGCGCCGAAACGGTGATGCGTCTGCGCAAGCGGGTCTTCGACGAGATGACCACGACCTTCGCCACCCGTTACACCCGCACCATCGGGCTAACCGAGGCCCTCGACCCCGAAATCCTGCGCGCCTACGAGGCCAAGGTGACCGGCGAGAAATATCTGATCGACCCCACGCGCAACTAACGCCCGCGCTACCGCACAAAGAGGCCCCGGAGCGATCCGGGGCCTTTTCTGTTTCGGCCGCCTCCCCATCTCGGACGCATGACAGAGACAGCCGCGCCGCCCGCCAGCCACTTCTTCAATCAGGAGATGGCCGACGCCTATGACCGGCGGAACGCCGGCCTGAAGCCGATCTCCGAAAATCTGCACTTCCTCATGGGACTGGCGCTCAAGGACCTGCCGGCCGATGCGCGGGTGCTGTGCGTGGGCGTGGGCACCGGAGCGGAGATCCTGTCGCTCGCCCGCGGCCATCCCGGCTGGTCCTTCGTCGGAGTCGATCCGTCGGGCGAGATGCTGGGTGTGGGCCGTCATCGGCTGGCCGAAGCCGGGGTTCTGGATCGCTGTGAGCTGATCGAGGGCTATGTCGGGAATGTCGCGGAGGCGGGCTTCGACGCGGTCGTCAGCCTGCTGGTCGCCCATTTCATCCAGCGGGCGGATCGTCAGGCCTTCTATGGCGCCATCCATGACCGGCTGAAGCCCGGCGGCCGGTTCCTGAGCGCCGAGATCAGCGCGGATCTGGATGCGCCCACCTTCCCCGCCATGCTGGAGGACTGGAAACAGGTCCAGACCCTGATGGGCGCCACGCCGGACTCGCTGGCCAAACTCGGCGGGATGATGCACGACGTGCTGGGCGTGGTCTCGCCGGAGGAGACCGAGGCCCTGTGGCGTACGGCGGGCTTCTCCCTCCCCGTCCCCTTCTTCCAGGCCTTCATGATCCGGGGCTGGCACGCGGTGAAGACCGAGGCCTGACCCATGAAAAAGGCCCCGGATCGCTCCGGGGCCTTCCTCGGTCGATGACGATCGTCGCGCCCTAGTTTTTCGCTTCCAGCGAGTGCTTGAGGTCGCGCATCTGGTCGTGGCCGGAACGGACCGAGTCATAGGCCGACTGGATGGTTTGGCGGGTCGAGCCCGACAGCTTGTCGTCCTTGAGCGCCTTTTCGTACTTGTCCTTGATGAAGTCCTCGCCGTTCTCGACCGAGTTCACCACAGCTTGCTCGTCGCGCAGGATGGCGTGTTTCACGTCGAGAAAGGCGCGATGGGCGGCGGCCAGGACCGTGCCGTCATCCTCGGGTTTGCCACCCAGCGAACGGACGGTGGACTGCAGGTCGGTCGTCACGCGGCTGCGCTCGAAGCTGCGCTCCTCGAACATCCGGCGGAAGGTCGGATTGTCCGTCTCCTTGGCGGCCTCGCGGTAGCCGTCAGCGCTGTCGAGGGTGGTCTCGATCAGGCTGTTGAGAACGTGGATATCGTGGTCGGTGTCGGGGGTGGTCATCGGATCCTCCGGTGTGTCCGTGAAAGAGGCCTATCAACCGCGGTGGACACGCCGGAGTTCCAAAGTCAGGAAGCGGACCCTGACGCCGCCCGCTCTTCCAGCGCCCCGAACCAACAGTGCTGAAGGCCCCGGTGGACGTTTCGCATATTGCGGATATTCTCGCGCGGAGGTCGCTGGTAGGTGATGCTGGCGACAATCGCCAGAGGAACGGCAATGCGTTGGTCTGACTGGGCTTGGGCGATCGCGCGGTGCTTGTACGGGCTCGTCTTCATCGGCCTGACAGCGGTCGTCATCGTACAGTTCGGCGGGGATCATCCACCGGAGGTCAATCCTGCGGCGGGTGATTTCACCGGCGCTCTGAACCGCACCGGATTCATGAACCCGCTCCTGACAGGCACCCTGCTGTTAGGCGGCACGGCGTTGCTGTTCGATCGGACGGCGCCGATCGGCCTTTTGCTGGTCGCGCCATCCGTGGTCGTAATCGCCCTCTTCCACTGGCTGCTCACCCACACGCCGGTGTGGGGCAGCATCTGGCCGATCTGGTGGGCAGTCCTGGCCTGGCGTTACCGGTCGGTTTTCGCCCGCCTATTGCAGCCCCGGACAAAAGCTCCGGCCGTCGAGAAAGTTTAGGTCGCCGCCCACGCCCTCACCCGCTCCTCCAGCACGCCCAAGGGCACCGCGCCCACCGCCAGCACCACCTCGTGGAAGTCGCGGATGTTGAAGCGGTCGCCCATGGCCTCGCGAGCTTCGGCGCGCAGGGCGAGGATCTTGTTCATGCCGACCTTGTAGCTGGTCGCCTGGGCCGGCGAGCAGATGTAGCGGTCGATCTCGCGGTCGATGGCCAGAGGCGCGACCATCGAGTTTTCGGTGAAGTACTGGACGGCCTGCTCACGCGACCAGCGGCGCGTGTGGATGCCGGTGTCCACGACCATGCGGATGGCGCGCCAGATCTCCATCGTCAGGCGGCCGAAGTCCGAATAGGGGTCCTGATAGAAGCCCATCTCCTTGCCGAGCTTTTCGGCATAGAGGCCCCAGCCTTCGATATAGGCGCCGTAGAAGCCGAATTTGCGGAACATCGGCAGGCCTTCCTGTTCGCCGGCGCGGGCGATCTGGAAGTGATGGCCCGGCGCGCCCTCGTGATAGGCGATGCCCTCAGCCTGGGGCTTGGACACCTGGGTCATGTCGGCCAGGTTCACATAGTAGATGCCCGGCCGCGAACCATCGGCCGACGGACGGTTGTAGAAGGCGGTCGAGGCGGTCTGCTCACGCCATTCCTCGACGGCCCGAACCTCCAGCGCCGTGCGCGGCAAAGTGTGGAACCAGTCCGGAGCGATGGCCATGACCTGGGCGATGTACTGGCGGCTGTCTTCCAGGAAGGCTTCCTTGCCCTCGGGCGTATTCGGGTACTGGAACTGCGGATCGGTGCGCAGGTGGTCGAAGAATTCGCCCAGAGAACCGGTGAAGCCCACCTGGGTCTTGATGACCTCCATCTCGGAGCGCAGCCGGGCGACCTCGGCCAGGCCGGTCTCATGGATGTCGTCGGCGGTGTCGTCGGTGGCGTTGTAGAAGCCGAGCATGGCTTCGTAGTAGGCGGCGCCGTTCTCCAGCGCCCAGACGCCGTCGTTGCGCGTCCGACCCGCGCCGACCTCGGCGATGGCGGCCAGGAAGACCTCGTATCCCGCCTTGAATGGTCCGGTCAGGGCGGCGCGGGCGTCGCCGATCAGTTCGACCTTCTCGCCTTCCGGGATATCCAGCGCATTCACCTTGGCCTGGATGTCGGCCCACAGCGGCGACGGCTCGCCGTCATCGAAGGGCGCGCCCGAGATGACGCCCCGGCCGGTCAGGATGTTGGGCTCATAGGTCAGGGCCGGGGGCGCGAAGCCCTCGGCGGCGCGAGCGCGGAAGTCGGCCGCGACCTCGTTCATCACGCGCTCGGCGGCGATCAGACGCGAGATATAGGCGCGGGCGTCGGACACATCGTCGACGGCATGCTGGTTCATCAGCATGACCGGCAGGCCACTCATGACGCTGCCGGCCTTGGTGATCAGATACTGGTGGCGGCGGTACTGATAGAGCTCTTCCTGCTGAGCCAGGCCGTCCTGGATCAGGCGCAGCGACAGACGCCCCTGCTCCGACAGGTCGGCATTGGAAAAGCGCGCCAGGATGTCAGCCGTCTGGCGCTGGGCGAGGGCCAGACCGTCAGCGGCGCCCTGCGGGGTGTAGTCGTCCAGTTCTCCGTAGCGCTCCTTCAGGCCCAGGCCCGTCAGGCTCTCGGGCGAGGTTCGAGCGGCTTCCATGAAGGCGGCATCCAGCGCTTCCAGCAGGGCTGCGTCGTCGGCGCCGGTCGCCTGACCATTGCTGAAGGCCGTGCGGGCGAGAGCCGCGGGGGCGGCGGCGGAGGCGGCGAGGCCGAGAAGGATGGAACGGCGGTCGAACATCGGGGCAAACCTCAAACTGGAGCGTCGCGACCTTAGGGGATCGGATGGGTGCGTCTACTTACGGATTGGAAAGGCGACGGGAACGCGCCTAAACCCCTCCCCATGAGCGACATGACCTACGCCCGCTACCTGACGCTGGATCAGGTGCTGACGGCGCAGAACCCCCAGAGCGAACAGCACGACGAGATGCTGTTCGTCATCATCCACCAGACCAAGGAGCTCTGGCTCAAGCAAATCCTGCACGAGGTCGGGCTGGCTAAGAGCCTGATCCGGGCGGGCGATCTGGTGCCGGCCTACAAGTCCCTGGCGCGGGTTTCGCGCATCCAGGCGGTCATGACCCAGAGCTGGGACATCCTGTCGACCATGACGCCCTCGGACTATCTGAGTTTCCGCGAGAAGCTGGGCGCATCGTCCGGCTTCCAGTCGGACCAGTTCCGCCGGCTGGAGTATCTGCTGGGGCTCAAGGACCCGGCCTTCCTGCGCTTCCACACCGACCGTCCCGAGGCGCACGCGGCGCTCGTCGACGCCCTGAACCAGCCGAGCCTGTATGACGATGCCCTTTTCCAGCTGGCCCAGGCCGGCCTGCCGGTGCCCGAGGCCGTTCTGAACCGCGACGTGACCCAGGCCTATGAGCCGAGCGCCGAGGTCGAGGCCTGCTGGCTCGAGGTCTATCGCGACACCCGCAAGTGGTGGGAACGGTATCAGCTGGCCGAAAAGCTGATGGATCTGGACGACGCCCTGATCACCTGGCGGCACAAGCACGTCCTGACCGTCGAGCGCATCATCGGCGGCAAGAAGGGCACCGGCGGTACGCCCGGCGTCAGCTATCTGGCCAAGACGCTGGAGCGGCGGTGTTTCCCCGAGCTGTGGTCGCTGAGGACGGCGCTGTGAGCTTCAAACCCCTCTTCTCGCGTTCGCTGGGCCTGGCGCCCGGCCGCCTGCATTTCGCCGCCCACAGCCACCACCTGTGGCCCAACGCCTCTTTCGAGGGTCAGGTCGAGGCCTGGGACGACGCCAACCGCCATGCCGACAAGAAGTGGGACCGTGTGTTCGGCGAGGTCGTGCCGGAGGCGCAAGGCCATGTCGCGCGCGAGCTGAACCTCGGCGATCCCGAAA
This sequence comes from Pseudomonadota bacterium, assembly GCA_023428785.1. Lineage (GTDB taxonomy): Bacteria > Pseudomonadota > Alphaproteobacteria > Caulobacterales > Caulobacteraceae > Brevundimonas. The sequence goes on from JAEYWU010000084.1 coordinate 18,074, forward strand.
GCGTGGTCTTCGCGCCCAACACCCACGACTTCCTGCTGCGCATCTTCTCGGGCTTCGAGAAGGGGCCGGTGAGGATCCTGTCGACGGACGGCGAGTTCCACTCCTTCCGCCGACAGGGCGAACGCTGGGAGGAGGCCGGCCAGGCCCAGATCCTGCGCGTGCCGCTGGAGCCGTACGAGACCTTCGCGGACCGCTTCGTGGCGGCGGCGCGAACCGGCGAATGGGACTGGATCGTGATCAGCCAGGTCTTCTTCAAGACGGGGCAGGTGTTTGACCGTCTGGCTGATCTGTCGGCCCTGGCCCGGCCCGAGGGCCCGTGGGTGCTGGTCGACGGCTATCACGGCTTCATGGCCACGCCGACCGATCTGGGGGCGGTTCAGGACAGGCTCTTCTACGTCACGGGCGGCTACAAATACGCCATGACCGGCGAGGGCGCGGGCATCCTGCATGCGCCCAACGGCTTCTGCGAACGGCCGGTCAACACGGGCTGGTTCGCCGAGTTCGGCAATCTGATGGGGCCGCCGGACGGGGTTCAGTACCGGGGCGACGCGGGCCGCTTCTGGGGAGCCACCTTCGAGCCGACGCCGCTGTACCGTTTCAACGCCGTGCGTCGGATGCTGGACCGCGAGGGCCTGACTACCGCGTCCATCGCCGACCATTCGACCGGGCTGATGCGGCTGTTCCAACAGGCGGTCCAGTCGGGCGAAGCCGGGGCGCTGAGCCAGGCCGAGCTGATCAATCCGGTCGAGAGTGCGGGATCGCGGGCGCGGTTCCTGGCCTTCCGCCACCCGAACGCCCAGGCCTGGCGGCAGGCCCTGCTGGACGCCAACGTCGTCACCGATGTCCGCGCCGACACCATCCGCTTCGGCTTCGGCATTTACCAGGACGAGGCCGATGTGGCCGAGCTGATCGGCCGGTGCGCCAAGGCCTTGACCTGACGGACATTGCGAACACTTCTCAGCGCCGGTTCCGTTGACACACAAGGCGCCGGGTTCCAAAAGCGGGACGCTTTTCAGGAACCTCAGGGAATCGTCGCCCGCATGACAGAGCAGCGCTCCCGGCCGCTGTCGCCACATCTGCAGATCTGGCGCTGGCACGTGACCATGACCGCCTCGATCCTTCACCGCGCCTCGGGCTTCGGCCTGGTGGCCGGGATCGTGCTGGTGATCGCCTGGCTGGCCTGCCTGCTGGCCGGCCCCGAGTGCTATGCGACCTGTCAGGCGGTCTACGGATCGTTCCTGGGCATCCTGATCTGGATCGGCGTCAGCTGGTCGGCCTTCTACCACCTGGCCTCGGGCATCCGGCACCTGGTCTGGGACGCGGGCAAGGGCTTCGACCTGGGCGCGGCCAACATGATGTCCTGGGCCTCGATCGGCTTTTCGGTCGGCGCCACCGTCGTGCTCTGGTTCATGATGTTCCGTGACGGAGTGGTCGGATGAACTCGCCCTATGTGAAGATCTCCGAGAAGCACGGCGCCTGGACCTGGATCAAGGAACGCGTCTCGGCCCTGGTGCTGATCCCGCTGACCCTGTGGGGCGTGGTGATGGCCGTGGCGATCGCCGGCATGAGCCACGGCGAGGCCATGGCTTATATCGGCCAGCCCGTGAACGCCGCGGTCGTGGCGCTGGGCCTGCTGGTCGCGATCTATCATATGCACTTGGGCCTCCGGGTGGTCATCGAGGACTATCTGCACGGCTCGACCGGCAAGCTGGTCCTCACCCTGAATGCGCTCGGCTGTCTCGCGCTCGCCGCGGCCGGCCTCGTCCTCGTCATCCTGATCGCGCTGGCCTCGGCGCCGGCCGGAGTCTGAAGCCTGTGACCACCTATCAGATCGTCGACCACGCCTATGACGTCGTGGTGGTCGGAGCCGGCGGCTCGGGCCTTCGCGCTGCGCTCGGCTGCGCCCAGGCCGGGCTCAAGACCGCCTGCGTGACCAAGGTCTTCCCGACCCGCTCCCACACCGTGGCCGCCCAGGGCGGCGTCGCGGCGTCGCTGGGCAACATGGGCGAGGACAGCTGGAAGTGGCACATGTTCGACACCGTCAAGGGGTCGGACTGGCTGGGCGACCAGGACGCCATCGAATACATGTGCCGCGAGGCGCCCAAGGCGGTCTACGAGCTGGAACACTGGGGCGTGCCGTTCAGCCGCACCGAGGACGGCAAGATCTATCAGCGCGCCTTCGGCGGCATGACCAAGGACTTCGGCAAGGGCGGCCCGGTGCAGCGCACGGGCGCCGCCGCCGACCGGACCGGCCACGCCATTCTGCACACGCTGTATGGCCAGTCGCTTCGGCATTCGACCGACTTCTTCATCGAATACTTCGCGCTCGACCTGATCATGGAAGAGGGCGTCTGCAAGGGCGTGACGGCCTGGAAGCTGGACGACGGCACCATCCACCGTTTCCGCGCCAAGCTCGTGATCCTGGCGACCGGCGGCTATGGCCGGGCCTATTTCTCGGCCACCTCAGCCCACACTTGCACGGGTGACGGCAACGCCATGGTGCTGCGCGCCGGCCTGCCGCTGCAGGACATGGAGTTCGTCCAGTTCCACCCGACCGGCATCTACGGCGCCGGCTGCCTGATCACCAAGGGGGTGCGCGGCGAGGGCGGCTATCTGACCAATTCCGAAGGCGAGCGGTTCATGGAGCGCTACGCCCCCTCGGCCAAGGACCTGGCCAGCCGCGACGTGGTCAGCCGCTCGATGACCATCGAGATCCGCGAGGGCCGCGGCGTCGGCAAGAAGAAGGACCATATCTTCCTGCATCTCGACCATCTCGACCCGGCCGTGCTGGCCGAGCGCCTGCCGGGCATCTCGGAATCGGCGAAGATCTTCGCCAACGTCGACGTGACGCGCGCGCCGATCCCGATCGTGCCGACGGTGCACTACAACATGGGCGGCATCCCCACGAACTATCACGGCGAGGTGCTGACCAAGAAGGACGGCGACGACAACGCGGTCATCCCCGGCCTGATGGCGATCGGCGAAGCCGCCTGCGTCTCCGTGCACGGCGCCAACCGCCTCGGCTCCAACTCGCTGATCGATCTCGTCGTGTTCGGCCGCGCCGCTGCGCTCCGCCTCGCCGAGAAGCTGACGCCGAACGGCAAGCAGCCGGAATTGCCGGCGAACTCGGCCGAGATGGCGCTCGGCCGCCTCGACCATTACCGCTATGCGTCCGGCGGCACGCCGACCGCGAAGCTGCGGGAAGGCATGCAGAATGTGATGCAGACCAATTGCGCGGTGTTCCGTACCGGCGACGTCCTGAGCGAAGGTCAGAACCTGATCGCGAAGGTCCACAGCGGCATCAGCGACATCGGCGTGTCCGATCGCTCGCTGGTCTGGAATTCCGATCTCGTCGAGACGCTCGAGTTCGATAATCTGATCTCGCAGGCGGTGGTGACGATGAACTCGGCCGCCAACCGCACCGAGAGCCGCGGCGCCCATGCCCGCGAGGACTTCTCCGAGCGCGACGACAAGAACTGGATGAAGCACACGCTGGCCTGGCTGGACGATGCCGGCAAGGTCAGGATCGAGTACCGCCCGGTTCACAACTACACCATGACCAACGACGTGCAGTACATCCCGCCGAAGGCGCGCGTGTATTGATCATTGCTGTCATTGCCGGGCCCGACCCGGCAATCCATCCCTTTAAAGATGGATGCGCGGGTCAAGTCCGCGCATGACGGAAGAAACCAGAGGCAGGACTTATGGTTGAATTCGCACTTCCGAAGAACTCGAAGATCTCAGGCGGCAAGACCTGGCCGAAGCCCGCGGGAGCGACCGAGCTCCGCGAGTTCAAGGTGTATCGCTGGAATCCGGACGACGGCAAGAATCCGAGCGTCGACACCTATTACATCGACACCAATGATTGCGGTCCGATGGTGCTGGACGGCCTGATCTGGATCAA
>JAEYWU010000134.1 GCA_023428785.1 Pseudomonadota bacterium
CGGGGGAGGCGGCGGCGGCGGCGGCGGCGGCGGCGGGGTCACCCAGCGGCCACCGAAGCGGCGGACGTACGACACGGTGTAGACGTTCGCGTCGCCGTTGGCCGGACCCGGGTAGACGTCCGAGTAGAAGCCGTCGTCCTGGTTGTCGAAGCGGGTGTAGTCGATGCGCACGCCGTTGGCGCCGCCACCGAAGAACCACTGGGCGCCGACGCCGTAGTTGATCGAGTTCGATTCCGACTCGCCCAGGCCTTCAACGGCCAGGGTGTTCGAGCCGTAGCCGACGCGGAACAGCAGTTCGAAGCTGTTCGAAGCCGGAGCCACAGCGACCAGGTAGCCAGCGTACTGACGGTCCAGGTCGACGTTGCCGATCGGCGTATCTTCTTCGTCGATGCCGATCGAGCCTTCCAGCTCGGCGCCGAACCAGCGGTTGAAACGCACGCCGGCGCGGCCGGTCACAGCGTTCAGACCCACGTCGCCGGGGCCGCCGACGGTCGGCGAGTCGGCGTGCACTTCAAAGCGCGAAACGCCGATGTTGATGTACGGGCTTACGCCTTCGTACCAGACCCACTCTTGGGCCGAAGCGGCGGAACCAGCCGCCAGCAGGGCGACGGCGGACGCCGATGCCAGAACGAACTTCATCGAAGTCACCTCGAGAAAAGCTAAGGCGGCCCTCCCGCCATCTTTTGATGGATAAGCGGACACGCCGAAAGTTCATAGGGTTGAAGGCCATGCCCGTCATCAAAACGACGCGGGCGCGTCATTTCGGCAACGGTATGTCCAAACCGTGGCGAAGCGCTACGGTTCGCCGGGAAGCTGGCCACTGGCGCGCTCCGGGTCAACCCGTGCTAAGGGCGTTTTCCGGAAGGAGCGTCCCTTGAACGCAAAAAACAATCCGCGCGAAGCGGTCATCGCCGCCACGGGTCTGTACACGCCCGATCAGGCGATTTCGAACGAGGAACTGGTCGAGGCCTTCAACGCCTTTGTCGAGCGCTTCAATACCGAACATGCCGATCAGATCGCCTCTGGCGAGGTCGAGGCGCTGCAGCCGTCCTCGGTCGAGTTCGTGGAAAAGGCGTCCGGCATCCGGTCGCGCTTCGTGCTCGACAAGGCCGGGATTCTGGATCCCGGTCGCATGACCCCTCACTTGGCCGAGCGCTCCAACGACGAGCTGTCGGTCCTGGCCGAGATCGCGGTGCGGGCCGCCGAGGATGCGCTGGCCCGCTGGGGCAAGCCCGCCTCGCGAATCGGCGCGGTCCTGTGCGCGGCCTCCAACATGCAGCGCCCCTACCCCGCCATGGCCATCGAGGTTCAGCAGGCGCTCGGCATCGAGGGCTTCGCCTTCGACATGAACGTGGCCTGTTCGTCGGCCACCTTCGGCATCAAGACCGCGGCCGACTTCGTCACCTCGGGTTCGTGCGACGCCGTGCTGATGGTGAACCCCGAGATCTGCTCGGCCCACCTGAACTTCCGCGACCGGGACAGCCATTTCATCTTTGGCGACGTGGCCACCGCCGTGATCATCGAGCGCGCCGACGAGGCCGAGGGCGGCTGGGACATCCTGGGCACGCGCCTCAAGACGGTCTTCTCCAACAACATCCGCAATAATTTCGGCTTCCTGAACCGCGCCGCGCGTCCGACCGAGGCGCTCGAATCGGCCCAGGCCAACGGCGAGGGCGCCGATCCCCTCACTGACCGCCTCTTCGTCCAGCAGGGCCGCAAGGTCTTCAAGGACGTGGTGCCGATGGTCTCGGACATGATCGTCGACCACGCCGGCGACCTCGGCATCGACCCGACGGGCCTCAAGCGGATGTGGCTGCACCAGGCCAACATCAACATGAACCAGTTCATAGGCCGCAAGGTGCTGGGCCGCGAGCCTGAGCCGCACGAGAACGTCATCATCCTCGATGACTACGCCAACACCTCCTCGGCCGGTTCGATCATCGCCTTCCACCTGCACAACGACGGCTTCGGCCCCGGCGACACCGGCCTGATCTGCTCGTTCGGCGCGGGCTATTCGGCAGGCACGGTGTTTGTGAGGAAGCGCGCATGAGCCTGGACCGCACCGACATCGGCAGCGTTATCGACGCCCTCTACGCCTGCATCTCCGGCCCGGCCGGACCCCGCGACTGGGGCGCCCAGCGCCTGATCTTCCATCCCGACAGCCGCCAGGCCCGCACAGGCCTGGACGCCGACGGCGCGCCTTGGATCAGGATCATGGGGCGCGAGCAGTACGTCGAGGACGTCACGCCTTTCTTCAACACCACCGCCTTCTATGAGGTCGAGACAGCGCGCCGGATCGACGTCTTCGGCAACATGGCCCACGTCTGGTCGGTCTATGAGGCCAAGACCCACCCTGACGATAAAACGCCGGAACGCCGGGGCATCAACTCCATCCAGCTCTATCGCGACGGCGACGGCCACTGGTCGGTCCTGCACATGATTTGGGACAACGAACGCCCCGGCCTGACCGTCCCCGACAGCCTCTAGGCCTCGGGCGGATGATCCGCCTTCCACTGCATTGCGCGGCGGATGCGGTTCTCGACGCTCGGGTGGTCGTAGAACAGGAACTCCTCGATCCACGATGGTGACGGCGCCCGGTATTCGGCCGTCTTGATCAGGGCCGCCGACAGGCCGTCAGGCTCATTGGCGTGCTCCAGCGAGAACTGGTCCGCATCCGCCTCGATCGTGCGGATCATGGTGTTGAACACCGGCGTCGCCAGAACCATCAGGAAGGCCAGCACCACCCCCAGCACCGGCAGCCCCGCCGGGTCGCTGATCTCGCCGACCCGATTCGCCCCCAGCCAGCGCCGCGCCATGGGATAGAGCTTGTCCGCCAGCCAGAAGGCCGCCATCGCCAGAATGGCGATGATCGCGGTCATCCACAGCGAGTGCATGTGGACATAGTGGCCCATCTCGTGGCCCACGACGCCGCGCACCTCGGCCAGGTCGGCGCCCTGCTGGAACATGGTGTCGCTCATCGCCACCCGCGCCGTGCCGAACAGCCCCGAGACATTGGCCGTATAGCGGTCGGACTGGCGGCTGCCGTCATAGATGTAGATCTTGTCCGAGGGCGTCCCGGTCGCCTCGGCCAGTTCGACCACGGCGTCGCGCACCTCGCCATCCGGCGCTGGCGTATAGGTGTTGAACAGGGGCTCGATGAAGATCGGCGCGGCCAGCAGCATCAGGGCCGTGAACACCGCCGTCAGCCCGCCGGCCCAGGCCCACCACATCCGCCCGGCCTTGCGGATCAGAGCATAGATGCCCAGCAGCAGCACCGCCGACAGGATCGTCGAGATCGCCGCCGACATGACCGATTCGGTCAGCCATCCGCCGACCGGCTGGCTGGTCAGCCCGTATTCCGTCTCCCGCCGCCAGCCGGACCACCAGCTCCACGGCAGGCTGAGCACGAAACTCATCACCGAATAGACGACCGCCATACACACCACGACCAGATTGGGCCGGCGCCGGCTCCTCTGCAGACGATCCCGGATCCCGCTCAACACGCCCGATCGGATGATCAGCCAGGCGATCACCACCGACACCACGAACCCGCCCAGGATCAGCCAGTGCGATCCTTGGGTGTAGTCGATCGCCCGCTGGGTTTCCTCTGGCGACATCGTCGCCAGCCAGCGCGCCGTTTCGGCCTCTACGTCGATGCTCATGGTCGCCTCCCCGCTCCTCAAGCTGGGACGGATGTGAACCCGCGGGCTGCCGCCCGGCAAGACAAAAGGCCCGCCGGTTTCCCGACGGGCCTTCCGTTATCGTCTTGTCACCCCGGCCATAGCGTCAGCGGAGAGCCGGGACGCGCTCCGGATTAGAAGCGGCGGACGTAGCCGATGGTCCAGACGTCGGCTTCACCGCCATCGTTCTGGAAGTCGCGACGGGTGTAGTCGGCGCGAACGCCGTTCAGGCCGTCGAAGAAATAGTTGGCGCCGACGCCGTAGTTCCAGCTGTCGCCGTCTTCGGAGACGGTCACGCCGCCGCCCGAGGCTTCCAGCTCGCTGGTGCCGTAGCCGACGCGGCCGAACACTTCGAAGTTCGGGGTCACCGGATAGGCGGCCACGCCGTACACGGCGGCGTCGTAGTTCAGATTCACGTCAACGCCCGGCAGGACTTCTTCCTCGCCGACGCCGAACGAAACTTCACCCTCGGCGCCGAAGTACGGGTTGAAGCGCGCGCCCACGCGACCGGTGATCGCATCGAGGCTCACGTCGGAGTCTTCGGTCGACAGGTTCGAATAGCCGGCCGAGCCGTACCAGGTCGGGCTCGAGAAGCTCTGAGCGGCGACCGGGGCGGCGATGGCGGCCGCGAGAGCGGCGACGGCGGTGAAAGCGAAAGTACGCATGAGACAGTTATCCTTGCTGGTTTCAGCGGCGTTCTTCGCGCCGCCGGCCCACCCAGCCAGGCGGGTGAAATGGGTGGTGACCCGGGTGGTTCCAAGACCCGGTTGCGGCGAATTCGCGGCCATAAGTCTCTGTTTTGCAATGTTACAGCGTTCGCTGAACGGTGAAGCTTGGGTGGATGGACTCCCGGCTTCAGCCGCCTACACTGGGCGACGACAGCCCAATCGGAGCCGACCGGATGAAGTACGCCCTGCCCTTCGTCGCCGCCCTGTCGCTGGCGGCCTGCCAACCCGCCGGTGAGGCGGCCGATGCGCCGGCGTCCGAAACGCCGCCTGCCGCCGAGACCGCGAGCGACCCCGCCGAACAGCCGGCCGCCGAGATCGCCGTCGCCCTCGACGGCGAAGGGCTGCGGCTCGTGGATCCCGCCAGTGGCTCGACCCGCCTCGTGCCCTTCGGCGGCCTCCAGGCCGAGACTATCGCCGCCCTCTCCGGCCCGCTCGGCGCCCCGACCGAGACCGGGACCAATCCGGAGTGTCCGCCCGGCTCGCTCGACTACGCCCAGTTCGGCGGCGACACGACCCTGTACTTCCAGGACGGCGCCTTCGCCGGCTGGTTCACCCGCGACGCCAGCCAGTCGACCCTGAATGGCATCTCGCCCGGCTCGACCCGCGCCGAACTGGACGGCTCGGGCTCCGAAATCGAACTGACCGAGACATCCCTCGGCCAGGAATTCGACGCCGGCGGCGTCTACGGCATCATGAACGAGGACGCCTCGGCCGTGGACCTCCTCTGGGCCGGCGCGAACTGCTTCGCCCGATGAGACCGCTGCTTGCCATCGCCGGCCTCGTCGTCGCGATGGCGGCCCCCGCTGCCTCCCAACCCGCCGAGGACGCCGCGATTCTCGCCAACCGGCTGACGGGGACAGAGTTGATCGTTGTCGATGCGTCCGGCGCGGAGCTTGGGCGGGGCGGCATCGTCAGCACCTGGGTCGATACCTGCCGTCTGAACCTCATGTGGACAGGCGGTGCAGACACGTCTGTGAATCTGAGCGCCCTCGGCCTTATCTCCGGTGACGCGGTGCAGGCCCTGAGCATACGAGAGAGCGGAGAGCACAGCTCCGAACTGGTCTTTGTGGTCGGCGAAGACCGCTACCGCGACACGCTTGACGCCTTCGAAGGCCTCGCGCGCCACTGCGGTTCGTCGCCCAGCCCGCCCCCAGGTCTTCAGGTGATTTCGGAGGCCGATTGGCTCCGCGAAGCGCAGGCACCTCGGTACACGCCCGCCGAAGCTTCAGGTCCGAAGGACCGTTAGGCCAATTCCGGCTCCGGCAAACCGTAGGCCTCCCGCAGGATCGCAAGGGCAGCGCGACGGCCGGGTGTGTCGGCAAAATCCGGATTGCCGACGCCCTTGTGGTGGATCGTCGTCAGAAGCTGCAGATAGCCCTCGGCCGCGCGCACCAGCGTCTGGGCCTCGGCCCCTTCGCCCTGCATCAGGGCCCGCCCGGCCCGCGAGACCGCCGCGCGCACGACCTCCTCCGCGCTGGGTTCAGGCTCCGGCTCCGCCGGGGCTGGACTCCCCGCCTCGACCGCCCGCCGGGTCGCATCGCGCGCCTCGGCATGGGCCATCTTGGTCCAGCCTTCCCGCCCGGCCCGTTTCCTCAGACCCCAGACAGTTATCCAGAACCGCGCCGCCACCACCGTGGCGCTCAAGCCCGACAGATAGGCCGCCCGGACCAGTTCCCAGGTTTCGTCTGATACGATGGCGTACGGTGCGCGCTGCTGTTTCATCCCGCCATGATGCGGCCGCCCCGGACGGTGGGGAAAAGTCCCTTCTCAAGTCCTCGTTTGTCCTCGCATATCCACGCCGTCCCCGTCCCGCTTGTCCTTGTGGAGACGGGAGTGGCGAGCCCAGAGTTTTCGCCTGTCCCCTCATCGAAGCGACGACGCTCGCCCGTCAGCCTAAGCCGGCTCGCCGTCTGCCGCCGAGACTTTTCAGCGCGTCAGCCGCCGCCGGTTGGCGGCGGTGTTGCGCCGATAGGCGCCCACGACCTGCTTGGCGATGGCTGCCTGGCTCCTGCCCTGCATCGTGCCGACCATCACGGCCATGCCGGCGTCGGCGGCGGCCTGCATCTTCTCGGTGATCATCAAGCTGGCCTCGGCGTCCGCCGCAGCGCCGCCGGTCATCAGCTTGACCGTCCTCAGAGCCACCACCTGCTGCGCCTCGACGCCCAGCCGCATCATCGACATCGACAGATCAAACCAGGGATTCTTCATGCGCGGGCTCCTTGCCCGGAGCTGGGAAGCGGTCCGGTCGCCAGTCGTCAGCCCGGGACCTTTACCGGTCCTTCTCGCGCTCCGTCCCCGACCGCGCGCTCAGCGCAGCCTGGGCCGCGGCCAGCCGCGCGATCGGCACGCGGTAAGGCGAACAGGACACGTAATCCAGACCCGCCCCCTCACAGAACGCGATCGACGACGGATCGCCCCCATGCTCGCCACAAATACCCAGCTTGACGTTCGGCCGCACCCGCTTGCCGCGCTCGGCGGCGATCTCGATCAGGGCGCCCACGCCCTCCTGGTCCAGGCGGACGAACGGGTCGTGCTCGAAGATGCCCTTGTCCAGATAGGCCTGCAGGAAGCGCCCTGAGTCGTCGCGCGAAATGCCGAAGGTCGTCTGCGTCAGGTCATTGGTCCCGAACGAGAAGAACTCCGCATGTTCGGCCAGGTCGTCGGCGCGCAGCGCCGCGCGCGGCAGTTCGATCATCGTCCCGACCATATAGTCGACCCGGTCGCCCTTCTCGGCGAAGACGGCCTCGGCCGTGCGGTCGGTCAGTTCGCGCAGGAACTTCATCTCCTGCCCCTTGGCGACCAGCGGGTGCATGATCTCCGGCAGCGGCGCCTCACCGGTCTCGGCCTTCACGTCCAGCGCGGCCTCGATGATGGCGCGGACCTGCATCTCGTAGATTTCCGGGTAGGCCACGCCCAGCCGGCATCCGCGATGGCCCAGCATCGGGTTGGTTTCGTGCAGGGCCTTGGCCCGGTTCATCAGCTTTTCGGCGTCCAGGCCGGTCGCCCGCGCCACGGCCGCCACGTCTTCCGGCGTATGCGGCAGGAATTCGTGCAGCGGCGGGTCCAGCAGACGGATCGTCACCGGCAGGCCGGCCATGATCTTGAAGATCTCGACGAAGTCTTCCTTCTGGAACGGCGCGATCTTGGCCAGAGCCGCCCGACGGCCCGCCTCGTCGTCGGCCAGGATCATCTCGCGCACGGCTGCGATCCGGGTGTCGTCGAAGAACATGTGCTCGGTCCGGCACAGGCCGATGCCCTCGGCGCCGAAGCCGCGCGCCGTCTGGGCGTCCAGCGGCGTCTCGGCGTTGGCCCGGACCTTCAGGCGACGCGCTTCATCGGCCCAGCCCATCAGGGTCTGGAAGTCGCCGGTCAGCTCCGGCTCGATCATCTTGACCGCGCCCGCGATCACCTCGCCGGCCGAGCCGTCGATGGTGATGATTTCACCGGCCTTGTAGACCTCGCCGCCCGCGACCAGCTGGCCGACCTTGGCGTCGATATGAATGCTTGAGGCGCCCGAGACGCAGGGCCGTCCCATGCCGCGCGCCACGACCGCCGCGTGGCTGGTCATGCCGCCGCGGGCCGTGACGATGCCGCGCGCCGCGTGCATGCCGTGGATGTCTTCGGGGCTCGTTTCCTCGCGCACCAGGATGACCGACTCGCCCATCTGGCCCAGCCGTTCGGCCTCGTCGGAATCGAACACGATCTTGCCGGTCGCGGCGCCCGGGCTGGCGGGCAGGCCCTTGGCGATCACCGCGCGCTCGGCGTTCGGATCCAGCGTCGGGTGCAGCAGCTGGTCCAGGGCCTGAGGCTCGACCCGCTGGATGCCTTCCTCACGATCGATCAGGCCTTCGGACGCCAGCTCCACCGCGATCTTCAGCGCAGCCTTGGCGGTCCGCTTGCCGTTGCGGGTTTGCAGCATCCACAGCCGACCTTGTTCGACCGTGAATTCAATATCTTGCATGTCGCGGTAGTGCCGCTCCAGCTTGTCGACCACCTCGACGAACTGGCCGAACACCTCCGGCATCGCCTCTTCCATCGAGAGCTTGGTCTCGCCCATCTCCTCGCGGCCGGCTTTCGTCAGGGCCTGCGGCGTGCGGATGCCCGCCACCACGTCCTCGCCCTGGGCGTTGATCAGGAACTCGCCGTACAGCCGCGCCTCGCCGGTCGACGGGTTGCGGGTAAACGCCACTCCCGTCGCCGAGGTGTCGCCCATGTTGCCGAACACCATCGACTGGACGTTCACCGCCGTGCCCCAGCTCTCGGGGATGTCGTGCATACGGCGATAGAACTTGGCCCGGTCGTTCATCCAGCTGGCGAACACCGCCGACACCGCGCCCCACAGCTGCGCCTTGGGGTCCTGCGGGAAATCCTGGCCGGTCGCGTCGCGGACCACCTGCTTGTAGCGCCCGACGACCTTCTCCCAGTCGCCAGCCGAAAGCTCGGTGTCCTGGCTTGCACCCAGACGGTCCTTGGTCTCGTCCAGCACCTCTTCAAAGGCGTCATGCCCCAGGCCCAGCACCACATTGGAATACATCGTGATGAAGCGCCGATAGGAATCGAACGCGAAGCGCCTATCTCCACTCAGCGTCGCCAGTCCCTCGACCGTCTCGTCGTTCAGGCCCAGGTTCAGGACGGTGTCCATCATCCCCGGCATCGACGCCCGCGCTCCCGACCGCACGGACACCAGCAACGGATTGGTTTTGCTGCCGAATTCCTTACCTACGACGCCTTCAACCTTGTTCAGCGCCGCTTCGACCTGGCCCTCCAGATCGGCCGGATAGCTCTGGCCGTTCTCGTAATAGGCGGTGCAGACCTCGGTGGTGATGGTGAAACCAGGCGGTACCGGAAGGCCCAGCGAAGACATCTCCGCCAGGTTCGCGCCCTTGCCGCCGAGAAGGTTCTTCATCGACGCGTCGCCGTCGGCCGAGCCGCCGCCGAAGCCGTACACCCACTGAGTCATGGACCGGTCCTGAGTCGTATTCTGCGCGGGGGGAGGCCCGCTGATTTGTTTGAAGCCTGACTAGCGCGGTCGCCGCCAAAAGGCGAGCCAAGCAAGACCGCCTTGAACGCCGCGGTTATGCGGATGGCCTCAGCCGATGCGCCATTCGCTCAGAACAGCGCCGTCCGCGCCCTCCAGCGCGACCCGGTCCAGCTGAACCGCCGCCACGCAGACCGGCAGCGCATCCGGACCCGCGGCCCGGCAGCGAAAGGCTCGCCCGTCCGGAAAACCCGTTACGCGGCCCTCGAATCGCACACGCCACCCCTGCGCCGCCACGACCGGCGCCGCCTCGCCCTCACCGCGCAGGGTAAAGGCCCAGGCCCGCCCGTTGCGGCGGTCGACGCGGGAATCATCGGCGGTGTGCACCACCGCCATCCCCACCGTCTGCGGCGTCACGGGGACCTGCCCGCTCTGCAGCGGATCGGCGCGGACGGTCGGGCATCCTTCGGCGTCAAGCCACGGCCTCGGCAGCCACACGCCTTCAACCGATTCCCATTCACCGCCGGCGCCGGTGATCAGCGGCGATTCGGTCCAGTCGCCGGGCGACAGGCTGAATTGGATCGTGCGGCGCTCGGGGCCCCAGGCCACTCGCGCCAGGCCGTCCGAGGCGTCCTGTGGCAGGCTGGCGACCGGGCCGCCGCATCCCACGGGAATGGCGACGGAAAAGGTCCGGCCCATCAGGGTCGTCGACGCCTGCGGCGCCTGGCCCAGCGCATAGGCCGAAGCGGCCTGTCGCGCGGCCGTCAGAAGGTCGGCCCTGGAAAGGGTGGTCGGCGTCGGCACCGGCGCCGGCTCTGGCGTGGGCTGTTCGGTGGGCTCGACGGGCGGCGCGGGCTCGTCGGCTCGCTGCGGGCATCCCGCCAGAAATACAGCCATCACCGCGGCGCCGAGGCCGCGTCCAATCATCACAAGCCGTTCAGCCATGGCTTAAACCCTAGCACGCAGCCCACCGAAAAGGCTAATGCGGACGGGCGCGGCGCAAGGGGCCGCCCACTGGAAACCTCCGTCCACGTGCTGACCTTCGACCAGATCGCCGCTCTCGTGGTGCTGGCCTCCGTCGTCGGAGTGCTGATTCACGGGCGTGTCCGGGCTGATGTGGTGGCTTTGACGGGGGCAGCTGTGCTCCTGCTTGTGGGCGTGGTTCGTCCGGTCGAGGTTCAGGGCGCCTTCGCCAGTCCGGCGGTCATCGCCCTGGCGGGCCTTTTCGTCATCGCCTACGCCATCGAGCTGTCGGGCCTCCTGGGCCTTCTGATCCGGCGCGCATCCAGCCTGGCCAAGCGGCTGGGCTCGGCAGGCGTCTGGACGGTCATGGGCCTGTGCGGAGGCATGGGCGGCTTTCTCAACAACACCCCGATCGTCGTCCTGGCCGCGCCCGTCATCCGCGACGTGGCCCAGTCGCTGGACCTGTCGCCCAAGCGGTTCCTCATGCCGCTAAGCCACATCTCGGTCCTTGGCGGCCTGCTGACGCTGATCGGCACCTCGACTAATCTGCTGGTCAACGACATGGCCAGAAACGCGGGCCAGCCCGTGTTCTCGCTGTTCGAGATCACGCCTGTGGGCCTGTGCATCGCGGTCGGGGGCGGCCTGTGGCTCTTCTTCGTCGGCGCGCGCCAGCTGGACGGGGCCGCCCGGGCTGACGAAGAGGAGAAGGCCCGCATCGCCTACGAAAAGGCCATGGCCGAAAAGGCTGCGCGTGAGGCCAAGCGCAAGAAGCGCTTCAACTTCCGCCGCTTCGGCGAAGCCGGCGCCCACGAGGATGGATCAGGCGACGCCCATCTCGGTGACGTCGATCTCTTCAAGGCCGCCGACCGGCCCTTCGACGCCCGTCGGGCCTTCATCTCACTCGGCGTTTTCCTGTTGGTGGTCGTCACGGCCGGTCTGGGGCTAGCCCCTATCGCCGCCTCGGCCTTCGCCGGCGCCGTGGCCCTGATCCTGCTGCGGGTCATCACGCCAGAGGAAGCCTACGCCGGGCTGCGGCCCGAAATCCTGCTGCTTATCGCCGGCATGGTGGTCATCGGCATCGCCATCGAGGTGACAGGACTGGCCGAGGCCGGCGCGCGCAGCCTGATCGTCGTGATCGAGCCGCTGGGCCCGCTGGCCGCGCTCTTCATCCTGTACGGCGTCACGCTCTTTGCGACCGAGCTTTTGTCGAACGCCACCGTCGCGGTGCTGATGACCCCGATTGCGGTGGCCCTGGCCGAGTCTCTCGGAGTCGATCCGCGTCCCTTCCTGGTCGGTGTGATGATGGCCGCCTCAGCCGCCTTCGCAACGCCCTTCGGCTATCAGACCAACGTCCTCGTCTATCAGATGGGGGGCTACAGCTACATGGACTTCGTCCGCATCGGCACACCCTTGAACCTGATCACCTGGGCCGTCGCCATGTTCGCGATCCCGACCTTCTTCCCCTTCTGACGCTCACAACGAAGCGGGGAAATCGCGCCCCTTCGCCGTCACCCCGGACGAACCCTTTGGGGCGAAGATCCGGGACTTAAACGCTGACGGCGCAACCGGGTTCAGGTCCCGGCTCTCCGCTTCGCTTCTGCCGGGATGACGGAAAGGGACCGGGGACGAAAAAGAATCTTTCGCCGCTAAACCCCCGCCACTCCTGACGCCTCCCATACTTGCCTCGTCCCCACGCCAGGGGAGGGCGCATGGCCAGCGACCTTGTCGGTGTGAGGATGCGGACTGAGCGGATAGCGGCGGGGCGGAGTACCCGCTGGTTCCGGGACCGTGATCGCTGTGTCACGGCCCGACCGTCCGGGGCTGACCCAAAATCTGCGTAGGCCCTAATACGGCCGCCCAGCAGGAGCTCCGGGAAAACAGATCGCGGCGGAGCGCACCCGAGGGTCGAAACGCTCAAACTACCCCCACGGTCACCGGACCCGAAGTCCGGCGCTCCGCCTGCCCTCCCAACCTTCCGAGCGAAAGCCGGAGGCCGATGACCCACGTCCAAGCCTCTTCCAGGGGAGGACATGCCGCGCAGCGGTAAGGTGGGGCAAGGCAGAGCCACCCTCACACCCATCGCCCACCCGGCGCTCCGCGCAGCCGTGCCCGGAGAGGGGAGGGAGATAACCGTGCCCCGCGTGACCTCTACGGCCCCCCGCGCTATTCAGGCGCCAAAGCATCGATGCGCAGAGCGCACGGGAGAAACCGCATGGCCGATTCGGCCCCTGAAACGCCCAAGACCACCGGACTACTCAGCCTGATCGGCCACACGCCCATGATCGAGGTCACCAAGATCGACACCGGTCCGTGTCGGCTGTTCCTCAAGCTGGAATCCAACAATCCCGGCGGCTCGATCAAGGACCGGATCGCGCTCACCATGCTCGACGAAGCCGAAAAGGAAGGCTGGCTGAAGCCCGGCGGGACGATCGTGGAGGCGACGGCGGGCAATACGGGCCTGGCGCTGACCCTGGTCGGCGTGCAGCGCGGCTATCGCGTCCTGCTGGTGATCCCCGACAAGATGTCCAAGGAAAAGATCCAGCACGTCCGGGCCATGGGCGCCGAGGTCCGGCTCACCCGCTCGGACGTCGGCAAGGGGCATCCGGAGTACTACATGGACTTGGCCGAGAGCCTGGCCCAGAAGATCCCCAACGCGTTTTACGTCAATCAATTCGCCAATGCCGCCAATCCTCTGGCGCACGAACTGACGACCGGCCCCGAAATCTGGGAGCAGATGGACGGCGACGTGGACGCCTTCGTGGCCGGCATCGGCTCAGGCGGAACGATCACCGGTACGGCCCGGTACCTCAAGTCGAAGTCCTCAAAGGTCGAGGCCATCCTGGCTGACCCGGTCGGCTCGGTCCTGGCCGGCTTCGTCAACGAGGGCAAGCCCGGGCCCAAGGGCTCCTATTCGGTGGAAGGTATTGGCCAGGACTTCGTGCCCGATACGGCGGACCTGAGCCTGATCGACAGGGCCTATTCGATCCCCGATCTGGAGGCGATCGGCGCCGCGCGCGAACTGCTGGCGAAGGAAGGCGTGCTGGCCGGCTCGTCGTCGGGCACGCTTCTGGCCGCCGCGCTCCGCTATTGCCGCGAGCAGACCGAGCCCAAGCGCGTGGTCAGCTTCGTCTGCGACACGGGCGCCAAGTACCTGTCCAAGGTTTATAACGACGCGTGGCTGACCGATCAGGGTCTGACGCCACGCAAGCTGCACGGCGACCTGCGAGATGTGGTCAGCCGTGACGCCGCCGAGGTCATTTCGGTCGGGTCTGATGATACGCTGGCGGTGGCCTATGGTCGGATGCGTCAGGCAGACGTGTCCCAGTTGCCCGTCATGGACGGCGGGCGTCTGGTCGGGATCATCGATGATTCCGACATTGTGCACGTGCTGGACACAGACGAGATCACGCGCGCCGAGCGTTTTGCCAAGCCGGTTCGCTCTGCCATGACCACACAGTTGGACACGGTTCAGGTTCACGAGACGCTGAACGATCTGATCCCGATCTTCGAGCGCGACCACGTCGCTATCGTGATGGACGGCCAGGACTTCATCGGCCTGATCACCCGCGTCGACCTGATCAATCACCTCAAGCTAAATCAGTAGGACCATGGCCAAGGGATCGAACCGGCAGGGTTTTTCCACCCGCGCCATCCACGCCGGCCAGAAGCCGGACCCGACGACCGGCGCGGTGATGACGCCGATCTACGCCACCTCGACCTACGCCCAGGAAAGCCCGGGCGTGAACAAGGGCTATGAGTATGCGCGCGGCAAGAACCCGACGCGCGAGGCCTTCGAGGCCTGCATCGCCGACCTCGAGAACGGAACCCACGGCTTCGGCTTCGGCTCTGGCATGGCGGCGACATCCACGGCGCTGGAGTTGCTGGACGCGGGGGCCCACGTCCTCACCGGCGACGATCTCTATGGCGGTACCTACCGCCTGTTCGAGCGCGTTCGTCGGCGGTCGGCGGGGATGGATTTCTCCTACATCGATCTGACCGACCTGGCCGCCGTCGAGGCGGCGATCCGGCCCGAGACGAAACTGCTGTGGGTCGAGACCCCGACCAATCCGCTGATGAAATTGGCCGACATCGCGGCGCTCTCGGCCGTGGCCAAGAAACACGGCCTGCTGATGGTGGTGGACAACACCTTCGCCACGCCCTGGTGCCAGTCTCCGCTGGATCTGGGCGCCGACATCGTCATGCACTCGGCCACCAAGTATCTCAACGGCCACTCTGACGTGATCGGCGGCGTGCTGGTGACCCGGGACGCCGACCTCGCGGCCCAGCTCAAGTTCCTCCAGAACTCGGTGGGCGGGATCATGGGCCCGTTCGACGCCTTTCTCGTGAACCGGGGTCTCAAGACCCTCGGCGTTCGCATGAGGGCGCATTGCGACAATGCCTTGGCCATCGCACGCTGGCTCGAGGGTCGCCCGGAGGTCGCCAGGGTCTACTACCCGGGCCTCGAGAGCCATCCGCAGCACGCGCTCGCCAAACGCCAGATGCGCGGCTTCGGCGGCATGATCTCTATCGTCGTCGACGGCGATCTCGCTCGAACGAGGCAGATCATGGAGCGCCTCCAGGTTTTCACCGTCGCCGAAAGCCTCGGAGGTGTCGAAAGTCTCGCCAACCACCCGGCCATCATGACCCACGCGAGTGTGCCCAAGGAGGTCCGCGAGGCCGGCGGCGTCACCGACAATCTGATCCGCCTGTCGGTCGGCGTGGAAGACCTCGACGACCTGATCGCCGACCTGGAGCAGGCTCTGGCCTAGGTGATCGCCCCGCCGGTCATGAGCGCCCACGCGTAGCGGACCGGCGGCGATCCAAAGCTGAGGACCTGGTCGTGATAGGTCTTGAGATTGAAGCGCGCCGCCTGGCTGCTCTCCATTTCGCGACGCAGCGCCCAATGCTCGCGCCATCCGACGAAATAGGTCGGCAGCTGAGCCGAGGAGAGTTGGGCCCGGATCCACTTTCCGGCGGCCTCGGATTCCTGCTGGAAGGCGTCCTCGGTCATCATCCGCATGGCCTCGGCCCGGTCCATGCCCTCAACGTGGACGCCGATGTCGAGCAGGGCGTTGGCGATGACCCGCAGCAGGAACTTCAGGTTCGCCAGCCGGTACAGGGGATCGTTGTCCAGGTGCCCGGCCTCGACCATCACGTCCTGAGCGTAACAGGCCCAGCCTTCGACAAAGGGACCTGAAGCCAGAACCGCCCGCACGATCGACGGATACCGGTTCGAATGGGCCAGCTGCAGATAGTGACCCGGCATCGCTTCGTGGACCGTGACACCTTCGAGCGAGCGCGTGTTGTACTCGCGCAGGAAGCTCTCGGCCTGTTCGTCGGTCCAGCCATCGGGGATGGGCGAGATCTTGTAGAAGGTCGGCTGTTCGCGATCGAGCGGGCCGGGGCTGTCGCAATAGGCCACGGCCACGCCGCGCTGGAACTCGGGTGTCAGCACGATGCGGACCGGCTCGTCAGGCACGGTGACGATGTTGCGTTCGCGCACGAAGGTCGTGGCGTTGGCCAGCATCTCTTCGGCCGCCTCGACCAGTCCGTTGCGGCTGGGGCGGTCGGCGTAGACCAGCTCCATGGCCGCCGCGATGACGGCCTGACGCTGTTCGTCCGACGGGCGGCGCGGGGCCTCCGGTGCGCCCTCGCGGCCGGCCAGCACACCGCGCGAGATCTCGTACATCTCGTCGCGGACGCGGGCCATTTCGGCCCGGGCCTGAGAACCGATTTCCGCCCGGGTCAGGCCGCTGTTCAGCGCATAGGTCAGCTTGGCGTCATAGAGCTGCGAGCCCAATCGGAAGTCGCCCTGGGCGCCCGGGACCAGCACCGTATCGATCCAGTCCTGATGCGCCTGGATGCCCAGCTTGGCGATCCGGCCAGCTTCCATCAGGCGTGTGCGCTCGGCCCCCGAAAGGCCGTCGGCCTGGGCCAGGACCATGTCGACGAGGCTGCTGAGGCCCCGGTTCTGACCGGACACAGTCTGGGCGTGGATGGCGGGGACGCGAGCGGGCTGAAGCGCCTCGCGGGTGCCGACGAGCAGGGCCGGGAAGGCCTCCATCCGGGCCGTGGCTGCCCGAAGCCGGTCGGGAAGGGGGGCGAACTCGCGGGCGATCAGGCTGAAGAGGGCCGAGCCTGCGTATTCATTGTGGACGAGAGGGTCCCAGGCCCAGGCCTGGAGCACATCGTGTGTCCAGATGTCGCCGCGCAGGCTGTTGTCGAGAAGGGCCGCGTCGACCTGCCGCTCCCGCGACAGGGTGCGGCGATCGATCGTCCCAAGCTGATCCAGTGCGCGGCGGGCCAGCATGGATCGGGCGTGCCAGCTGGCCGGGCCGAGGTCGCCCGTCTGGTCGTCGAAGCGGTGATCGCCCAGCGCCGTGGCGTAGGGCGGGGAAAGACGGATGGATTCGTCCAGCCAGCCCTGCGCCACCTGGTCGAAGGCGGCGTCGGCCGGGCTGGACGCCTGGGCGTAGGCCAGTCCCGGCGCCATGGCGGCCGCACCGGACAGGGTCAGGAACAGGCGGCGGTTCAGGAACGGGTTCATCGGCAAGCCTCACTGACGGAGGCCGGACCTTGGGCTTCCCGAGGTCTCGTCGCAAGTCGGCCGGATCAGAAGCCGACGTTCAGAACCGCGACGAGGGCTTCCTCATAAGTCGTCGAGGGGTTGTCGACATCAGTGTCGTACCAGCGCAGATCGACCGAGGCCCAGTCGTTGATCTCGAAGTCGGCGCCGACGTTCCAGGCGGTGTAGTCGCGGCTGTCGACCTGCTCGCGGTGGCCGACGGCGGCGGAGACGCGGACACGGTCGTGGACCCGGACGCGACCGCGGGCTTCCACCCAGGTCCAACTGCGGGTCGAGCCGGCGCTGTCCGGCGAATACTGGAAGCGCAGGCGCGCATCGACGCGGTCCGTCAGATCGCGCGAGACGTCGGCGGTGAACTCCCAGGCGTCATCGTCCGTGCCCGGAAGGGCGTCGAGGTACCATTTGTGCGCGGCGTTGAAGTCGAACTCGAAACCGGCGGCTTCAGGCGCCCAACCGGCGTTGATTTCAGCCTCGAGGTTCGAGCCGGTGGAGTGGTCGATCGTCTCGCCTTCGACGGCGACATAGAAGTCGTTGAACGCCCACTGGGCGGCGGCCAGGGCGAAGGCTTCGCCATCCGACTTGGACGTGCCCTTGGAGCGGTTGTCGGTGCCGACCGCGAAGTCGAACGACCACTCGCCGCCGAAATCCTGGGCGAGCGCGGCGGACGGAACGAGGGTGGCGAAAAGGGCGGCGGACAGCACCAGGCGACGCATCGTCGGCTCCATCGGAGAATCGTCCGGTGACGGATGATCCGGACGGCCGCCCCTTAGCCGAATCGTCGCGACATATCCGTGACTGCGTCGTGAAACTCTTGTGAGAGACGTTCGACGAGTTGTCCGGCGGGCGCCACATCGTCGATCGCGCCCGCGCCCTGGCCGGCGGACCAGACGGTCTTCCAGGCCTTGGCCTCGTCACCCATGTCGAGTTTGTGCTCGGGCAGTTTCTTGGGGTCGATGCCGTTGTCCACGAGCGACTTGGTCATGAAGTTGGCGGGGATGCCGGAGACGGCCGGGGTGTAGGTGATGTCTGAGGCGCCCGAGTCGACGATCATCTGCTTGTAGGCGTCCGGGGCCAGGGCCTCGGTGGTGTTGATGAAGCGGGTGCCGAGATAGGCGAAGTCCGCGCCCATGGTGATGGCGGCGGCGACGTCGCGGCCGGTCGACAGGCAGCCCGACAGAATGATCGTGCCTCTGAAGAAGGACCGGACCTCGTTCACGAGGGCGAAGGGATTGATGATCCCGGCGTGGCCACCCGCGCCATTGGCGACGAGGATCAGGCCGTCGACGCCGGCCTCGGCGGCCTTGCGGGCGTGGCGGATGTTGGCGATGTCGTGGAAGACCACGCCGCCGTAGCCGTGGACCGCGTCGACCACGTCGCGCACAGCGCCGAGCGAGGTGATGATCAGCGGCACTTCCTGTTCGACCGAGACCATCATGTCAGCCATCAGGCGCGGGTTGGTCGGATGGACTATGTGGTTCACGCCGAAGGCGGCGGCGTCAGGATTGAGGCGCGACTTGATATCGATGAGCCACTCCCGATAGCCCTCGGTGGTGCGCTGGTTCAGCGACGGGAAGGTGCCGATGGCTCCGGCATTGCAGGTCTCGACCACCAGGTCCGGCCCTGAGCAGAGGAACATCGGAGCGGCGATGACGGGGATCTTGAGGCCGCGTTGCAGCGAAGCCGGGATAGCCATGAAGCGTTCCTTCGTTGTCTTTCGCTACGCATAGCGACCAGACGCGAGGGAAGGCAACGGGGCAGACGATGGGCGCCGGCAGGCTGCGACCCCGCGTTGCTCTCGGCTGCCGTCGGTGCTAGACGCCGCCGCTTGAACGCCGCCCGGCGGCTCCCAAGTTACGATCCATGATCCTCACCACCCTTCTCGTCATCCAGATCCTGATCTCGATCGCCCTGATCGCAGTCGTCCTGATGCAGCGTTCCGAAGGCGGCGCGCTGGGCATGGGCGGGGGGCCGACCGGCCTGATGACGGCGCGCGGCGCCGGCAATCTGCTGACCAAGACGACCTGGGTTCTGGGCGCCGCCTTCGCGGCCTGCGCGATCGGCCTGACCATCTATGGCAACATGGAACAGCGGACCGGCACCTCGTTCGACGCGGACGACATCGGCGCGGCCGTCGGCGCGCCTGCCGCCCCCGAGGGCGAACAGCCCGCGGCCCCGGCGGCTCCGCCCGCTTCGCCCGACGAAGGTCTGTCGCTCGACAGCCTGCCGGTCGGCGACGGCGCCACCCAGGAAGCTCCGGCCCAGTGATCAGGGAGGCGGACCTCCGCCCCTCCACAGTCGAAGAGCCTCCGACAGCAGGGCGCCCCACCGGGCGCCCTTCTTCTTTTCAACAGGCGCGTTGGTCCAGCCCGAAGCGCCGCACCCGAATCAGCGGTAAGGTGGTCCCCCGTGACTAGATATGTATTCATCACGGGCGGCGTGGTTTCCTCGCTGGGCAAGGGTCTCGCTTCAGCGGCTCTCGGCGCACTGCTTCAGGCGCGCGGCTATACGGTTCGCCTCCGCAAGCTCGACCCCTATCTCAACGTCGATCCGGGCACGATGAGCCCGTACCAGCACGGCGAGGTCTTCGTGACCGACGACGGCGCCGAGACCGACCTGGACCTGGGCCATTATGAGCGGTTCACGGGCGTGTCGGCGGCCAAGTCGGACAACATCACGACCGGGCGCATCTATTCGACGATCCTGGAGAAGGAGCGGCGCGGAGACTACCTCGGAGCCACGGTCCAGGTCATTCCGCACGTCACCAACGAGATCAAGGATTTCGTCCTGCGGCCCGCCGTCGACCCCGCGACGGGCAAGGAAGCCGACTTCGTGCTGGTCGAGATCGGCGGGACGGTCGGCGACATCGAGGGCCTGCCGTTCTTCGAGGCCATCCGTCAGCTGGGCCAGGAGTTGCCGCGCGGCCAGAGCTGTTTCGTCCACCTGACGCTCTTGCCCTACATCGGCACGGCCGGCGAAATGAAGACCAAGCCGACCCAGCACTCGGTCAAGGAGCTCCGCTCCATCGGCATCCAGCCGGACGTGCTGCTGTGCCGCTGCGAATTTCCAATCCCCGAGGGCGAGAAGAAGAAGATCGCCCTGTTCTGCAACGTGCGCGAAAGTGCGGTCGTGCAGGCCATGGACTCGGCCGACATCTACGCGGTGCCGCTCGACTACCACCGCGAGGGGCTCGATACGGAGGTGCTTTCGGTGTTCGGCATGGCCGATGCGCCCAGGCCGAACCTGGAACGCTGGGAAGGCATCGCCGAGCGCCGCCTGAACCCGGACGGCGAAGTCACCGTGGCCATCGTCGGCAAGTACACGGTTCTCAAGGACGCCTATAAATCGCTTATCGAGGCCCTGAACCACGGTGGCGTGGCCAACCGGGTGAAGGTCAACATCGACTGGGTCGAGGCCCAGACCTTCGAGCAGGATCCCGAGGAATGCGCAGCGCGTCTGGAAGGCGCCCACGCGATTCTGGTGCCCGGCGGATTTGGCGAGCGCGGCGCCGAGGGCAAGATCGCGGCGGTTCGCTTCGCCCGCGAGCGCAAGATTCCCTACTTCGGCATCTGTTTCGGCATGCAGATGGCGGTGATCGAATCGGCGCGCAGCCTGGCGGGGCTGACGGAGGCGTCCTCGACCGAGTTCGGGCCGAGCGACGAGCCGGTCGTGGGCCTGATGACCGAGTGGGTGCAGGGCAACCAGCGGGTCCAGCGCAAGGCCGACGGCGACCTGGGCGGGACCATGCGGCTGGGCGCCTATGACGCGACGCTGAAGGCCGGTTCGCGCATCGCCGAGATCTACGGCTCGACCACGATCTCGGAGCGGCATCGGCACCGCTATGAGGTCAACATCAACTACCGTGAGCGCATCGAAGAGACCGGCATGGTCTTCGCCGGCCTGTCGCCGGACGGCGTGCTGCCCGAGACGGTCGAGCTGCCGAACCACCCGTGGTTCATCGGCGTGCAGTATCACCCAGAACTGAAGAGCCGACCTTTCGCGCCCCATCCACTGTTCGCCAGCTTCATCGGGGCGGCGTTGGAACAGAGCCGACTGGTGTGACGGGGACGACCC
This sequence comes from Pseudomonadota bacterium, assembly GCA_023428785.1. Lineage (GTDB taxonomy): Bacteria > Pseudomonadota > Alphaproteobacteria > Caulobacterales > Caulobacteraceae > Brevundimonas. The sequence continues at coordinate 21,007 of JAEYWU010000134.1, forward strand.
TGCGGACCCGGCGACTGGTGCTGCGGCCGGCCCGGGAAGACGATCTGGACGCCTTCCATTCGATCCTCTCGGATCCTCGGGCCACGCGCTACTGGTCGACCCCGCCGCATGAGACGCGCGAGCAGTCCGAAGCCTGGCTGAAGGCGATGATCCGGTCGCCTGAGTATTTGGCGGCGGACTTCGTGGTGGAATTCGAAGGACGGACCGTGGGCAAGGCCGGCTTTTACCGGCTGCCGGAGATCGGCTTCATCCTGCACCCGGATGTCTGGGGGCTCGGTGTCGGCCGAGAGGCGGTCGCGGCGGTGATCGACCATGCCTTCGAGACGAGGGGACAGACCGAGCTGACGGCCGATGTCGATCCTCGCAATGCGGCTTCGATCCGGGTGCTGGAAGGGGCAGGGTTCCGGCGAACCGGAGCCGCTGAGCGCACGTTCCAGATTGGAGACACCTGGGTCGACAGTCTGTTCTACGGCCTGGACCGGGCGACCTGGCGTGAGCGCCTGCGAATTCGTCCGGCCCACATGGCGGATATTCCGGCGCTGCTGCCCCTGATCGAAGGCGCCTATCGGGGCGAGGGTTCCAGACGAGGCTGGACGACGGAAGCGGACCTGCTCGGCGGCCAGAGGACCGATGCGGCGATGCTGGCGGAGATCATCGAAGACCCCGCCCAGACGATCCTGATAGCCGAGATGGGCGGCGACCTCGTCGGCAGCGTGCTGATGGCCGATCGGGGCGGAAAGACGGGCTACCTCGGCATGCTCTCCGTCGATCCCACTCGCCAGGCCGGCGGCATCGGCAGGGCGCTGGTGAGGGCTGTAGAGACCCGACTGGTCGACCGGTTCGGCGCCCGAAGGATCGAAATGCAGGTCTTCTGGCAGCGCGACAGCCTGATCGCCTGGTATGAGCGCATGGGCTATCGCCGGACCGGGGAGACGCGCCCATTCCCGATGGACAATCCGCGCCTGGGACGGCCCCTTCGCGATGATCTCTGGTTCGTGGTGCTGGAAAAGGAACTCGGCACGGACACCCCTTGAACTCGGGCGCCTGTTCAGGCATAAGCCCGCGCTCCGAAGGCGGCCCTCGCGGCCGCCGCTTCCATTTTCGCGCCCTTTGGCCTCGTGCCGTGGGGCGCCAGACCCAACGAGAGACGGACATGGCCGTTCCGAAGCGAAAAACCTCGCCCTCGCGGCGTAACATGCGTCGTTCGCACGACGCCCTGGGCACGAACGCCTACGTCGAGGACAAGGACACCGGCGAACTGCGCCGTCCGCACCACATCGACCTTAAGTCCGGCATGTACAAGGGCCGTCAGGTTCTGGAGCAGAAGGAAGACTAGGTCTTCCTTCGCTAGCGACTTTCTGGACGCCGCGCGGACCTCCGTGCGGCGTTCTGCGTTTCACCCGGGGAATCAGCTCGGGAGATTCTCATGCGCCTTTTCGTTTGCCTGACCGCCGCCGCGTCTGCATTGACGCTCGCAGCCTGCCAGCCCGCGGATGACGCCGCCGGGGCAAACGCAACCCCGCCGTCACCCGAGGCGCCCGATTCCGTCACGCCGGCGTCGGATGCCTTGACGTCCGAGGGGTGGCGAACCCTGCGGGTCGGCATGACCCGGGCAGAGATCGAGGCGGCCATGGGCGCGGACGCCAATCCGGACGCCGTAGGCGGGCCCGAACCGGAGGCCTGCGACTTCTTCCGGCCGAGCGAGGCTCCGGAAGGGCTTCTCGTCATGCTGCGTGACGGGACCCTGTCGCGGATTTCGGTTGCGGAGCCGGCGACGGTGCGCACGGCGGACGGCTTCGGTGTCGGCAGCTCGGCTGCGGAGATCAAGGCCTTCTACGGCGATCGGGCCGTCGTGACACCGCACGTCTATCAGGAGGCCCCGGCCGAAGACATCTTCGTCTGGGACGGCGCCCGTCCGGCTCCAAACGACTACATCACCGACGATAGCCGCCGCGGCATCCGCTACGAGATCGGCGGCGACGGCGCGGTCATGCAGTTCCACGTCGGCGGGCCTGACATCCAGCTGGTCGAGGGATGTTCCTAGGCTTGATGGCGGGAGCGCTGCGCGCCCCCGCCGCCAGACTCAGTACCGGCGGCCGCGGTCCCGCCGGCTGCTGAAGATCTCGCGATTGCGGTCGCGATCGTACACAACGAGATAGCCATCGCGGTCGACGTAGGCGATTGCGTCGCGGCCGGAAGAGCCCGTGCCCCAGACCGTGCGGCCGTCTGCGATCAGGATCAGTTCGCCGTTGTTGCGCAGGACCAGGCGGCAGTTTCGGCCTGCATAGGCGGTGCCGGCCGACCAGCGCACGCGGGCGTTCCAGCCTCGCGAGTCGGCGACCTCGAGCTCGCAGGAGCGCCGGAGCGTCAGGCGGTAATCGCCGCGTGCGGAGCTGATGGAATCCTCACGGTCGTTGCGGAGTTCGTCGCCGCTGCGCAGGACGTCGGCGCCTTGCCAGGGCCGGTCGCGGTCGTAGCCTCCACCGCCACCTCCGGAGCCGCCACCGGAGCCGCCGCCCGGACGTCCGGGGCGGTCGGGTTCAGGGGCGCGCTGAGCGGTGTTGGTGCGCCAGACCGCGCGGCCGCCGGAGTACATCGCCACGTCGCCGCTATCCTCAACCTGCAGGGTCGGATTGGTGCGGCCCACCGTATTGGAGGCCCAGAGCGGGGTCTCGTTCGAGTCGTACACGACCAGATTGCCGTCGCCCTGCATCCGGACGAAGCAGCCGAAGCCGCGATTGTGGGTGTTCGACGCCCACAGCGCACGCCCGCCCTCATAGAGCACCAGATTGCAGTCGCTCTGCATGATCAGATGGAAGCGACCGTTCTGGGAACGGATTTGCTGGTTTGCGGTCAGGTTGGTGTCGGCCCGAAGCGTGTTCTGGGCATGGGCGATGCCGGGGACCAGGGCGGCCATGGTGGCAAAGGCGAGGAGCGCGGATTTCATGACGTTCGTCCAGAAGGATTTCGATACGGCCAAGCTGGCCTCTTCTACATGAACGAGGGCTGTCTGACCGGCGCTGTGACCTGACCGATCCTGACGGCAGGCGCCCGCGTTTTCTTGCCGTGCCGCCCCTCACTGGCTAAGACCCGGCCACACGCAGCCACCGAGCCAGACATGACCGATATCGCCGACATCACCGCCCGCCAGATCATCGATTCGCGCGGCAACCCGACCGTGGAGGTCGATGTGGTGCTGGAGGACGGCGCGTTCGGACGGGCGGCGGTGCCCTCGGGCGCTTCCACCGGCGCCCACGAGGCGGTCGAGAAGCGCGACGGCGACAAGAAGCGCTGGGGCGGGAAGGGTGTCGAAAAGGCCGTCGACGCGGTCAACACTGAGATCTTTGACGCCCTTTGCGGCATGGACGCTGAGGACCAGCGCCGGATCGACGAGACGCTGATCGGACTGGACGGCACGGACAACAAGGGCCGGCTGGGCGCCAACGCCATCCTGGGCGTGTCGCTGGCCTGCGCGAAGGCGAGCTCGATCTCGGCGGGCCTGCCGCTTCATCGATATGTCGGCGGCGTCTCGGCGCGCGTCCTGCCGGTGCCGATGATGAACATCATCAACGGCGGCGCCCATGCGGACAATCCGATCGACATCCAGGAGTTCATGATCCTGCCGACCGGCGCGGACACTTTCTCGGAAGGCCTGCGCATGGGCGCGGAAGTGTTCCACGCCCTGAAGAAGCAGCTGAAGGACGCCGGCCACAACACCAACGTCGGCGACGAGGGCGGCTTCGCCCCGAACCTGGCCTCGGCGGAAGCGGCGCTCGACTTCATCGTCAAGGCGGGCAAGGCCGCCGGCTATGAGGCCGGCAAGGACTTCTATCTGGGCCTCGACGTGGCCGCGACGGAGTTCTTCAAGAAGGGCAAGTACGAGTTGGAAGGCGAGGGCAAGTCGCTCGATCAGGCTGGCATGGTCGACTACCTGGCCGGTCTGGTGGACCGCTTCCCGATTGTCTCGATCGAAGACGGGTGCTCGGAAGACGACTTCGAGGGCTGGAAGCTGCTCACGGATCGCCTGGGTGACCAGATCCAGCTGGTCGGCGACGATCTGTTCGTGACCAACCCGGCGCGCCTGCTGGCCGGGATCGGCGAGGGCCTGGCCAATTCGATCCTGGTCAAGGTCAACCAGATCGGCACCCTGTCCGAGACGCTGGACGCCGTCGATATGGCCCACCGCTCGGGCTACACGGCCGTGATGAGCCACCGCTCGGGCGAGACCGAGGATTCGACCATCGCGGACCTGGCCGTCGCCACCAACTGCGGACAGATCAAGACCGGCTCGCTGGCCCGCTCGGACCGGCTGGCCAAGTACAACCAGCTCCTGCGCATCGAAGAGATGCTGGGCGATCTGGCGGTCTATGCCGGGGAGAGCGTGCTGCGCGAATAGGCGCAGCACGACGCTTGCGGAAATTAGCCAAAAATTAAGCCTGTTGGAGCAGGAGTGCAGAATCGACTCCAGCGTATCCGGACCCCAGCGGTGGCTTTCAACTTCAGACCCTATGTGAGGCTGGCCATTCTGGGCGGGTTCATCGTCTACTTCGGCGCCCAGGCGCTGACGGGCGAGCGGGGGCTCCTGAACGAGGCCGAGCGCCGGCAGGAGCTAGTGGACCGCCGGGCCGAGCTGGCGACGCTTCAGTCCGAGCGCGAGGAACTTCAGGCGCGGGTCGACGGCCTGTCGTCGGAGCACCTGTCGGTCGATCTGCTGGAAGAGCGGGCGCGCGTGGTGCTGGGTTTCGCCCGGCCCGACGACTACGTCATTCGCGCCGCGGCGGCCTCCTGACGAACTTCTGATCAGGTTATCCCTGATATGGCTTTGCCTTTCGGAACAGAAGGCTGCTAAAGCCCGCTTTCCGTAACGACAGGCGGGATGCGCGACCGAGGAAACCGGTTACCTTCCTTGCCCATCAACGAACGTCTGGGAGGACGCCGGATGGCGAAAGCCGCCGCCAAGACCAATGCGAAGAAGTCCAATGGGCCCGAGGCGTCCAAGGATGAGTTGCTCGGCTACTACCGGGAAATGCTGCTGATCCGGCGCTTTGAAGAGCGGGCCGGGCAGCTGTACGGCATGGGCCTGATCGGGGGCTTCTGCCACCTGTACATCGGCCAGGAGGCCGTGGCGGTAGGCGTGCAGGCCTCGGTCAAACAGGGCCATGACAAGATCATCACCGGCTATCGCGACCACGGCCATATGCTGGCCGCCGGGATGGACCCCAAGGCGGTCATGGCCGAGCTGACGGGGCGCATCGGCGGCTCGTCCAAGGGCAAGGGCGGCTCGATGCACATGTTTGACGTGCCGACCGGCTTCTATGGCGGTCACGGCATCGTCGGCGCCCAGGTGGCGCTAGGCGCGGGTCTGGCTTTCGCGGGTAAGTACCGCGGCGATGACTCGGTCAGCTTCGTCTATTTCGGCGACGGCGCGGCCAACCAGGGCCAAGTCTACGAGAGCTTCAACATGGCCCAGCTGTGGAAGCTGCCGGCCATCTTCATCATCGAGAACAACCAGTACGCCATGGGCACCTCGATCGAGCGGTCCTCGGCCACGACTGAGCTCTACATGCGCGGCGCCTCGTTCGGCATTCCGGGCGAGCAGGTCGACGGCATGGACGTGCTGGCGGTCCGCGACGCAACGGCCCGGGCGGTCAAGCGCGCCCGCGAAGGCGGCGGTCCGTTCATTCTGGAAGTGAAGACCTACCGCTATCGCGGTCACTCCATGTCGGACCCGGCCAAGTACCGGACCAAGGAAGAGGTCGACGAGGTCAAGAAGACCCGCGACCCGATCGACCACGTGAAGATCCTGCTCGAGCAGGCCGGCGCGACCGAGGCCGACCTCAAGCCGATCGAGGACGATGTGAAGGCGATCGTCGCCGAGGCCGTCCAGTTCGCGCAGGAAAGCCCAGAGCCGGATCCGTCGGAACTCTATACGGACGTGTACCAGGAGGCCGCCCAGTGACCGACATCCTGATGCCGGCGCTTTCTCCGACGATGGAGGAAGGCAACCTGACCAAGTGGCACGTGAAGGCGGGCGACACGGTCAAGGCGGGCGACGTGATCGCCGAGATCGAGACCGACAAGGCGACCATGGAGGTCGAGGCCGTCGACGAGGGCGAAGTCGCCGAGATCCTGATCCCCGAGGGGACCGAGGGCGTGAAGGTCAACGCCGTGATCGCGCGTCTGGCGGGCGGTGATGCTCCGGCCAAGCCGGCTGCGGCTCCGGCCCCTGAGGCCCCGGCCAAGGAGGAGCCCAAGGCCGCCGCCGGGCCGGAAGAAGACCCGACCGCGCCGGTGACGCCCAAGGTCGAGCTCAAGGACCCGGAGATCCCGGCCGACGCCAAGCTGGTCAAGACGACCGTGCGCGACGCCCTGCGTGACGCCATGGCCGAGGAGATGCGCCGCGACGAGGACGTGTTCCTGATGGGCGAGGAAGTCGCCCAGTATCAGGGCGCCTACAAGGTCTCGCGCGAACTGCTGCAGGAGTTCGGAGACCGCCGCGTGATCGACACGCCGATCACCGAATACGGCTTCGCGGGCGTGGGAACCGGGGCGGCGATGGCCGGCCTGAAGCCCATCGTGGAGTTCATGACCTTCAACTTCGCCATGCAGGCGATCGACCACATCATCAACTCGGCGGCCAAGACGCTGTACATGTCGGGCGGCCAGATCCGGGCGCCGATCGTGTTCCGGGGCCCGAACGGCGCGGCCAGCCGCGTGGCGGCCCAGCACAGCCAGGACTATTCGGCCTGGTACGCCAATGTGCCCGGCCTGAAGGTGGTGGCGCCCTATGACGCCGCCGACGCCAAGGGCCTTCTGAAGGCCGCGATCCGCGATCCGAACCCGGTCGTCTTCCTCGAACACGAGATGATGTACGGCACAGAGTTCGACGTGCCGGACGTCGAGGACTGGATCGTGCCGATCGGCAAGGCCAAGGTCCGCCGCGAAGGCAAGGACGTGACCATCACTTCGCACAGCCGTATGGTCGGCTTCGCCCTCAAGGCGGCCGAGGAACTGGCCAAGGAAGGCATCGAGGCGGAGGTCATCGACCTTCGGACGCTGCGCCCGCTGGACCACGAGACGATCGTCGAGAGCGTCAAGAAGACCAACCGGATCGTTTCGGTCGAAGAGGGCTGGGGCCCGATGGGCGTCGGCGCCGAAGTCTGCGCCCGCGTGATCGAGCATGCCTTCGACTATCTGGATGCCCCGCCGCTGCGCGTGCACCAGGAAGACGTGCCGATGCCGTACGCCGCCAATCTAGAGGCGCTGACGCTTCCGACCGTCGAAAAGATCGTCCAGGCTGTTAAGAAGGTGACCTATGCCGCCGCATGAAATGAGAATTCCGGACGGTGCGCGTGAGGGACCTCACGCCGACAAGGCTGTCGAACTGATGCGTGTGTGGTGGATCCACGACCATCCCGAATTCGTGCTTGGGCCGTTCCTGAAGGACCCCAAGAACATCGGCCGCATGCTTGGCGAAGCCGCCTTCCACTTCTCGCAGGTCTACGCCTCGCGTGATCTCGGCAAGGCCGACGAACTGCTCGAGCAGATTCGTCAGGGCTTTGAAGAGTCCAAGTCGATCCCGATGGCCACGCGCATGACCACCGAGGCTCCTCCCAAGAAGGACTGAGCATGACCGACATCCTGATGCCGGCGCTTTCTCCGACGATGGAGGAGGGCAACCTGACCAAGTGGCACGTCAAGGCGGGCGACGAGGTCAAGGCTGGCGACGTGATCGCCGAGATCGAGACCGACAAAGCGACCATGGAGGTCGAGGCTGTCGACGAGGGCGAAGTGGCCGAGATCCTGGTTCCGGAAGGGACCGAGGGCGTCAAGGTCAATGCCGTGATCGCGCGCCTGAAGGGCGAGGGCGGCACGGCCGCGCCGGCGCCTAAGGCTGAGGCGCCCAAGGTCGAACCGGCAAAGCAGGAGGCCCCCAAGGCCGAGCCGGCCAAGGCTCCGACGCCTGCCGCCGCCGCGGCGGCAAAGGTCGTGGGCGACCGGGTGTTCGCCTCGCCGTTGGCGCGCCGCATGGCCTCGCAGGCCGGGCTGGACCTGAAGGCGATCAGGGGCACCGGTCCTCGCGGCCGGATCGTCAAGGCCGACGTCGAAGGCGCCGGCAAGGGCGGCGCCGCAGCCCCGGCAGCCGCCGCCAAGGGCGAGGCCCGTCAGGTGCTGTCGCTGGAGCAGCAGGGCATCAAGCCGGGCAGCTACGACCTCGTGCCGCTGGACGGCATGCGCAAGGCCATCGCGCGTCGCCTGACCGAGAGCTTCCGCGACGTTCCGCATTTCCCGCTGAACATCGACTGCGAGATCGACGGCCTGCTGGCCGCCCGGGCCAAGGTCAACGCCATGCTGGAAAGCCAGGGCGTGAAGGTGTCGGTGAACGACTTCGTGATGAAGGCCTCGGCCATGGCCCTGAAGGCCGTGCCGGAAGCCAACGCCTCCTACACGCCCGAAGGCATCGCCATGCACCACCACGCCGATGTGGCGATGGCGGTGGCGATCGACGGCGGCCTGATCACCCCGATCATCTTCTCGGCCGAGACCAAGTCGCTGAGCCAGATCGCGACGGAAGCCAAGGATCTCGCCAAGCGGGCGCGCGAGCGCAAGCTGAAGCCGGAAGAGTTCCAGGGCGGCACCTTCAGCGTCTCGAACCTGGGCATGTTCGGCATCAAGTCGTTCTCTTCGATCATCAACGAGCCCCAGGGCGCGATCATGAGCGTGGGCGCGGGTGAGCAGCGCCCGGTGGTCAAGAACGGCCAGCTGGCCGTGGCCACCATCATGACCGTGACCCTGACCTGCGATCACCGCGTCGTAGACGGGGCGGTCGGAGCGCGCTTCCTGCAGGTCTTCAAGCAGATGATCGAAGACCCGGTCACGATGCTGGCGTAGGGCGGGCCCGCCGTGCCGCCCAAGGTCGTCATCGCCGAGAAGCTGGCCCTCATTGGTCAGGCTTGGGACCCCAAGATCGTGGGCCGTGTCAATGACACCGAGGTCAAGCTGGTGAAGCTGGACGGTGAGTTCGTCTGGCACAGCCATGCGGTCGAGGACGAGCTGTTCCTGGTGGCCTCGGGCCGGTTGAGGATGAAGTTCCGCGACGGCGATCAGGTGCTGGAGCCCGGAGAATTCATCATCGTGCCGCACGGGGTCGAGCACTGCCCGGTGGCCGAGACCGACAATACTTCCGTCCTGCTGGTTAAGCCGGCGGGCGTCATCAATACCGGCGAGGCTGACGATCCTCGCCGCCGCAACGTACTCGAGGAAATCTGATGGCCGCTGAATTCGACCTGATCGTGATCGGCTCGGGCCCCGGCGGATATGTCGCCGCGATCCGCGCCAGCCAGCTGGGCCAGAAGGTCGCCATCGTCGAGCGCGAGAACCTGGGCGGCATCTGCCTGAACTGGGGCTGTATTCCGACCAAGGCGCTGCTGAAGTCGGGCGAGAAGTTCGAGAGCCTGAGCCATCTGAAGGACTACGGCCTGTCGGCTGAGAAGGTCGGCTTCGACTTTGACGCCATCATCCAGCGCTCGCGCGGCGTGGCGGCGACGATGAACAAGGGCGTCGCCTTCCTGATGAAGAAGCACAAGATCGAGGTGATCGAGGGCTCGGCCAAGCTGGAGAAGGGTGCGGCAGCGCCCAAGGTCGTGGTTGCGCTGAAGGCCGGTGGATCGCGCACGGTCGAGGCCAAGGCGGTCATGCTGGCGGTCGGCGCCCGGGCGCGGGCCCTGCCGCAGATCGGCCTGGAAGCCGACGGTGACAAGATCTGGGCCTACCGCGAGGCGCTGGCGCCCAAGAAGCTGCCGAATTCGTTCGTGGTGATCGGCTCGGGCGCGATCGGGCTGGAGTTCGCCAGCTTCTACCGGGCCCTCGGCGCTGAGGTGACGGTCGTCGAAGCCGTGGACCGGATCATGCCGGTCGAGGACGAGGAGGTCTCCAAAGCCGCCCAGAAGTCCTTCGAGAAGCGCGGCATCAAGTTCCGCGTCGGCGCCAAGGTGACCAAGGTCTCCAAGACCGGTTCGGGCGTGAAGGTGGACGTAGAACTGGGCGGCAAGGCCGAGGCGCTGGAGGCCGAGGTCTGCATCTCGGCGGTCGGCATCACGGCCAATACGGACGGTATCGGGCTGGAGGCGCTGGGCGTCGAGCTGGACCGCGGCCACATCAAGATCGACGGCCACTGCCAGACCAATGTGAAGGGGCTCTACGCCATCGGCGACTGCGCCGGGGCGCCGTGGCTGGCGCACAAGGCGAGCCACGAGGGTATCCACGCGGCCGAGCATATCGCGGGCTACAAGACGCCGAACGTGCATTCGCCGATCGCCGGCTGCACCTACACCCAGCCGCAGGTTGCGTCGGTCGGCGTAACTGAACAGGCGGCCAAGGCCGAGAAGCGCGAGGTGAAGATCGGCCGCTTCCCGTTCCGTGTGAACGGCAAGGCCGTGGCGGCCGGCGAGACGGACGGCTTCGTGAAGGTGATCTTCGACGCCAAGACCGGCGCCCTGATCGGCGCCCACATGATCGGCCACGAAGTCACGGAAATGATCCAGGGTTTCGTCACCGCCATCACGCTGGAGGCGACGGAGGAAGACGTGCACGGGATCGTCTATCCGCACCCGACCATGTCGGAGGCCATGCATGAGGCCTCGCTCGATGCATGGCAGAGAGTGCTGCACCTTTAGGAGAGGACCCGATGCTGATCGCTGCTGAGCCTCAGGTGTTCGTCCGCGATCTGGAGCTGTCGCTGGAACACTATGCCGAGGCTCTGGGGTTTGAGGTGGCGTTCCGGTACGGCGAGCCGGTGTTCTATGCCCAGATCGTGCGCGACGGGGCGCGGCTGAATCTGAGACGTACCGACCAGGCCGCCTGGAGCGCGGCGCTTCAGGACGGCGATCCGGATTTGCTGTCGGCGACGATCACGACCGACGGCATCGAAGCGCTCTTCGAGGAGTATGCGGCGACCGGCGCGGTCTTTCACCGCCAGTTGCACACCGAGCCGTGGGGCGCACAAACCTTCATCGTGCGCGATCCGGACGGCAACCTGATATGCTTTGCGCAGTGACAGGGAGCCGCCCATGATCACCTGTGTCGTCGACTATGTGATCGACCCGTCCAAGATGGACGCTTTCACCCGGTTCGCCCGGGCGTGGATGGAGCTGGTCGAGAAACACGGCGGTCAGCATCATGGCTATTTCCTGCCGTCGGAGGGATCGAGCGACCGCGCGCTGGCGCTGTTCACCTTTGCGAGCTTCGCAGAGTATGAGGTTTACCGCGGCCACTTCGGCGTGGATGAGGCCTTCATCGCCGCCGACCGGATCCGCGAGGAGAGCGGTTGCGTGATCCGCTACGACCGCAGCTTCATGAAGCCGATGCTGCCGGCGACACCGGTGGATTCGGAGTAGGTCGGTGAGCCGGATCGCTTGGCTGGCCGCGATCCTGTTGTTGTCGGCTGGCCCTGTGGCCGCCCAGACCCTGCCCGATGCGGATGCTGTCGCCGTCGAGGCTCGGCGCGCCATGGCCGAGACAGGGGCGCGGGGGCTGGCGATTGCGGTGATCGACGATGGGCAGGTCGTCTCTACGCAGGCCTGGGGCGTCCGGAACGCAGCCGGCGATCCGCTGACGACCGATACGGTGATGTACTCCGCCTCCCTGACCAAGCCGGTGTTCGGCTGGATGGTGATGCAACTGGTCGAGGAGGGCAGGGTCGATCTGGATGCGCCGCTGTCGCGCCTTTTCCCTCGGGCCCTGCCGGACTATCGCGAAGAGGCGGTTCGTGACCGCTGGGGCGACTGGACGGCGATGGACGGGCGCTGGACCCAGCTGACGCCACGCATGCTGCTGACCCATTCCGGCGGGTTCGCGGGCGGAGCAGACAGCCGGATGCGGTTCTGGAGCGAGCCGGGGATGCGCTACGCCTATTCCGGGCCGGGGATGATCCTGCTTGACTTCGCACTGTCGGAAGGGCTGGCGTTCGATCTCGAGCGGGAGTCGGAGCGCCGCGTATTCGGGCCTCTGGGCATGACACGAACCAGTCTGGTCTGGCGCGACAGCTTCGCCGGCAACGCTGCCGACGGCTGGCGGCTGGACGGGACCACCGGGCCGCACCGGGAATGGCCGCTTGCCAACGCCTCGGCGTCCATGGATACGACGCTCGATGACTTCGCGCGGTTCGCAGCGGCCTATGTGCGTGGCGACGGATTGAGCGCTACGGCGAGGACCGAGCTCACCCGGCCGCAGAGGCCGATCACGACGGCCAGCCAGTTCCCGGTCGATCAGCCCGAACTGCCTGTCGGCGAGAGGCGGCCGGACCTCGCTGCTGGGCTGGGTCTGGTGGTGTTCGAAGGGCCGCAGGGGCCGGGGTTCGTCAAGGGCGGGCAGAACTCGATGACGGCCAACACCTGGGTCTGTCTGGAATGGTCGCGGCGCTGCGTGGTGATCCTGTCCAACGATGCGCGGGCCGAGCCGGCCTTCGAGGGGCTAGTGCGCTTCATCCTCGGCGAGACCGGCGCGCCTTACGACTGGGAATACGGGCAGGGCTGACCCCGCCGGACCGGGACAGATCGTCTCGCTGCGGACCCATCCGCCCCGAGGATCGTTTTTCTCCCGTCGCGGCATTGCGGCCGACGTCGAAGCGCCTATATCAGGCACTCAAACAGTTACAGTTATGACGAGGGACGACACATGACCAAGGTTCTGGTGCTCTATCATTCGACCTACGGACACATTGAGGCGATGGCGGAAGCCGTGGCGGAAGGCGCGCGTTCGGTGGAGGGCGTTCAGGTCGACATCAAGCGCGTGCCGGAACTGGTGCCCGAAGAGCTGGCCCGCCAGAGCGGCTACAAGCTTGATCAGGCGGCGCCGATCGCCAAGCCCGAGGACCTGGGCGACTATGACGCCATTATCGTCGGCGCGGGCACCCGCTACGGCACCGCCGCTAGCCAGATGCGCAACTTCCTCGACCAGACCGGCAGCCTCTGGGCCAAGGGTGCGCTGGTCGGCAAGGTCGGCTCGGCCTTCAGTTCGACCGCGACCCAGCACGGCGGGCAGGAGACGACCCTGATCGGCCTGATCCAGACCCTGCTGCACCACGGCATGGTCATCGCGGGACTTCCTTATGCCTGGTCAGGTCAGCAGCGCATGGACGAGGTCACGGGCGGCAGCCCCTATGGCGCCACGACCATCACCGGCGGTGACGGCAGCCGCATGCCCAGCGACAACGAGCTGGAAGGCGCGCGCTGGCAGGGCGCCTATGTCGCCGGCATCGCCCACAAGCTGAAGGGCTGAACCCGATGAGCCAGCCGGCCCTCTTCTTTGGCCATGGATCGCCCATGAACGCGCTGGGCGGGCGCTTCGCCGAGGGTTGGCGGGCGATCGGCGAACTGGTCGGAAAGCCCAAGGGTGTCGTCATGGTCTCGGCCCACTGGGAAACCCGCGGGCTGGGCGTGACGGCCCACGAGCGACCGCCGACGATCCACGACTTCGGAAACTTCGGCCCGGAGCTGCACGCCATGCAGTATCCGGCGCCGGGGTCTCCGGATCTGGCGAAGCGCGTGGCCGAGCTGACCGGCGCGGTTCAGACCGAGCAATGGGGGCTGGACCATGGGACGTGGTCGGTTCTGGCTCACGTCTGGCCGGATGCGGATGTGCCGGTAGTGCAACTGTCGCTGGACCGGTCGCTGGATGCGCGCGGACATTACGAGCTGGCCCGCATGCTCCAGCCCCTGCGGGAAGAGGGCGTCATCATCGCCGGCTCGGGCGACTTCGTGCACAACCTCAGGACCTGGAAGCGGGAAGGCGGGGACGCCTATCCGTGGGCCTCGGCCTTCAACGAGGCGGTCAAGGCGGCCTTTGAGACGGGCGACCATGAAGCCCTGATCAACTGGATCGGCCTCGCCGAAGAGGCGCAACTCAGCGTCCCGACCGACGAACACTACCTGCCGCTGCTCTATGTGGCGGCGCAAGCGCGGCCTGGCGAGCCGGTCAGCTTCTTCAATGACGCGATCGAGGGCGGGTCCATCTCCATGACAGGCGTCAGGATTGGATAGGGTCCGACCCACCGATTCAGCATGACGCCGGACCGCCGCGCCCCTAGTATCCAGCTTCGGACAGACGGGAGGCTATCGTGCTCTGGACCCTCATCATCATCGGCGTCATCGTTGTCGTGCTGCTGTTCCTGGTGGTTGGCGCCTACAACCGGCTGGTCACGCTCGACCAGAATGCGGACCAGGCCTTCGCGGATATCGATGTCCAGCTGAAGCAGCGTCAGGACCTGATCCCCAACCTTGTCGAAACCGTAAAGGGCTACGCCACGCACGAGCGCGGCACGCTGGAAGCCGTCATCCAGGCCCGCAACGCCGCGACCCAGGCGACCAGCGTCAATGACAAGGTCCAGGCCGAGAACATGCTGACGGGCGCTCTTGGCCGCCTGTTCGCCCTGTCTGAGGCCTATCCGGACCTGAAGGCCAACACCAACTTCCAGCAGCTCCAGGCCGAGCTGTCGGATATCGAGAACAAGCTGGCCGCAGCCCGACGGTTCTTCAACAATGCGGTTGGAGAGTTCAACTCGGTGCGCCGGCAGTTCCCGACGGTCCTGTTCGCCGGTCTGGTGGGGTTCGGGTCGGACAAGCCGTTCTTCGACGTGGGCGACGACGCCCGCGCCGCGATGAACGAGGCGCCGCCGCAGGTCAGCTTCAGCTAGGGCGATCGCCGTGGCCGCTGTCGGCCTTCAGACCCACATCTGGGCCAATAACACCCGCTCCATCGTTCTGATGGCGCTGTTCCCGGTGCTGCTTGTCGGCATCGTGTACGGGCTGCAGCTGGTGATGATGGGCTATGGCCTGCTGCCGATGCAGGCGAAGACCGTCGGTGGAGCGCTTGCCGAGTCGGGCTCGATGCTGATCGCCTCGATCCCGATCGCCATCGTCGTGGCGGGCGTCTGGTTCGTGATCGCCTATTTCTCGAGCCAGGCCATCATCGACATGGCCACCGGCGCGCGGGTGATCGAGCGCCGGACCAATCCCGAAATCTACAATCTGCTCGAGAACCTGGCGATCTCGCGGGGGATGAAGACGCCCACCCTGCGCCTGATCGACCGGCCGGAGCTGAACGCCTTCGCCACGGGCCTGCACGAAGGGCAGTACTCGGTCACCGTCACACGAGGGCTGGTCGAGGCGTTGAACCGCGACGAGCTGGAGGCGGTTCTGGCTCACGAGCTGACGCACGTCATCAATCGCGATGTGCGCACCATGGTGATCGCCTCGGTTTTCGCGGGTATCATCAGCCTGATCGCCGAGTTGGTGTTCCGGTCGCTGAGGTTCGTGGCCCTGGGCGGGAACCGAGGCGGGCGGGGGAACTCCGGCGGGCCCGCACTGGCCCTGATCCTGATCGGCTTCGCGATCGCGGCGGTCGGCTGGATCCTGTCGATCGTCATCCGAATGGCCCTGTCGCGCCAGCGGGAATATCTGGCGGACGCGGGATCAGTCGAACTGACCAAGAACCCGGACGCGATGATCTCGGCGCTGCAGAAGGTATCGGGCCGCGCGGACCTTAACGCGCCTGACGAGATGGCCGGGATGTTCCTGGAGCATCACGAGAGCGGCTTTCTCGGCCTGTTCGCGACCCATCCGCCGATCGAGAAGCGGATCGCGGCCCTGGTCCAGTATGCGGGCGGGATCGACCATCTGGCCGAGCGTCAGAAGCAGGCGATGCCGGGTTCGACCAGCGTGCCGCCGACCGCCTAGAGCGAACCGCCGACGTTCAGGGTCACCAGATCCTTGGCCGCGTCGAAGACCACGTCCTCGTTGCGGTCCTTGGAGTGGACCACGGCGATGACGATGGGCCCGGCGCCCGGGCCGCGCGCCTCGTAGCCGGTCAGGCGCCATCCGTCCTCGGACGGCTCCGCATCCGACAGGACGTAGGTGGCGCGGAAGATGTCGCCAGACGTGATCGCGCGGACCTCGGCGGCGTCGTCATTGGCGTTGACCGAGACCTGCTCGCCCTCGTTGACGTCGCTGTGGCCTTCGTTGCCGTCGCCGCGAATGACGAAGCCGCCAATATTGACCGAGGAGCTGGTGTCGTCGGCCTCGACGCTGAAGCCGGGGAGGCGTACGCGCGTGCCGCCGTCGCCCGCCTGCACGGTCACCAGGGCGCCGTCAGAGGCGCGAGCGATGGTCGCGGGCATGAGGGCGCGGACGGATTCCTCGAAGGGCGCGATGGCCTGTTCGGGCGTCTGGCCATCGGCGAGCCGAACCAACTGCAGGGTCACCTCGGCGCCGCGCGGGCCGGTGTAGATGCAGGACAGTCCGTCGGCCGAGACCTGGGTGCGGGTCAGGTCGCCCTGATGCTCTGGGCAGTTCAGGGTGTCGATCACCCGGACCGGCTCGCCTTCGCGGGTCGTTTCCTCGCGTTTGGTGATGCGCACAGCCGGGTCGCCGCAGGCGGCGAGGCCGTAGGCCGACAGGCAGAGAACGAGAAGAGCACGCATGACAAACTCCTTGCCCGAACCCTGCGGCAGGGGGCCGCAACCGCCTAGTGAAATCGCGGTAAGCCGTTCTTTCGGCGCCTATTGGCCCGGTCTGGCGCCGTCTCGCCGCGTGAGGAACGCAAGCCGCTCGAACAGGTGCACATCCTGTTCGGTCTTGAGCAGGGCACCGTGGAGCGGCGGGATCAGCTTGGTCGGATCGCGCTGACGCAGGGTCTCGGCGTCGATCTCTTCCACCAGCAGCAGCTTGAGCCAGTCGAGCAGCTCGGAGGTCGATGGCTTCTTCTTCAGGCCCGGCGTGTCGCGCATGGCGTAGAAGACCTTGAGGGCCTCGCCCACCAGGCGGTTCTGGATACCGGGGTAGTGGGCCTCGACGATCTTCTCCATGGTCTCGGCGTCGGGGAAGCGGATGTAGTGGAAGAAGCAGCGGCGCAGGAAAGCGTCGGGCAGTTCCTTCTCGTTGTTCGAGGTGATGACCACGATCGGACGCACGGCCGCGCGGATCGTCTGGTCCGTCTCGTGGACATAGAACTCCATTCGGTCGAGCTCCTGCAGGAGGTCGTTGGGGAATTCGATGTCGGCCTTGTCGATCTCGTCGATCAGGAGGACGGGGCGGACCGGGGCGTCGAACGCCTCCCAGAGCTTACCCTTCTTGATGTAGTTGGCGACGTCGGCGACGCGGGGGTCGCCCAGCTGACTGTCGCGCAGGCGGGTGACGGCGTCGTATTCGTACAGGCCCTGATGGGCCTTGGTGGTCGACTTGATGTGCCAGGTGATCAGCGGCGCGTTGAAGGCGCGGGAGATCTCGTAGGCCAGGACGGTCTTGCCGGTGCCGGGCTCGCCCTTGATGAGGAGAGGGCGCTCCAGGGCCACGGCGGCGTCGACCGCGATCCGCAGGTCGTCGGTGGCGATGTAGGCGTCCGTTCCCTGAAACTTGGGCATGCTGGCTCCGTTTTCGGCTCTTGGGTGAACGGCGTAAACCAGAGCTGGGGCAGGGGGAAGCGACAATCCGACACGGGCCGACACGGGTTTCGTTAACCTTGCCGCCATATTTCCGCGCATGAAGGTGGGTCTTATCGGACCCAGTCGGGAGCGGACGAGATGAAGACGGCGTGGACAGTGGCGGTTGTGGCCGCAGCGGGCGTTCTGCTGAGCGCTTGCGGCGGCGGCTATGTGCCGAGCACGCCGCGGTATCCGACGCGAATGGGAGAGCTCCCGCCGCCGCCGCCGCCGCAATATCCGGCGACGCCGGAGGCCGGCCCGCAGGCGCCGCAGACCGAGACGGTCCTGCCGCCGGCGCCCTCGACCGATGTCGAGGCGTCGGAACTTCCGCCGTTGGGGCCGCCGCCGGCGAGCACGCTTCCTCCGCCCCCTCCGCCCCCTCCGCCGCCCCCGTCCGCTTCGAGCGGGGCGCCCGTGCGGCCCGGGTCGGTCTATGTGATCCAGGGCGGGGACACCCTGTCGGGCGTGGCCCGGCGGTTCGGGACCCCGGTGCGCACCCTGATGACCCTGAACGGGATCGGGGACGACGGGGCCATTCGGCTCGGCATGCGGCTGATCCTGCCCGAGGGCGTCCGCGACAATGGCGTGGACCCCTATGCGACCGGACCGTCGCCGTTCCAGGACATGACCCTGCCTGAGGTGTCGGCCCCTCCGCCTCCGCCGCCTCCGCCTCCGCCTCCGCCCCCGTCTCCGCCTCCTCCGCCCTCCCAGACTCCGCCGGTCTCGACCGACACCTCGGCCGTGGGCGAGGATGGCTTCCCGACGGGCGCCGAGCTGGCGCGACGCGCGGCAGGCCGTTTCGCCTGGCCGGTGCGGGGCGATCTGCTGACCCGCTACGGCACCATGGGCTCGGGCCTGCGGAGCGACGGCATCAATATCGGTGCGGCCGCCGGCACCGAGGTTCGCGCCTCGGCGGCCGGGCAGGTGGCCTATGCGGGCGACAGCCTGCCGGGCCTGGGCACCACGGTGGTGATCGTCCACACCGACGGCTGGGTCACGGCCTATTCGCACCTGGGCTCGACCAATGTGCGCATGGAGCAGCGGGTGACCCAGGGCCAGGTGATCGGCACGACCGGCACGACCGGCGGCGTGACCCAGCCGCAGGTCCATTTCGAAATCCGCTACACTCCCGCTCCGGCCGACCGGCCTCGCCCGGTGGACCCGATCCCGCTGCTGCCGCGCTAGGGCTGTCGGTGTCGGTGTCGCTCTGAAAAAGCAGCGACACGACCGACAGCAGCGACACGCGCCTTGCGACGCGCACACCTGAGGCTCGCGCCAATCCCGACGATGTCAAAGACCGCGCGGTAAAGGCTAGGCGCGCGCGGGTGAGCGGTGATGAGCAGGCCGACGGGCGCGGGCGGAGCTTTTGATTTCAGCGGCTTGGGCGGCGTGCCTGCGGGGAAATCTAGCCTGTGAAGCCGTCGGCCTCGAGGAAGGCGGCTTCCTCGGGCGTCGTCACCCGGCCCAGGGCCCTGTTCCGGTGCGGGAAGCGTCCGAAGCGAGCGATGATGTCGTGGTGGTGTCGCGCCCATTTGTCGGCGTCCGGCGTGGTCAGGGCGCCGAAGAGGGCGAGGGACTGACGCTGGTCGTCGATGTCCTCGGAGTGCTGGAGCGGCAGGTAGAGGAAAGGCCGGAGGTCCTCGGGCAGGGCCTGGTCGTGGCCCAGGGCGATAGCGCGGCGCGCGATCTCGCGCGCCAGCGGATCGGTGGCGAAGGCGTGGCCGGTGTCGCGAAAGCAGTTGCGCGGGAACTGGTCGAGCAGCAGGCACAGGGCGAGGGCGCCTTCGGGCGTCCCCATCCAGTCATCGCGCTCGCGGCGGGCGGTGGCGAGGTGATCCGCCTCGAACCGTCGGCGGAACTCGGCGTCGAAAGCGTCATCTTTGGCGAACCACTTCGACGGTCCGGCCTCGACCCAGAAGGCGACGACGTCGCCCGGGGCGGTCACGGTCCTAAAGCCCGAAATCGACGCCGAGCGGCTGGGCCTCGTCCACCGCGCTGGTGAAGGCGGCGCGGTCCGGGATGGAGGGGGATCCGAGCTCAAGCCCGCTGAGGCCCAGGGCGACGAGCACGGCGGTGATCGCCACGACCCAGGCGCCGGCCTTTGCCTCGCGAACGGTGAATACGGATTGCCGAGCCATGTCCCTGAACCTCCCAGTGTGTCGGGAGAGGCAACGAGGGAATCGGCAGGTCGTTCCGCCGCCGTCAGGCCCCGTCAGGCGTCAATCCGATGCTGTGCCCTGCAAAACACATTCGAGCGCCCGGCGGACACCCGAGCCTGGGGGATCAGTATTCCTCGCGCGACGGGGTGGGGTCGTAGGACCGGGTCTGCGGGGCGCGCTCGCGGCCGAAGATCGGCAGGAGGTCCGACAGGTCGATGAAGGTGTCGGCGGCGCGGCGCAGGTCGTCGGCGGCCTGGGGCGGCTGGCTCTTCAGCGTCGAGATCACCGAAACGCGCACGCCCTTCCTCTGCATCGCCTTGACCAGCGGGGCGAAGTCGCCGTCGCCCGAGAAGAGAACGGCGTGGTCGATGCGCTCGGCCAGCTCCATCATGTCGACGGCGATCTCGACATCCATGTTGCCCTTGGTGCGCGAACGGCCCTCGTGATCTGTGAAGCGCTTGGCGGCTTTCGTGACCATGGTGAAGCCGTTGTAGTCGAGCCAGTCGATCAGGGGCTTGATCGGGGAGTAGTCATCACCCTCGACCACGGCGGTGTAATAGTAGGCCCGGACCAGCACGCCCTTCTTGCGGAACTCGTCGATCAGCTTCTTGAAGTCGATGTCGGCGGACAGGGCCTTGGCGGCCGAATAGAGGTTGGCCCCGTCGATGAAGAGGGCGAGGCGTTCCGTCGGATAGAAGCTCATGGCAATATGGTCTCGTGAATACGTCCGAATGGGATGAGGCCGTCGTTATCGCCCTGGGCTCGAACTTGAAAGGGCCCTGGGGTTCGACGCGCGACCTTCTGGAGGCCGCGCTGGCCCGGCTCCGGTCCGAGGGGCTGGATGTGACGCACCGGTCCTCGTGGTGGCGATCCTCGGCCTGGCCGGACCCGGACGAGCCGCCGTTCCTGAACGCCGTGGCGATCGTCGAAACCGCCTTGGACCCGCACGAGACCATGGCCGCCCTGAGCCGCGTCGAGGAGGCTTTCGGGCGGGATCGGCATCGGCGGAATGCGCCGAGGACGCTGGACTTGGACCTGATCGCCTATGGCCGGATCGTGGACCACGACTCGGGGCTCACCCTGCCGCATCCGAGGGCGCGGCAGCGGCGGTTCGTCATGGGCCCTCTGGCCGAGATCGCCCCGGACTGGCGATGCCCGGAGACCGGGGAGGCGGCGGAGGTGCTGGTCGAGCGGTGCGAGGTGGGGCTGGATGCGCGGGCGATCTGAAGCTCTCATCGCCGCCATGGGACTGCTTGGCGCCTGCTCCACGCCGGAAGAGGGACAAGCGAAACTCGTCGAGGCCCTGTCCGACCCAACGGGCCTGCGAAGTGTTGCTACTGATGTTTTATGGCCCGAGCGGATCAGGCGAGTTCATTGTGAGCCGTCTGAAGAAGAGCCGACCGAGTATGGCTGCTCGTTTGAAGGTGCATGCTCCATCGCTTGGAGGGCGATGGATGCTGTGATTGTCTTCCAGGGTGGCGGCTGGCAACTGCTGGATATTTCTGGCGATCGGCCTGGGTGAGAGGGGCGTCAACAGGACTGGATGCGATGGGCGGCGGACGGGTCCAAAGATGCAGCTAGGACGAGCCTTCCTGAAGGTCTATCGCACCGGGGCGTTACTGTTTGCAGCTAGCGCACCATTCGCGGCTATTGCATACGCCATGACCGGCCAGCTTGATTTGCAGACCGGCATAGTCCTGACCGCGTTCATGCTGCTGTCGATCGGCTTCTACTTTTTTGGGCGTTGGTTGGAAGCAACGTTCTATCCCTGATCGGACAGGCTCAGGCCCCGGCGGTGCATATTGCACCCGCGAACCCGAACGGCTATCTTAGACGGCTACTCCCCCGATCTCCCGACACAAGAGAGTCTGAATGGCCCGCGTCACCGTCGAAGACTGCATTGAGAAAGTGCCGAACCGTTTCGGCCTGGTGCTGCTGTCCGCGCATCGCGCCCGCGCGATCTCGAACGGCGCCGCCCTGATGCTGGACCGCGACAACGACAAGAACCCGGTCGTCGCCCTGCGCGAACTGGCCGAGGACGCCGTCAAGCCGGAAACCCTCGAGGACAACCTCGTCACCACGCTGCAGCGTGTCGATGAGCGCACCGAGGCGGAAGAAGAGGCCGAGACCCTGGCGCTGCTGGCCGAGCCGCAGCACATGCAGATGAGCGAGTCGGAACTGCTCCGCGCGCTGCAGAGCGACCGTGACGGCGGCCAGGAGGAGCGATACTGAGCGACGCGCCCGTCGATCGAAGTATCCCTCTGACACCGGCGGCCCCGCCGCCGGAACCCCAGAACTCAAACCAAAAGCCGGCCAGGCCGCGCGCCCCGATCATGCGTCAGTTCGAACTGACCGATCGGGTGAAGGCCTATGACCCCAAGGCCGACGAGGCCCTGCTGGACAAGGCCTATGTCTATGCGACCCAGATGCACGGGTCGCAGAAGCGCGCCTCGGGCGATCCCTATTACGCCCACCCGATCCAGGTCGCGGGCATCCTGACCGACTACAAGCTCGACACCGCCTCGATCGTGACGGCCCTGCTGCACGACGTGATCGAGGACACCTCTGCCACGCGCAACGACATCGCCGAGCGGTTCGGCGAAGAGATCGCGGGACTGGTCGAAGGCGTGACCAAGCTCTCGCAGCTGGAGCTTCAGGCCGAGCAGAGCCGCCAGGCGGAGAACCTTCGCAAGTTTATCCTGGCCATCTCCAAGGACGTGCGTGTCCTGATGGTCAAGCTGGCCGACCGCCTGCACAACATGCGCACGCTCCAGTACGTGAAGCCGGAGAAGCGCGAGCGGATCGCCCGCGAGACGCTCGAAGTCTATGCGCCGCTCGGCCGTTCGATCGGCATGCACCGCATCGCTATCGAGCTGGAAGAGCTGGCGTTCGAACATCTACACCCGCAGGCGCGCGACGCGATCGTCCGGCGGCTGCAGGCGCTGAAGCTGGAGCAGGGCAAGGCCGTCACCCGCGTGACCGCCGAGCTGGAGCGCACGCTGCTGGCCGAGGGGGTGAAGGCCCACGTCTATGGCCGTGAGAAGACGCCCTATTCGATCTGGAGGAAGCTGCAGTCCAAGTCGGTGGGCTTCTCTGCCCTGTCGGACATCTATGGCTTTCGGGTGATCGTCGAGTCGGACGCGGACTGCTACCGCGCGCTGGGGGTGATCCATCGGCACTGGTCGATGGCTCCGGGTCGTTTCAAGGACTACATCTCCACGCCGAAATCGAACAACTACCGCTCGCTGCACACGACGGTGGTGGGGCCCCACGGCACCCGAATCGAGCTTCAGATCCGCACCGAGGAGATGGAGCGGGTCGCCGAAGAGGGCGTGGCCGCCCACTGGCGTTACAAGAACAACAACTACGGCTTCGACGCCGAGGCCGCCGCCCAGGGGGGCGGGCGCGACCCGCTGCAGACGCTGCGTCATCTGGTGCAGGTGATCGAGCACGGCGGCGAGCACGACGAATGGGTCGAGCACGCCAAGCTCGAGATGTACCTGGATCAGGTCTTCGTCTTCACGCCCAAGGGAGAGCTGATCACCCTGCCCCAGGGGGCGATGCCGCTGGACTTCGCCTATGCAGTCCACACCGAGGTGGGCGACACGGCAGTCGGCGTGCTGATCAACGGCGAGAACCGGCCGATGCGCACGGCGCTGAAGAATGGCGACGTTGTGCAGATCCTTCGCGACAAGACCCCACAGATCGCGCCGGACTGGCGCAATCTGGCGGTCACGGGCCGGGCCCGCTCGGCCATCCGGCGCCACATTCGGGCCTCCGAGCGCGAGGAGTTCCAGAGGCTGGGCCGCTCGGCGCTGGAGCAGGCGTTCGTGCGGGTCGGCAAGAAGATCAAGGACGTCAGCCTGACGCCGGCGCTCGAGATCCTGAACCTGCCCAACGACGAGGAGCTCTACGACCGGCTGGGTCGCGGGCGGATCTCGGCGGGGGTGATCATTGACGCCCTGTTCCCGACGCTGGAGCCCAAGCAGCGGGCTGCGGTGCGCTCACGCACCCGCATCGACGGGGGCAAGGCCGGGCGGCTGTTCGTGCGCGGCGGCGGCCTGACGCCGGGGGTGTCGATTCACTTTGCATCCTGCTGCACCCCCGTGCCGGGCGACCGCATCGTCGGCATCGTCCAGCCCGGGCAGGGCCTGACGGTCCACGTCATCGACTGCGAGCGGCTGGTCGAGTTCGAGAGCCAGGACGACCTGTGGCGCGACCTGCAGTGGACGCCCCAGGCCGAGCGCCTGGGCCTGGGCGCCGCGACGCTCAAAGCGACGATCCGCAATGCGCCGGGCGTGCTGGGCCTGGCCTGCACCATCATTGGCGAGGCCGGCGGCAACATCCTGAACCTCAAGATGAGCCACCGGAAGGAGGACTTCTTCGAGGTCACCTTCGAGGTCGAGGTGACCGACGCGAGGCACGCCACGACGATCGCTGCGGCGCTGCGCGCCAATCCGTCCGTCGAGACCGTCGAGCGGATGAAGGGCTAGGCCGCGCGTTCCACCGGCTGGCTCGCCAACAACGCCTGAATACAGTCGATCAGGGCGTCCGGACGGATGGGCTTGGCCAGGTGCCTGTCGGCGCCGGAGGCCAGGCTGGCCTGAACGTGCTCAGGCAGGGCATTGGCCGTCAGACTGACGATCGGGGTGTGGCCACGCCCTTCCTGCGCCTCCAGCGCACGGATTTCGCGCGTGGCGGAGTGACCATCGAGGACGGGCATCTGTACGTCCATGAGGACGATGTCATAGGCGCCGGTCGCGAAGGCTTCGACTGCCTCCCGACCGTTGCCGGCGATCTCAAGCTCGACGCCGAGCGGCTCGAGAATGAGGCTGACGACCCGCTGGTTCGTCGGGTGATCCTCGGCCAGGAGGATGCGCACGGGGCGGTCGATGTCATGTCCCGGATCGACCGTGCTTTCGGCTGGCGATGATGACGCCAGAGCTGCGTCGGTCGCTTGGACCTGCACGTCCACGACGAACAGGGCGCCGATGCCGGGGCGTGCGAAGGCGCGGATCTTCCCGCCCATCAACTCCGCCAGCGAGGCGCAGATCGACAGACCCAGACCCGTGCCGCCGAAGCGACGCGTCGTGGACTGGTCCGCCTGCTCAAAGCGTTCGAAGAGCCGGGAAGCCTGAGCCTGTTCAAAGCCGATGCCGGTGTCGCGGACCGAGAAGCGAAGCCCATCTCGCGTCTTCGCCACGCGCAGGGTCACCCGCCCGGCCTCGGTGAACTTGACGGCGTTGGACAGCAAGTTCGACAGAATCTGGGTGAGCCGCACGGAGTCGCCGAGGTAGGCGCCACGGGCCTGCGCCGAAACGCTGTAGTCCAGTGTCAGTCCGCGCGCCGCCGCCGCCGCCGCATGGAGTGAGGCGATGTCACGGACCATCTGTTCGACGTCAAACGGGCGCGCCTCGAGTTTGAGGTGACCGGCCTCAATCTTGGATACGTCGAGGATGTCGTTCACGACCTGCTCGAGCAGCCGTCCGGAAGAGACGATCAGCGTCGCCATCTCGCGGTGCTCCGGCTCGTCCAGACGCTGACGCAGGAGATCGGACAGCGCGACGACCCCATTCAGCGGCGTACGCAGCTCGTGGCTCATATTGGCGAGGAAGGCCGACTTGGCCAGATTGGCGCGTTCGAGCTCGGCCGTCCGCTCCTTGACCCGGCGCTCCAGACCCTCAGTCAGTTCGCGGACCTGCTGCCGCTCACTGGACAGGTTGCGAGCCAGGGCGCCGATCTCATCCGGGCGAGTCTCGATATCGGCGACCGAGCGGCCAACCCCGCCTTCGGCAAGTCGCCGGATCGGGTCGGTGATCAGATTGCGAGCGAACAGGAAGGCCAAAAGGGCCTGAAGCAAGAGGGCCGCCGCTCCGCCGAGCAGAAGCTTGAAGGTCGAGGCGCGGGCTTCTGCTGCGACGACCTCGCGCGGCATGGTGATCAGGAGATACCAGTCCGGCCCGCCGAGCCGACCGTAGGCGACATAGCTCTGGCCATCGGGCGACTCTATCACCCCGTGCTCGGTCCCGCTGTCGGCGATGACGCGCATGATGCCATCCGTGCCGAGATCGCGCTGGAAGCGATCGACCGCTTCGCGGGTCACTTCACCGGGCGCCAGGAATCCCGGATAGGCGATCAGATCACCCTCGCGGGACACGATCAGCGCCTCGGCGCCCTCCGGCGCATCGTTGACGGCGCGATGCAGGTAGGAGCCGATGTCCAGTGTCGTGCCGAAGGCGCCGACGAACTGGCCGTCGATATAGACCGGCGTGTGGCATCCTGTCGTGAGCGCGCGGCCTTCCGGATCGGACAAGCGGCGCTCCAGGCGCGTACAGCGCATGGCCCGCGTCGGATTGTTCTCCGGGCTGACGAGCTGGACCAGTTCTTCGCGCGCGAAGCTGAGGCTCGCCGGCGCGGTCTCGCGATAGAACATCAGCCGGTCCTCGCGCTCGGGCCCGAAGATGAGGAGACGGTCGTCCGGCGTGAAGAAATAGAAGTTGTCGAACTTGTCTGGATCCGAGGCGCCGCTGGCTACGAGCACGTCCGCGGTTGCGACCCAGAGCGCTCGTTCTTCAGGGCCAATCGCGGCGCCGTCCGCCAAGAAGGCTCCGAGCCCATAGAGCTGGTTGCCTGAACCGGGAGCCAGCCCCTCGAACAGCTCGGGTACGCTGCGGCGGGTGCCGTCGGAACGAAGCGGAAAATAGCGCTGGAAGCGTTCGTCAGCCGAGACGCCGGGTGAGGCGCGAAGATTGCGCCGCAGGGCCCTGACCGCAGCTTCATGTCGCCGTCGCAAGTCGTTGAAGAGGCTCTGCTCCGTCCGTGTGCGCTCGCGCGCATACAGCATAAGGTCCTGCTGCTTCTGCTGATGCAGCCTATCCTCGAACGCGTCATAGGCGACGAAGCTCGAAAGCCCCAAGGCGATACCAGTCGCGCAAAACAGTCCAAGAAGCACCTTCTGGACCAAGCTCAATCGCATGGCGATCGACTTCATACGCACGTTCCCCAAACCCCGGGGCATGGTGCACAAGGCTAGTTAAAGCGCGGTTTCAGGCCGTCATTGCACGGACGGCGTGGAGCACCTGATCAAAGTGCTCGACCAGTTTATCTGCGTCGAGGTCCGCGACAGGCGTTTCGGAATAGCCGAAGCTGGTCAGGATGACGGGGGCGCCCAGGGCGCGGGCGCTGGCCAGGTCCGGATAGCTGTCGCCGATCATGATGCAGCGGGCGGGATCGCCGCCGACTCGTTCGACCGCCTCCCGGAGATGATTTCCGGACGGCTTGCGGGCGCTGACGACGTCGGGGCCGACGATGGCCGAGAATCGGCGCGACAGGTCCAAGGCGTCGAGCAGGGCGACGGACAGGTCGGTGCGCTTGTTGGTCACGACGACTAGCCGGGCGCCGGCCAGGGCTAAGGCGTCGAGCGTTTCGACAACGCCGGGATAGGGTCGGCTCTCGTCGGCGATGCGGGCCAGATACAGGTCGATGAACCGGTCCATCAGGGCGGTCTCGGCGGCCGGATCAAAGGCGGCGCCCGCCTCCTCGAAGCCGTGGGTGAGGAGGGCCTTCACGCCGCCGCTGATGAGACGCCGTGCCGATGTGATCGGCACGGTCGGCCGGCCGC
>JAEYWU010000011.1 GCA_023428785.1 Pseudomonadota bacterium
GTTCACGCTCGTTCAGGACGTCCATCGCCCGCTTCAGCGCCGTGCGGCGGTTATCGAGCTCTTCGCTCTCGGCGAGGATCGTCTCCTGGGAGGCCGAATCGTCGACGAGCCAATCCTGCCATTCGGACGAATCCGCCTCGTCGCCCCGCAGGGGAGAATTGAGTGAGGAATCACCGGACAGGCGGCGATTCATCGACACGACGTCCTCTTCGGTGACGCCAAGTTTGGTCGCGATCTGCTTCACCTGATCCGGCCGCAGATCGCCGTCCTCAAGGGCGGAGATCTGGCTCTTGGCCTTGCGCAGGTTGAAGAACAGCTTCTTCTGCGCGGCGGTCGTGCCCATCTTCACGAGCGACCAGCTGCGCAGGATGTATTCCTGGATCGACGCGCGGATCCACCACATGGCGTAGGTCGCCAGGCGGAAGCCCTTGTCCGGATCGAATTTCTTGACGGCCTGCATCAGGCCGACGTTGCCTTCCGAGATCACTTCGCCGATCGGCAGGCCATAGCCTCGATAGCCCATCGCGATCTTGGCCACGCGGCGCAGGTGGCTGGTGACCAGCCTGTGCGCCGCTTCCGGATCCTGGTGTTCGGTCCAACGCTTGGCCAGCATGAACTCTTCGTCCTTGGCCAGCATCGGGAATTTGCGGATTTCAGTCAGATAACGCGACAGTCCCTGTTCAGGCGACATCACCGCGAGCGAATTGGCAGCCATCAAAGACCCCTCTCTTTTCCGTCCCTTAGAGCAGGCACAGCGGCCCTGACCACCTCGCGTGCATCAGCGCCTCGCCCCTCAACAGGACCATATGGGCATCGGTTCCAGCGGTTTTTAGACGCACCCGTCGAAAATTCTTCGGCGGCGCGACCCCGCGCCCTTCGGCCCGACGCAGGGTGTAGCAGATAGTCCGTCCTTAATCAAGACGCACTGCGGGTCAGACCAAACCCCGCGACGTCCGCCCCGATAGAGCTTTCATCCGATGACGTCGGATGGTTACGACCTGCGGGTGAATCCTGTTACGCAGTTTGGTGACTTGCGACAGGGTGGAGCGAGTGGGGAGGTCCGGGCATGGCGACGCCGCCCGATGGGTACGACGTCTTTGTGTCCTACAGCCGGCGTGACGCGGCGCGCGCCGCGATGGTGCGTGATCGGCTGCAGGCGCACGGGCTGAAGGTCTTCTTCGATTCCGAGGGCATCGAGGGCGGCGCCGAGTTCACCGATGTGCTGGACCGCGCGGTCAAGACCGCCCGGGTCGTGCTGGCCTGCTGGACACATGAGGCGCTGGAGCGGCGCTGGGTCCGTATCGAATCCCGCATTGGTCTGGACCGGGGCACCCTGGTGGCCACGGCCCTGGAGCCGATGTCCCACGCCGACCTCCCGGCCGAGTTCTACAATGTGAACGTGGTCGACCTGTCCAGCTTCACCGGCGACGAGGACCATGCGGGCTGGCAGGCGGTGCTGCGTGCGATCGGCCGCAAGGTTGGCCGGACGGACCTGGGCGCCTCGGCCAGCGCCGACGCACCCCTGATCGGCACGGCGCCGATCCGCCGCCCGGGCCCGGATCGCCGCGTCCTGATCGGCGCCGTCGCGGCCGGCGTCGTGGCCATCGGTCTGGCGGTCTGGCTGGTCGTCTCCACGCTGGGCGGCGGAGGCGGCGAAGCCGTGGCCCAGGACGAACTGGTCGCCCGCTTCGAGGCCCAGATCGCTGCAGCCGAGCCCATCCTTCAGGCCGGGGCCGAGGGCCGGGTGGCCGAGATCGCCGAACGCCCTTTCCCTCGCAGCATATGGGCCGCGGCCCAGCTGGTCAGCGTCGCGCCCGGCCTGTCGGACGGATCGCGACGGGCCTATGAGCAGGCGATGGCGGCCCAGCTGTCGGATGATTGCGCCTGCATCGTTATCGACGACGCGCCGCTGGCGGTGGTCTCCACCTGGGTCGTGCTCTCCTACACCGAGGCCGGCCGGGCCCCGCCGCCCGAGGCTCTGGCGGCGCTGCTGGAGGCGCAGAACCCGCGCGGGTGGTGGTCCAGCTCGCTCGACGCCGACGACCAGGCCTCCAACGCCTCGCTCTATGTCACCGCCTTCGTGGCCTTCGCGCTCGGCCGCGCCGAGCCGCAGCTGGACGGCGAGGCACGCCGCACGGTCGAGGACGCCCGCAGCCGGGCGGTGACCTGGCTGCGCACGCTCCGGGCCTCGGAGGCCGGCCTTTACGCCGACTATCCCGACAACGCCCAGCGCAACGAGAACGTGGTCTTCTCGGCCATGATCACCATCCTGCTGCTGGAGGACGCCCGTGGCGCCGAGGCGGCCCGCATCGCCACCCAGTACCTGAACGCCCTGTCGTCCATCAGCGCGCCGGAAGAGAACTTCTCCTTCGACACCCTGGTCACCCACCGAGGAGGCGCGCCCTATGTCGACACCTTCCGGCATCTGCCGATGGGGTGGGAGACCCACGCCCTGGCCCTGGCCTACGCTCATCTGGAGCCGGCCGATCAGACGCGGGCGCGGGTCCTGCTGACCCAGGCCTCGGCCTATCCGCTGGATGACCCCGCGCTCGCCCGCCAGGAATGGATCATCGCCGAAGCCGTCTTCGGCCTGCGTTTCGCCGTCGCGGCGCTTCGGGAAGGCGTCGAGTCATGACGGCCTGAGCGCGGAGCCGCCTGTGCGAGCCGCTCTGCAACCCCGCCTTAAGCATTGATCTTCACCATGCCGGCGAATTCTCTTCGTCGGGCCTCCTCATGTTCCAGATCATCGGCATCGTCATGCTCTTCGCCATGGTGTTCGGCAGCTACATGCTGGCGGGCGGCAAGTTCGGCGTTATCCTGCACGCCTTGCCGCATGAGATGATGGCGATCGGCGGGGCGGCGGTGGCGGCCTTCCTGATTTCGAACTCGGCTACTGTGATCAAGAAGACGCTCGGCGGCCTGGGCAAGGCCTTCGCCGGACCGAAGTGGAAGGCATCGGACTACAAGGACCTTCTGAGCCTGCTGTTCATGCTGACCAAGACGATGAAATCCAAGGGCGTCATCGCCCTGGAAAGTCACATCGAAAACCACAAGGAATCCACGATCTTCACCAAGTTTCCGAAGATCATGAAGGACCACTTCGCCATCGACTTCATCTGCGACACCCTGCGCATGATGACCATGAACCTGGAGGATCCCCACCAGGTCGAGGATGCGATGGAAAAGCAGCTAGAGAAGCATCACCACGAGGCGCTCGCGCCCGCGCACGCGCTTCAGAACATGGCCGACGCCCTGCCTGCGCTGGGCATCGTCGCGGCTGTGCTCGGGGTCATCAAGACCATGGGTTCGATCACAGAGCCGCCGGAGGTTCTGGGCGGAATGATCGGCGGCGCCCTGGTCGGCACCTTCCTCGGCGTCTTCCTGGCCTACGGCCTGGTAGGCCCCATCGCGGCGCGCCTGAAGGCGATCGTCGACGAGGAGGCCGCATTCTACAAAATCATCCAGTCGGTGCTCATCGCCCACCTGCACGGCAACGCCGCCCAGATCTCGGTCGAGATCGGCCGTACGGACATTCCCAGCCCCGCCCAGCCGACCTTCGCGCAGCTGGAAGAGGCCCTGGCTGCGGCTCCGATGGACGCCGCCGCCTGAGGTTGAACGGCCCTCCCGGCCGCTCACAGGTTCGTGATTCTTTCCTTGCGGGCGTCTTCAAATCGGCGTTACCTCCCGCGTGGGTCTCATGAGCCCACACAAAAATCCTTGGGAAGGAAAGCATCATGATCATTCGTAAGCTCCTGATCGCCTCGATTGGCGTCGCCGCCCTTTCGGTCGCCGCCTGCCAGCCGGCCGCTGAAGAAACGACTGAAGCCGACGAAGCCGCGGAAACCGCTGAAGGCGCCGCCGCCGACGCTGAAGCCGCCGCCGACGCCGCTGGCGAGGCTGCCGCTGACGCCGGCGACGCCGCCATGGAAGCGACCGAGGAGGCCGCCGAGGCCACCGGCGAAGCCATGGAAGGCGCGGCCGAGGAAGCCGCTCAATAAGCCGATCTCTCATTTCGAGAGGAGAGGGGCCGTCCCGATGGGGCGGCCCCTTTTCCTTTTGGGCCGCACCCTTCATCTAGGCGTATGCCGGACTTTCTGAAGCTGCCTGAACTGGACTGGACCGAGGCGGGCGCCCCGGTCTCGCGGGCATTCGGAGATGTCTATTTCTCGCGCGAGGACGGGCTGGCCGAGACCCGCGCTGTCTTCCTGCAGGGCTGCGGCCTGCCCGAGGCCTGGGCGGGGCGCCGGCACTTCACCGTGGCTGAACTGGGTTTCGGCACCGGGCTGAACATCCTGGCGCTGCTGGACTTGTGGTCGCGCCATCGGCCGCCCGGCGGGCGGCTCCATATCCATTCGATCGAGGCCCATCCCCTCTGGCGCGACGCAGCCGCCGCGGCGCATCAGGCCTGGCCAGAACTGGCGGGCTATTCGAAGCTGCTGCTCGAGCGGTGGCCCTATCTGACGCCCGGGCTGCACCGCATCGATCTGCCCGAGTTCGGTGCGGTCCTGGACCTGTCCTTCGGCGATGCGGTCGAGCAGCTGGACGCATGGGCGGGAAAGGCTGACGCCTGGTTCCTCGACGGCTTTGCGCCTTCGGCCAACCCCGCCATGTGGTCCGATGAGGTGCTCAGCCTGGTGGCCGAACGCTCCGCGCCGGGCGCACGGGTCGCCACCTTCACCGTTGCAGGCCAGGTGCGGCGGGGCCTGGCGGCCCAGGGATTCCAGGTCGACAAGCGGCCGGGCCATGGCCGCAAGCGCGAGCGGCTCGAGGCCGTCTATCCGGGCCTGTCCGCCGATCCGGCGCCGCCCGGGCGGGTGGCGGTGATCGGCGCGGGGATCGCCGGGGCTGCGGTCACCCGCGCCTTTCAGCGGTTGGGCCACGCGGTCACCGTCTTCGACGCCGACGGACCGGGGGCAGGAGCGTCCGGCGCGCCGGCGGCCCTGGTCACTCCCTGGGTGGATGCGGGCATGTCGCCGACGGCCGTGCTGGCTGCCCAGGCCTTCCAGCGCGCGGTGCGCCTCTATGCGTCGGAGACACCGCAGGCCGTGATCGATCAGGGTGTGGTGCGCGCCGCGAAGGACGCGCACGATCTAGACCGCCTGCTGCGCGTGGCCGGTCAGCCGATCTGGCCGGGGATCGAAATGTCGGAACTGGATCCGGTCGATGTGGCGGGATTGACGCTTGAAGCCGAGGGGCCGGCCGGGATCTGGCTTTGGCACGCGATGGTGGTCGAGCCGCTCACGGTGCTGTCGGCCTGGCTCGAGGGCGTCGAGGTGCGCCGCGAGCGGGTGACCGCGATCGAGGCGGGCGATGCGCCGATCCTGCGGCTCGAGAGCGGCGAAGCCGAGACGTTCGATCAGGTGGTCATCACCGCCGGCTGGGGCTCGGCTGCGCTGGGCGCTCCGGGCCTGTCCCCGGTGCGGGGCCAGCTGATCTGGACCGACGCGGTCGAGACGGGCCGGGCGATGATCTGGGGGCCCGGCTACGCCATCCCGAGCCGGGGTGGCGTCCTGATCGGTGCTACGCATGACAGGGACCGGGCCGACGACGAACCGGCCGAAGCGGACACCGAACGACTGCTGGAACGCCTCTCTGTCGCCCGACCGGCGCTCGCCGCGCGGATCGGGTCTGCGACGATGTCCTCGCGTGCGGCCGTGCGTGCCGTCACCCCCGACCACCGCCCGCTTTGCGGACAGACAGCGCCGGGTGTCTGGACCCTTTCAGGCCTCGGCGGGCGCGGATTTTCGTGGGCTCCGCTGCTCGCTGAGCACCTGGCGGCGGTCGTCACCGCCACACCCTCGCCCCTTTCTGCGGACCACCATGACCTGATCGATCCCGTTCGCGCCTCGGTTGCGCGTCCCGGCCGGGACCGTCAGACTGGTCAGACGACATCATCCGCTGAAACAGGAGACCTGCCATGAGAACGCCCCTGATCCTCTCGGTCCTGGCGCTCGGTGCGCTGAGCGCCTGCGCGCCGACGACGCCGGGCATGACCCGGGCGGACGGCGAGCGCCAGTGCTTCTTCATCAGCCAGGTCCGGTCGTTCGCATCGTCCGATGACCGCCGCGTCTTTGTCGAGACCGGCTCGAACGAGGTCTTCGAGCTGCAGACCTTCGGCTGTTCCAACGTGGACTGGTCGACCTCTATCGGCATCCGCTCGACCACCGGCGGCTCCTCGGTCTGTTCGGGCCTGGACGCGGAGCTGATCGTGCCGGACCTGCCGGGCGGCCGCACCACCTGTCCCGTGACGGGGGTGCGCCGGCTGAGCGAGGCCGAGCTGGCGGCGCTTCCCGAACGTGACCGGCCGTAGGCCGATCTGGAACGAGGCGACGGCGGGCGCATTAAGTCCGTCGTGAGCTTCACCGTTTCCTCCGAGCATCCCACCCCGAGGACCGACGCCGTCACGCGGTATCTGCGCGTTCGCGCCAGGTCGGAGGCCCTTGTCCGCGACCTCACGGCCGAGGACATGCAGATCCAGTCCATGCCGGACGCCAGTCCGGTCAAATGGCATCTGGCCCACACCAGTTGGTTTTTCGAGACCTTCCTGCTGGCGCCGCATCTCGGCGGCTATCGTCCGCTGGACGAGGCGTACCGGACCCTCTTCAACTCGTATTACGAGGCCGTCGGCGACCGGCCGCCGCGACCCGAGCGGGGACTCCTGACCCGCCCGTCGATCGAGGAGGTCCGGGCCTATCGCGCCCACGTCGACGAGGAGATGGAGCGCCTGCTCGATCAGCTGAGCGAAGACGCGGGGATCGCGGGCCTGCTCGACCTGGGTCTGGCGCACGAGGAGCAGCATCAGGAGCTGATGCTGATGGATCTCAAGCACGCCTTTTCGCGAAATCCGCTGGAGCCAGCTTACAGACCCGGCGAGCCGCGCCAGGCGGCCTCGGCATCGGAGCTGACCTTCACCGAACACCCGGGCGCCCTGTCCGGTCTGGGCCATGCCGGACAAGGCTTCGCGTTCGACAACGAGGGCCCGCGTCATCGGGTCCTGCTGGAGCCTTGGCGGTTGGCGGATCGGCTGGTCACATCGGGTGAGTGGATCGCTTTCATCGAGGACGGCGGCTATCGCGACCCGCAGTGGTGGCTGTCAGACGGCTGGGCGACGGTGCAGGCCGAGCGCTGGACCGCTCCCGAATACTGGCGGCGCGACGATGACGGGGACTGGAGCGTCTTCACCCTGAACGGCCGCCGGGCTGTCAATCCGGCCGAGCCGGTCTGCCACGTCAGCTTTTATGAGGCCGACGCCTATGCGCGCTGGGCCGGCAAGCGCCTGCCGACCGAGGCGGAGTGGGAGATCGCGGCTGCACAGGCTCATCTGGCCGACGGCGGCGTCCTGCACCCGCGTCCCGCATCCGGTGTCGGGCCACGGCAATTCTCGGGCGAGGTCTGGCAATGGACCGCCAGCGCCTATTCGCCCTATCCGCGCTATCGCCCGGCTGAAGGGGCGGTCGGCGAGTACAACGGCAAGTTCATGTCCGGCCAGATGGTCCTGCGAGGCGGCGCCTGCGTCACCCCGCCCGGGCATCAGCGTCTGACCTATCGCAACTTCTATCCGCCCCATGCCCGATGGGCGTTCTCGGGCGTAAGGCTGGCTGAAGATGCTTGACTGCAACGAGCGCGCGCATGACGGACGTGCGCAGGAACGGCGTGTATGCCTGACCGATCTGCACCCGAGCGCGGATGATTTCAGGGCCGCCGTCATCGAGGGCTTGGCGAGGAGCGAGAAGTCGCTGCCCTATCGCTTCCTCTATGACGCCCAGGGCTCGGCCCTGTTCGACCGGATCACCCGGCTGCCCGAATACTATCCGACGCGCACAGAGCTCGGCATCCTGCGGGACAACGCCGCTGAGATCGCCGACCGGTTGGGCCGGGGCGTGCAACTGGTCGAGCTGGGCTCAGGCTCGTCAGAGAAGGTGCGCGTGCTGCTGGACGCGCTCGAGGCGCCCGACAGCTACGTCCCCATCGACATCAGCCGTGATCACCTGAGGGCGGCGGCCCAGGCGATCCAGGACGACTATCCGGACCTGCATGTCCGCCCGATCGCGGCAGACTTCGGCCAGCCTTTCGACCTGGCACCCTCCGAACGCGGCCGGCGTGTGGGCTTCTACCCCGGCTCGACGGTCGGCAACCTCACGCCTGACCAGGCCCGGGCCTTTCTGGCCGACTGGTCGCGGCGGCTGGGGGAGGGGGCGCTGCTCCTGATCGGCGTGGACCTCAGGAAGGGGGCCGATATCCTCGAGCCCGCCTATGACGACGCCCAAGGCGTCACGGCCCGCTTCACCCTCAATCTTCTGGAGCGCGCCAACCGCGAACTCGGCGCCGACTTCGACGTCGCCGCCTACCGCCATTCCGCCCGTTGGCTGCCTGACGATGGCCGGGTCGCGATCGATCTGGTGTCGTTGAAGGATCAGACCGTGCGCATCGGCGATCACGCCTTCGTCCTTGCCCAGGACGAGCGTATCCACGTCGAGGACTCGTTCAAATATTCGATCGCCGGCTTCCTCGCCCTCGCGCGCGCTTCAGGCTTCGGGCCCGTCTCGGTCTGGACCGACGACCTGGACCTCTTCAGCGTCCACCTGCTGCGGGCCAGGGCGTGAAGGCGCCGCGTCCCCGTAAGGGCATGCCGGACCCCACCCTGGGCCGGCAGGCCTTTTCCGAGCGTTTCAATGCCCGCTTTGTCGACCCGGCGTTCGACGCTGTCCGTGACGAGCTCGGCGCAATCGAGGCGATCGCTTGGGACGCCTATGCCGACGGGCGCAAGGCTCCGCTGACCCGCAAGGCCGGCAAGGGCCATGCGGACCCCGACTATGATCTGTCGCTGGACTGGATCGCGGCGCGGGACGCCATCGAAGCGGCCGCCCGCGAGCACGCCGATCCCGATGGCCCGGACCGGTTCCTGCTCATCAACTGCTCGTCGCGCAGTGAGCACACCTGCCCGGGCGAGATGTCAAAGAGCTACCGGCTGCTGAAGATGGCGCGCTCGGTGCTGGCCCGACCCGGATGCGTGACCGACGTGCTGGAGTTGAACCGCCTGGCCTCCGAGTACGGCCGGGAAATCCATCCATGCAAGGCGTGCTTTTCGACGGCGGCGGCGCTCTGTCACTGGCCCTGCTCCTGCTATCCGAACCACGGGATGGGGCAGGTCAATGACTGGATGAACGAGATCTATCCCATGTGGGTGCGCGCCCACGGAGTGATGATCATCACCCCGGTCAACTGGTACCAGGTGTCCTCGCCGCTGAAGCTGATGATGGATCGTCTGGTCTGCGCGGACGGGGGCAATCCCGACCCGACCCTGACCCACGGCAAGGACGCGGAACTGGCCAAGGCGGAAGAGCTGAAGGGTTGGGACTATCCCCGTCATCTGGCGGGCAGAACCTTCTCGGTCGTGGTGCATGGAGACGTCGAGGGCGCCGAGAACGTGCGCCGTTCAATCCATGACTGGCTCAGTTTCATGCGTCTGATTCCGGCCGGGCCGGCCGCCGAACTGGACCGTTACATCGGCTACTGGAAGCCATACGCCACCAGCCATGACGAGCTGGACGCCGACGAAGCGATTCAGGAAGAGGTCCGAAACGCCGCCCGTGCGCTGCACACGGCGGTTACAGAACGCCGCGCCGGACGCCTGCCCGACCCGAGTGAAGGCCTGGAGTCGCCTCGGCAAAAGTAAGCGATTTCAGGGGGATGGTGGACGCGACAGGGATTGAACCTGTGACCCCTACGATGTCAACGTAGTGCTCTACCGCTGAGCTACGCGTCCCCGGGGCCCGCCATCTGGCGGGGAGGCGGGTCTATAGACCGGGCATGGCCGGGCCCGCAAGGGGGTTTCAGGCAGCAACCATCCGGTCCACCTCGGCGACGATGTCTTTCAGGTGCACCGGCTTGGACAGGACCTTGGCCTCGGGCGCGGCTTGGGCGGCCGAAAGGGCGACGGCGGCGAAGCCTGTAATGAACATGATCCGGACGCCCGGCTGACGCTGGGCGGCGATTCGCGCGACCTCGATGCCGTCGGCGCCGGGCATGACGATGTCGGTCAGCAGCAGGTCGTAGGGCCCCATGTCGAGGGCGTCGATGGCGTCGTCACCGTTCTCGCAGGCGACGACCGAATGTCCGGCCTTTTCCAGAGCGCGGGCCAGGAAGCCCCGGAGGGAATCGTCGTCTTCAGCCAGAAGGATATGCGCCACGCTGTCGGCCCCCTATGTTTGAGCTTCAACGATAACCGGCGGGGCGTAAATCGGGAATGAAGGACCAGGTCGCGCCGCCACCATTCGAGGTTATCCGGCCGGCCCGCTTCACGCCCCTGATCTATGCGGTGGCGCATGCGGGTCGGACAATCCCTGATGACGGCGCAGAAGCGCTGCAGGCCTCGCAGGAGACGATCAGAAGCCTTGAAGACCCGCTGGTGGACCATCTGATAGCGGGGGCGGAGGCGCTGGGCGCGACGGTGGTGCTGTGCCGGATTTCGCGCGCCCACATCGATGTGAACCGCGATCCCGCCGAGATTGACCCCGAGCTGCTGTTGGACCCCGGCGGCGGCAAGCTGACGCCCCGGACGCGGGCGGGGCTGGGTGTGGTGCCACGGCTGGGCGCCGACGCCCGGCGGCTGCATCGGCGGCGGTTGTCGCTTGATGAAGTCCAGACGCGGATCGACAGCGTCCATGCGCCCTATCACCAGACGATCGAGGCTCTGATGGGCGAGGCGAGGGCGGCCTTCGGGCAGGCCCTTCTGGTGGACTGGCATTCCATGCCGTCCAGCGCCGCCACGGCCGAGGCGCGGCGTGGGGGCATGCGGCCCCACATCGTCATCGGTGACCGGCACGGCCAGAGCGCCGCCGGCGATCTGGCGGGCGTGCTGCGGGCCGGATTCGAATCCGTGGGCCGGCAGGTGCTGATGAATCGCCCGTTCGCAGGCGGCTATACCACCCAGTCCAAGGGGCGGCCGGACCAAGGCCTGCACGCCCTGCAGGTCGAGATCGACCGTAGTCTCTATCTGGATGAGGCAGCCCTTGCGCCGACGCAAAGGCTCGCCGGACTGCGCGCCGACATCCAGTCGGTCACCCGCCGGTTGCAGGCGGCGCTGGAGCCAAAAAAAACCGCGCCCGGGGGCGCGGCTTGAAGTCGTTTGGGAGGAAACGCCCAATCAGGGCATCCACACCATACGCTGCATCGCAGCATGCGCAAGCACTTTTTTCGCAGTGCGGTATGAATTTCATTCGTTGCTGAATTTCCGGTCAGAGAGCACCGCCATCGCATGCCGGACGCCAACCGCAGCGGGGGATGACGCTTGCCGCCAGGCCAGCAAGGCGACCGCCAGCAGGGCGCCAATCGCCAGCAGGGCGGGGTGGATCAGCCAGGCCCCTGCCGCGAGTGCGAAGTAATAGACTCGCACCCCCCGGTTGAATCCATTCATGGCCGGGTTCAGCACCTCGGCGGCTGATCGGGCGAAGGCGTCCAGCCGCTCCGGATCGGTCCCGGCCTCCGGCGTCGCCCCGACCAGCGCCACCGTGTAGTTCAGTTGGCGGATCGCCCAGATGAAGTCGAGCAGGCCGCGCGCCAGGCACACGGTGACCAGGGCGAACTTGACCTCCAGGACCGGCGCAGGCGCCTCGACGCCCACGGCCGGGATGTTGCGCAGCGCCGCCTCACCGCCGAACAGCACCCCGCCGACCGCGGCGATCAGAATCAGATTGGCCGAGGCGAAGAAGGACGCCGAGTTGATGGTGTGGCCAAGCAGCTGGCTGTCCACCATGCGCATCTCGCGTCGGGTCATGGCCGCCATCCATTCGCCGCGCAGCACGTCGAGATCGCTGTTCAGGGCGCCGCGCCGCCGCCCTATGGCGCGGATCATGGGCTCGCAGGCCAGCCAGGCCACGACGAACACAACCAGGGCCGCCCAGTCAAAGGTGTCGAGGCCCAGGCTCCAGTCGGTCATCGTCACGCTCCCGATTCCCGTCGGCGGTCGGACCGCCGGTAGGACCAGATTGCCATGCGACGGGCCCAGCGTCACCGCGCGGATGGATCCGATATCGAACCATCCCTTGCCCCGTCGCGTTGACACTTCTAGGTTCCGCCGCCGCGAAAACCCTCCCGGGACGCCTGATGGCCCAGCACTATCTCGACTTCGAAAAACCGATCGCCGACCTCGAGGCCAAGATCGAGGAGCTTCAGGCCCTGTCTGAAACGACCGGCTCGTTCGACGCTGAGATCGAGGCGCTGCGGGTGCGCGCCCGCGAGTTGCGCGACGAGGCCTACGGCAATCTCGACCCATGGAAGAAGACCCAGGTCGCCCGCCACCCACAGCGGCCGCACCTGTTCGACTATCTCGAGCACCTGATCACGGACTTTGAGGAACTGAAGGGCGACCGCCAGTTCGGCGACGACCAGGCCATCGTCGGCGGTCTGGGCCGCTTCCGTGGCCGGCCTGTGGTGGTCATGGGCCACGAGAAGGGCCACGACACCTCAAGCCGCCTCAAGCACAACTTCGGCATGGCTCGCCCCGAGGGCTACCGCAAGGCCGTGCGTCTTATGGACCTGGCCGAGCGCTTCAACCTGCCGGTCCTCACCTTCGTGGACACCGCCGGCGCCTATCCGGGCCTGGGCGCCGAGGAGCGAGGGCAGGCCGAGGCCATCGCCCGTTCGACCGAGCGCGGCCTCACGCTGGGCGTGCCGATGATCGCGACGATCACCGGTGAGGGCGGTTCGGGCGGCGCGATCGCGCTGGCCGCCGCCAACCGGGTGCTGATGCTGGAGCATTCGATCTATTCGGTGATCTCGCCCGAAGGCGCGGCCTCGATCCTGTGGCGCGACGGATCGCGCGCCAAGGACGCGGCGTCTGCCATGAAGATCACCGCGCCCGACCTGGTCGAACTCAGGATCGTGGATCGCATCATTCCCGAGCCCTCGGGCGGCGCTCATGCTGACCGCGAAGCCGCGATGTCCGCAGTCGGTGATGCGGTCGAGGAGGAGCTCAACGCCCTGGAACCGCTGTCTGCACAACAGCTTAGAGATCAACGGTCGGAGCGGTTCTACGCGATCGGACGTCGCGGCTGATCGCCCAGTAGTTGTTCCTTAATCTGCGACTCATAATCAAGGTTCACCTTGATTGAACCGCGTGAGTCGCCGTGCCGGATCTGCAGACCGAACCGGATCTGAATCAGGTTTTCAACCTGAGCCGCGCGACGGTGATGGTCGTGGACGACGACCCGTTTTCGCTCAAGATCACCAGCCAGGCCCTGCTGGCCTTCGGCATGCGGGCCAGCCATCAGTATTCCTCGGCGGAAGCCGCTTCTCCGGCTCTGATGGGCGAGGCGGTGGACCTGCTCATCGTGGACGCCGAGATGCCCGGTCTCGACGGCTATGAGCTGGTCCGGCAGGTCCGGCTGTCGGGCCACGACCCCAACGCTTTTGTCCCGGTCATCATGCTGGCCAGCCATACCCGCCAGTCGCGGGTGACCGCCGCGCGCGATTGCGGGGCGAACTTCATCGTGGCCAAGCCGATCAGCCCGGCCCTCCTGCTTGAACGGATTCTGTGGGTGGCGCGCCAGCCGCGCCAGTTCCTGCAGACCACGACCTATTCCGGCCCGGACCGGCGCTTCAATGAGGCCCAGCCGCGCGAGGATGATGAGCGGCGCGGCGACATGCGGGCCCGGCTGGAACACGCCGCGCGCCAGATCGGACTGGACCCCGCCGGATGAGCACCGTCACCTTTATCCTCAAGAAGCCTCGGCTTTCCACGCTGGTGGACCAGCCCGGCGGCACCTCGACGCGCAGCGCCCTGAAGGCCGTGAATGAGGCGCTGGAACCTCTGCGGGCCGAGGGCCATGCGCGGGTCGGCCTGGCTATTTCGGAGCTTGAGGCGGCGCTGGCCGAGGCTGACCGCACGCCGCGCGACGCTCTCCTGACCTTGCTCTACGCTCGCGCCACTGCCGTTCTGGATGCAGCCGGGCCTTTTGGTCTGGATGACCTGTGCCGCGCGGCCTTCAGCCTGTGCGAGCTCGCCGATCGATATGGCCGCAACGATCGGCCTGTCGATGTCAGGGGCGTGGCCGTTCACGTCCAGGCGCTCAGGCTGCTCCACGGCTCCGCCGACATGCCGGCCGAGGCTCGCTCCGCAGTTCTGGACGGCCTGGCCCGCGTGCTCGAGCGGCTTCCCGGCTGATTGGCTGGAACGGGCGTGGCTCTTGCGGCATTCCATGGCGGAAACCGTCGCGGGGATGAGGATGGACCGCTTTCTGAAGCCCGTGACCGCTGTGGCCGCCGCATCCTCCTTGGCCGCCTGCGCCACGCCCCCCCAGACGCCGCTCCCGCCGCCGCAGGGCGCCGATGTTTCCAGCGGTCAGGACTGTTCGGTCTTCGCCGCCATCGCCCGCGAACACTACCGCTTCGCCGAGAACCCGCCGCCGCCGCTCTGGGCTGAGGTCGATGAGGAGAACGGCGGCCGCTATTTCGTCCAGTGCGACTGGCCGCGCCTCGGCGTGCCCATGACCGGCGAGACCTATGATCCGCAGGACCCCCGTCCGGGCCGTCTTCAGTGGGTCAAGTTCGAGCGCCCGACCTATCTGGGCCAGCGGGCGCGGGTCGCCACCGCCATCATGCACGGCCCCCTGGCCGGCATGGGCTACGAGTGCGTGGTGATTTCCGGCGTCGTGGGCTGGAGCGTGGAGAGCTGCCGCTCGACCTGGGTCTCGTGAAGCCCTAGATCACTGGGCATGCCTGCCCCGGAGACTCCCGTCGAATCCTTCAAGCGCGCGCTGGCTCATGCGGCCCGCGCCCTGGCCGAACGGGCCGAGCTGGAAGTCGCCTTCTCAGGCGAGCGGCCAGGGGTTCGCGACGGCATCGCCTATCTGCCCCAGCCGCCGCGCGATCTTGAGACGCCCGAGGCGCAGGCCCTGCGCGGACAGGCCGACCAGCTGGCCCTGCGCATCGCCCACCACGACGAGGCGGTCTTCGCCAAAAGCCGGCCGACCGATCCATCGGCGCTCCGCGCCTTCGAGGCCGTCGAGACCGCGCGGATCGAGGCATTGGGAGCCCGCGCGCTCGGCGGCGTTCGCGCCAATCTGGCGACCGCGCTGGACCAGCGGCTCTCGCGGCTCCTGACCGCGCCGTCGGTCAAGCTCCTGCCGGTGGACGAGGTGCTGGCCCTGGTGGTGCGCGAGCGTCTGACGGGCGATGCGGCGCCTCCGGTCGCCCAGGCCAGCGTTGAGGCCCTGCGTGGCGAGATCGAGGTCAAGGCTGGCGCGACGCTGGATCAGCTCGACGCCGCCATCGAAGATCAGGCCGCCTTCGCCCGGATCGTGCGTCAGGCGCTCAAGGACCTCGATCTCGATCCCACCGCCGATGACGTCGAGGATTCCTCGGATCAGGAAGGCGAAGAAGACCAGAGCGAAGACGCCTCCCAGCCCGACGATCAGGACGACGACCAGTCCGATCCCGGCGAAGGCCAGTCCGCCGAGGATCAGGCGCAGTCCGAGCGTCAGGACACCGACCGGGCCGAACGCTCGTCCCAAGGCATGGCCGAGAGCGACGCCGCGCCCGAGGACGAGGCCGAAGGCTCCGCGGACGGCGAGGTGCCCAACCGCCCCGAACTCTCCGACGACGGCCGCGCCCGGGCCTATCGCATCTTCACGACCCGCTTCGACGAGGTGATCGGCGCCGACGAGCTGTGCGATCCGACCGAATTGGGCCGCCTGCGCGCCCTGCTGGACCAGCAGCTGTCGAACCTGTCCAACGTGGTCGCCCGTCTGGCCAACAAGCTCCAGCGCCGCCTGATGGCCCAGCAGAACCGCTCGTGGATGTTCGATCTGGAGGAGGGCATTCTGGACACCGCCCGCCTGACCCGGATCATCACCGACCCGACCGCGCCCCTGTCGTTCAAGGCCGAGAGCGACATGCCGTTCCGCGACACGGTCGTGACCCTGTTGCTCGACAACTCGGGCTCCATGCGGGGGCGGCCGATCATGGTGGCCGCGGTCTGCGCCGACATCCTGGCGCGCACGCTGGAGCGCTGCGGGGTCAAGGTCGAGATCCTGGGCTTCACCACGCGGGCCTGGAAGGGCGGGCAGGCGCGCGAGCACTGGATCGCGTCCGGCAAGC
Source organism: Pseudomonadota bacterium (assembly GCA_023428785.1). Lineage (GTDB taxonomy): Bacteria > Pseudomonadota > Alphaproteobacteria > Caulobacterales > Caulobacteraceae > Brevundimonas. The sequence continues at coordinate 16,099 of JAEYWU010000011.1, forward strand.
CCGCCAACCCGGGCCGCCTGAACGACCTGCGCCACATCGTCTACAAGGACGCCGACCAGCCCTGGCGCCGCGCCCGCAAGAATCTGGGCCTGATGCTGCGCGAAGGCATC
>JAEYWU010000018.1 GCA_023428785.1 Pseudomonadota bacterium
CCCCCGACGAGGCCCGCGTGGCCGAGTTCGGCCTCAAGAAGATGTGGAAATCGCCGAACGGCACCATCCGCAATATCCTTGGCGGCGTGGTCTTCCGCGAGCCGATCATCTGCTCGAACGTGCCGCGTCTGGTGCCCGGCTGGACCCAGCCGATCGTCGTCGGCCGTCACGCCTTCGGCGACCAGTACAAGGCCACCGCCATCCTGATGCCGGGCGCCGGCACCCTGTCGATCAAATTCGTCGGCGACGACGGCCAGGTGATCGAGCACGAGGTGTTCAAGTCGCCGGGCTCGGGCGTCGCCATGGGCATGTACAACCTCGATGCCTCGATCCGCGACTTCGCCCATGCCTCGTTCGGCTATGGCCTGGCGCGCAACTATCCGGTCTATCTGTCGACCAAGAACACCATCCTCAAGGCCTATGACGGCCGCTTCAAGGACATCTTCCAGGAGGTGTTCGACGCCGACTACGCCGAAGAGTTCAAGAAGCGCGGCCTGACCTATGAGCACCGCCTGATCGACGACATGGTGGCCGCGGCCATCAAGTGGTCCGGCGGCTTCGTCTGGGCGTGCAAGAACTACGACGGCGACGTCCAGTCCGACATCGTCGCCCAGGGCTTCGGCTCGCTGGGCCTGATGACCTCGGTCCTGATGACGCCGGACGGCAAGGTCATGGAGACCGAGGCCGCCCACGGCACCGTCACCCGCCACTACCGCCAGCATCAGAAGGGCGAGGCCACCTCGACCAACTCGATCGCCTCGATCTTCGCCTGGACCCGCGGCTTCAAGCACCGCGCCAAGCTGGACGGCAACGCCGAGCTGGACCGCTTCGCCGACACCCTGGAGCGGGTCGTCGTCGAGACCGTCGAGAGCGGCTTCATGACCAAGGACCTGGCCCTGCTCGTCGGCGACCAACAGTCCTGGCTGACCACCGAGGGCTTCCTCGACAAGGTCGCCGAGAACCTCACGACCGCCATGGCCGCCTGACGATACCTCGCGCGGCGGGCGACGCCTCTGGCGCCCGCCGCGTTTTGAGGGCTTAACTGCGTTCGATGAGCAGACGTATCGACATCGACGCCGGTGAGATCGCCCCCCCGCTGGATGAGATCATCCGTCACATCGAGGACGGATCCGTCTCCGAACTGGTGATCCGCCGCGACGGACGTGAAGTCGCGCGCATGGGCCGCGCAGGCGCGTCTGCGCCCGCCGCCTATTCCGAGCCCGCCCGGTCCTATGCCTGGGACCGCGCCCGCCCCGAGCGCCATCGCTCGTCCTTCGGCGGCGTGCTCGCCAATCTGCTGGGCCTGGCCGTGATCGGCGCAGGCCTCGCCTTCGTCCTGGCCCCCGGCTACGCCTTCTTCGCCCTGCGCTCGGCCGCCCTGTCAGGGGATGTGCCGGCCCTGGCCGAGCTGGTCGACTACGGCGAGGTCCGCGCCTCGCTGCGCAGCCAGTTCTCGGACAACCCCCAGGCCCAGGAGCCTGAGCCCTCTTTCATGGAAGACCCGATCGGCGCGATCCGCCGTCGCCTCGGCGAGGTCGCCGAGGAGGTCCAGGGCCAGTCGCCCGACATCGATCCCTATCTGACGCCCCAGGCCCTGGCGGCCATCACCTTCGGTGAAGGCCAGTACGCCGCCGAGCGTTCGCGTGAGGGTGCGCCGGCCCTCGATCACGAGGCCGGCGACCAGCCGTGGCCGGGTCTCGTCCACTGGGGTCCCAGCCGCACGCGGTTCCGCGTTACTGACGACGGGGGCTCCGAGACCATCCTGACCTTCAGCCGCACAGGCGTCTTCGCCTGGAAGCTCTCGCACATCGGCCTGCCCGATGGCGGCAGCCCCGAAGGCGCAGGCGAGGCGGCCGACGGGCCGCCGCAAGCGGGCTAGGCCAGAGCCGCCCGCACCGCCGCCAGACCGTCTTCCGCCTTGGAGCCATCCGGCGCGCCGCCCTGGGCGAAGTCCGGCTTGCCGCCGGCGCCCTGGCCGCCCATGGCGATGACGGCAGCACGGGCGAGGTCCGCCGCGTTCAGCTTGCCGGCCATGTCCGGGGTCAGGGCGACAGTGACCGCCGCCTTGCCGTCGTTGACGCCGACCAGGGCCACGACGCCCGAGCCAACCGCCTTCTTGAAGTCCTCGGCCACGCCACGCAGGGCCTTGCCGTCGACGCCGTCCAGCACGCGGGCGATCAGCTTCACCCCATTGATCTCTTCCGGCGCGGCGTTGCCGCCCGAGCCGCCGCCCAGCGCCAGCTGCTTCTTCAGGTCGGCGACCTGCTTCTCCAGCTGTTTGACCGAGGTCTGCAGGCCCTCGACCCGCGCCGGCACATCGCCCGGCTGGATCTTGAAGTCCCGCGCCAGACCGCGCGCGACCTTGGCCTGGGTTTCCAGGTACTGACGCGCCGCCTCGCCGGTCAGGGCTTCGATCCGGCGCACGCCGGCGGCGATGCCGCTCTCCGACACGATCTTGAAAAGGGCGATGTCGCCCGTGCGCGCCACGTGAGTGCCGCCGCACAGTTCGACCGAGTAGGCCTTGCCCGCCTCGGTCAGCGACCGGCCGAGCGTCAGCACCCGCACCTCGTCGCCGTACTTCTCGCCGAACAGGGCCACGGCGCCGGCCTCGATGGCCGCCTCGGGCGCCATCAGTTCGGTCGTTGCCGGGACGTTCTGGCGGATCACCGCATTCACCTCGGCTTCCATGGCCGCGATCTCGTCTTCGGTGACGGGCGCGTTGTGGCTGAAGTCGAAGCGAATGCGCTCGTGGTCCACCATCTGGCCCTTCTGGGCGACGTGATCGCCCAGCACGTTCTTCAGCGCCGCGTGCAGCAGGTGGGTCGCCGAATGGTTGGCCCGCGTCGTCAGGCGGGCCTCAGGCGTCACCGACAAGGTCGCGCGCGTGCCGATCTCCAGCTTGCCCGAGGTCACCTCGATGGCGTGGGCGTACAGGTCCCCGCCCGGCTTCTGGACGTCGATGACGCGGCCCGCGCCGCCCGGCCAGGTGATCTCGCCCTGGTCGCCGGCCTGACCGCCGCCCTCGCCGTAGAAGGGGGTCTGGTCGAACACGACCTCGCCGGTCTCACCCTCGGCGATCGCATCGGCCGCCACGCCGTCCTTGACGATGGCCAGCACCTCGCCGGCACCGTCGACGCTGTCATAGCCGGAGAACATCGTCGGCCCGAGGCGGTCGCGGATCTTGAGCCACTCGCCCTGCGAGGCCTTCTGGCCCGAGCCCTTCCAGTTCTCGCGCGAGCGGGCGCGCTGCTCGGCCATGGCGTGCTGGAAGCCGTCGACATTGACCGAGAAGCCGCGACGGCGGGCCTCGTCCTGCGTCAGGTCAAGCGGGAAGCCGTAGGTGTCGTAGAGTTCGAACGCCGTCTGGCCGTCCAGCATGTCGCCGGCCTTGAACCCCTGAACCGCCGTCTCGAACAGGCCCATGCCGCGGCCGAGCGTCGTGCGGAACCGCTGCTCTTCCTGCTTGAGGGTGTCCTCGACGAAGGCCTGGGCCCGCTTCAGCTCCGGATAGGCGTCGCCCATGGACCCGACCAGCGTCGGCACCAGCCGATGCATCAGGGGTTCGGACGCGCCCAGCAGATGCGCGTGGCGCATGGCGCGGCGCATGATCCGGCGCAGCACATAGCCGCGGCCTTCGTTCGACGGCGTCACACCGTCCGCGATCAGGAAGGACGACGAGCGCAGATGGTCGGCGATGACCCGGTGCGACGGCGCCTGCTCGCCCTCGGCCTTGGTCGAGGTCAGGTCCTCCGACGCCGCGATCAGCGTCTGGAACAGGTCGGTGTCGAAGATCGAGTTCTTGCCCTGCAGGACCGACGAGATCCGCTCCAGACCCATGCCGGTGTCGACCGAGGGCTTGGGCAGGTCGCGAACGACGACGTCGTTCTCCTTCTCGAACTGCATGAAGACGTTGTTCCAGATCTCCACGAACCGGTCGCCGTCTTCGTCCGGCGAGCCCGGAGGGCCGCCTGGGACGTGGTCGCCGTAGTCGTAGAAGATCTCGGTGCAGGGCCCGCACGGCCCGTTGTCGCCCATGGCCCAGAAGTTGTCCGAGCCAGCGATGCGGATGATCTTGGAATCGGGGAAGCCCGTGACCTTCTTCCAGATGTCGAAGGCCTCATCGTCATCGATATAGACGGTGACCAGGAGCCGGTCGGGGTTCAGGCCGAAGTCCTTCGTCACCAGCTCCCACGCACGCGAGATCGCGTGCTCCTTGAAATAGTCGCCGAAGGAGAAATTCCCCAGCATCTCGAAGAAGGTCAGGTGCCGGGCGGTGTAGCCGACATTGTCCAGATCGTTGTGCTTGCCCCCGGCGCGCACGCACTTCTGCGACGACGTCGCGCGCGGCGACGGCGGGCGGGCGGCGCCGGTGAAATAGTCCTTGAACGGCACCATGCCGGCGTTGACGAAAAGCAGGGTCGGATCGTTCTGCGGCACCAGCGGCGCCGAGTGGATCTTCTGGTGTCCGTCCTTCTCGAAGAAATCGAGGAAGGTCGTGCGGATATCGTTCAGGGAGGTCATGTGCGCGATCTAGTGTGAAGACCGCGCGTGATAAAGGGTTTTGGCCGCTTTCGCACCCTCCGTCACAGCGGGTGGGGACTGATGACCACGCCGTCCTCGTCGCTGTAGAGCCAGTGGCCCGGCTCAAAGACCCCCTCATCAAAGCTCAGCACCCCCTCGCGCTCGCCCTCGCCGGCCTTGGCGCTCTTGGCGGGCGACGTCCCCAGCGCCTTGATCCCGATGTCCAGACCGGCCAGCGCCACGCTGTCGCGGACCGGCCCGCGAATGACCAGGCCGGCCCAGCCGTTCTTGACCGCCATGCCCGCGATCAGGTCCCCGACCAGCGCCGTGCGCGGGCTGGCGTGGCCGTCGACGACCAGCACATGGCCATCGCCCGGTTCGCCCAGGATGGCCTTCACCAGCCCGTTGTCGCCCAGCACCCTGACCGTCCGGATCGGTCCGTGAAACCGCGCCCTGCCCCCGAACTGCCGGAACGGGGTCAGGCACACCGACAGCACCTCGGCGTGGTCATCGATAAGGTCGGCGGTGGCGTGGGTCATCTCGGGCTCCGTGGGCCGCCTATTGGCCCTCGCGAACTTCGCCGTGGCAAGCCTCGCTCTTGCCCCAGAGCCGTGGCAAGAACCGGCGCATGAGCATCCGTATCGAGCACCGCATCGGCGTCGCCGCGTCCCCGGAGAAGGTCTGGGAGGTCATCGCCGACCTCGAAAAATGGGCCGAATGGAACGCCATGCACCCCGAGGCTCGGGGGGCCATCGGCATCGGCGCCACGATCGAGGTGGCCGAGGTCATCGAGGGCGAGCCCGGCCGCCTGCATCAGGTGGTGATCCCGGACTGGACCCCGGAACTGCAGCTCATCTGGGTCAACCGCCGCGCCTTCATGGCCCGCTCGACGCGCTACTTCGAGATCGAGAAGCTCTCGGACGAGGCCTGCCTGCTCGCCAACGGCGAGATCTTCGAGGGCTATCGCGGCAAGGCCTGGGCCCAAGGCCGCCGCGGCGCCTTCCGCGCCGCCTTCGAGGCCGTCAACCAGGCCATCAAGACCCGCGCCGAGGCCGCGATGACCCCGGCCCCCACACCGCGCCGCAAGGCGAAGGCGAAGGCCTAGGCGCGGACGAGCGGCGCCATGCCCTGCGGGGTCGCGGTGGTCGACAGCCGCGCCCGCTCGCTCGTCTCGAACGTCGTGTCCATGATGGTCGACAGCCCCACCATCCGGCATTCGGCGCGTTCAGGCGTCAGGCTCAGCACGAAGAAGCCGCGCGGCTCGAATTCGCACCATTCCAGGTCCGGGCTTGCGTCGACCAGCATGTCTGCGATCGGGGCCCCCGGCAGGGCCCGCGAATAGGACGGCTGGGGGCTCGACACGGCCGTCGCCCCGAACTCCACCCCGACTTGCCCGGCTCCATCGTGCAGGTTTGACGCCCAGGCCGCATGGCTATCGCCGGACAGAACCACCAACCGGCCGCCGGCCTCGCGAACCTTGGCGTAGAGACGGTCGCGCTCGGCCGGATAGCCGTCCCAGGCGTCCAGGTTCAGCGGAGCCTGAACTGCGCCGAGGGTCGCCATCTGGGTCAGGCGGCGCTGCTGATAGTCCTGCAGTCCCGCCATGGCCGCATCGATCGCCGGCTGACCGACCGCCTCGACCAGATTCGGCACGACCAGCCGCGCCATCAGCACCTGATTGCCCAGCACCTGCCAGGCGGCGTCATTGGTCATGGCCTCGCCCAGCCAGTCCAGCTGAGCCTGCCCCATCAGCCGGCGCTCGGAATCGTTCAGCCGCGCGCGGTTGATCGTCCCGTCCGGCCGCGTGATGTCCTCGTATTCGAACTGCAGCGCCCGCGCCGACAGCCGCGTCTCGACCATGTGCAGCTCAGCCGTCCGGCCGAACCGGAAGCTGCGCCGCACCGCCTCGTGCAACGGCGTGCCCGGCGCCGGATCGCGGATCGGATTCCATTCCAGATAGGCCCGGAGCGCCGCCGCCTTACGGTCGGCCCAGCTGCCCTCGCCCTCGTCGTGGTTCTCAGCCCCGCCTTCCCACGGATCGTTCGTCACCTCGTGATCGTCGAAGGTCATGATCCAGGCCGCGCTCGCGTGCGCCGCCTGAAGCTGGGGGTCCGACTTGTACTGCGCGTGGCGCTGCCGGTAGTCGGCCAGGGTCACGATCTCATGCGCCGGCTCAGGGATCCGCCCCAGCTCCAGCCCGGTGCGCATGCCGTAGTCGCTGGCCGCCCCGCCGTACTCGTAGATGTAGTCGCCCAGGTGCACGACCGCGTCCACGCGCTCCAGCCCGGCGATGGCCTCATAGGCGTTGAAGTATCCGCCGGGGTGAAGAGAGCAGGAGGCCACGGCGAGGACAACCTCGTCGGTCGAATCCTCTGCGGGGAGGGTTCGGAAGCGGCCGACGGGCGAACGAACTGATCCTGCAATCGGCGACGCGTTGGAGGCGGCCCAGAACTGGAACCAATAGTCGCGCCCGGGTTCGAGGTCCTGGATATCGACCTTCACCGTCCAGTCGGAGCCTGCCGAGACTGAATGGATCGATCGAATCTCACCTAGATCAGGGCTATCCGAGAGTAGCAGTCCGACCGCTCCGTCACCCTGCATCTCTTGGGATTCAGGCGTGAGACGGGTCCAGAGAACCGCGCCAGTCGCCGTAGGATCACCCGAGGCTACGCCGTGAAGGAAGGTTCCGCGGGCCGGAAGCGCAGGAGGCGGGGGCGAAGCGCAAGCCGGGCTGGCTACGCCCACTCCCAGCAGCCCCAGCGCCTGTCTGCGGTCGATCTTCATGGCGGGGCTCCTCGTGCGGTGGGCGTCGGCGTGTCATAGAGCACCGATTGCGACAGGAGCACGACCCTTGCCGCCCAGCGACGGCGAAAATCTGAGCGACGACGAGCCCGATTTCATCGAGGCGCTGCTGGTCGACATCGCCCCCGAGGCCGTCGGCCAGCGCCTCGACAAGGCGCTCGCGGCGGCCGCGCCCGAGCTGTCGCGCGCCCGAATCCAGGCGCTGATGGCCGAAGGCCGGGTCACATACCTCAATGAGGTCGTCACCGACGGATCGTCCAAGGCCAAGGATGGCTTCTACCTCATCGCTGTGCCCGAGCCCCTGCCCGCCGAGCCTCAGGCCGAGGCCATCCCGCTGACAGTCCTGTTCGAGGACGCCCATCTCATCGTCATCGACAAGCCGGCGGGCATGACGGTCCATCCGGCGCCCGGCAACCAGACCGGCACGCTCGTCAACGCCCTGCTCCATCACTGCGGGGCCAGCCTGTCGGGCATCGGCGGCGTCCTGCGCCCCGGCATCGTCCACCGGCTGGACAAGGACACCTCGGGCGTCATGGTCGCGGCCAAGTCCGACGCCGCCCATCAGGGCCTGTCCGCCCTGTTCGCCGCCCACGATCTGGAACGCCAGTACATCGCCCTGACGCGCGGCCAGCCCCGCCCGCCGTCCGGCCGCATCGAGAACCGGCTGGGCCGCTCCAACAGCGACCGCAAGAAGATCGCGATCCTGAAGACCTCCGGCCGCGTCGCCATCACCGACTACCGCACGCAGGAGGCTTTCGGGCCGGTCGACAGGCCGCTGGCCAGCCGCGTCACCTGCCGCCTTCACACCGGCCGCACGCACCAGATCCGCGTCCACATGGCCTCGGTCGGGGCGCCGGTTCTGGGCGATCCGGTCTATGGCTCGGGCCCGGCCGCCCCGGTCGTGCGCGACGCCATCAAGGCCGCCGGGCTGGAGCGTCAGGCGCTCCACGCCGCGGTCCTCGGCTTCGTCCATCCGGTCACCGGCGAGGCCCTGCGCTTCGAAACGCCCCTGCCGCCCGACATGGCCGCGCTGGAATCCCGGCTCCAGGACCTCTGACGCTCAAGCTTCCCCGTTGCGGGAAACGGTCCGCGCGACCATTTTGGGGTCTCGTTCGTTACACCCCCTGAGCTTCCAGGACCGCCATGTTCTCCGACACCGCCGCCGCCCCGCCCGCCGACCTCATCAAGGAGGGCTCCGACGCCACCTTCATGGCCGACGTGGTCGAGGCCTCCAAGGTCCAGCCCGTCATCGTGGACTTCTGGGCCACCTGGTGCGGCCCGTGCCGCACGCTGGGCCCCATGCTCGAACAGGCCGTCCGCGCCGCCAAGGGCGCGGTCAAGATGGTCAAGATCGATGTCGACAAGAACCCGGCCTATGCGGGCCAGCTGCGCGTCCAGTCGATCCCGACGGTCTACGCCTTCGTCAACGGCCAGCCCGTCGACGGCTTCCAGGGCGCCATTCCCGAAAGCCAGATCAAGACCTTCATCGACAAGCTGACCGGCGGCAACTCGGCTGACAGCGACATCGAACAGATCCTCGCCATGGGTCAGGAATCGCTGGCGGTCGAAGACCTCGGCGGCGCCGCCCAGGCCTTCGCCCAGGTGCTGCAGATCCAGCCCGACAACGACAAGGCCATCGCCGGCATGGCCCGCGTCTACATGCAGGGCGGAGACGCCGAGCAGGCGCGCCAGACCATCGCCATGGCCAAGGCCGATTCCAAGGACCCGGAGGTCCAGTCCGTCCGCGCCGCCCTGTCGCTGGCCGGCGACACCGGCTCCGACACCTCGGATCTCGAGGCGAAGGTCAAGGCGGATCCGTCCGACCATCAGGCCCGCTTCGACCTGGCCGGAGCGCTCGCCGCCTCCGGCGCCTTCGACCAGGCCGCCGACCACCTGCTCACCATCGTCGCCGCCGACCGGGAGTGGAACGAGCAGGCCGCCCGCAAGCAGCTCCTGACCGTCTTCGAGGCCGCGGGCGTCAACTCCGAGGTGGCCCGCAACGGCCGCCGTCGCCTGTCCTCGATCCTGTTCTCCTGAAGAAAGGGCCTCATGCCGCGCAGCATCGTCCGGATTTCCGACCTGTCGGACATCGTCCCGGTCTTCCCGCTGGGCGGCGTGATCCTCCTGCCGCGCGCGCAGCTGCCGCTGAACATCTTCGAGCCGCGCTATCTGAACATGATCGACGACGTTATGGCCGGCGATCGCCTGATCGCCATGGTCCAGACGAAGGGCGGCTCGGCCATCAAGCCCGACCTCGCCGAGGTCGGGTGCGTGGGCAAGATCACCAGCTTTTCCGAGACCTCGGACGGCCGATACCTGATCACCCTGACGGGCGTCTGCCGCGCGCGGATCACGTCCGAGCTTCCGGTCCAGTCGCCCTATCGCCAGTGCCGGCTCGACTACGCCCCCTATGAGGACGACCTCGCCGAGGAGCAGGAGCTTGAGGGCTTCGACCGCGACCGCCTCGTCTCGGCCCTGTCCAACTACCTGCGCCGCCGCCAGCTCGACATCGACTGGGATACCGCCGACCAGGCCCCATCCGAGCCCCTGATCAACAGCCTGTCGATCGCCCTGCCGTTCGAGCCCGCCTCCAAGCAGCTCCTGCTCGAGGCGCCCAGCCTCGAGACCCGCGCCGAGGCGCTCGTCGCTCTGCTTGAGATCGATACCGCCGTCGATCCGGATGACGGCGAGCCGCCTTCCATGCAATGACGCCCAGATGAGCGACGATTTCTCCGTACCGCCCGCGGTCGATCCCCGACTTCTCGAAGTCCTGGTCTGCCCGGTCACCAAGGGCCCCCTGACCTGGGACCGCCAGAAGGGCGAGCTCGTCTCGAAGGGCGCCAAGCTCGCCTACCCCATCCGGGACGGCGTGCCGATCATGCTCCCGGACGAAGCCCGGCCGCTCTAGTCCTCGATATCCACCGTAACGGGCGCGTGGTCGCTCGGCCGGTCCCAGGCGCGGCAGTCCTCGTGGATTTTCGCCGTGCCCGCCATCACCCGGGGCGTCAGTCCCGGTGAAGTCCAGATGTGGTCCAGCCTCAGGCCCCGGTTCGACTTTCTAAAGTCCTGCGCCCGATAGCTCCACCAGCTGGCCAGCTTGGTCGGCTCGGGGATCTGGTCGCGCACCACATCGGCGAACTCGCCCGCCGCCTGAAGGCGTCTCAGCGTCTCCACCTCGATCGGCGTATGGCTGACGATCTTGGACATGTAGCGGTGGTTCCAGACGTCGTTCTCGCCCGGGGCGATGTTGAAGTCCCCCGCCAGCACCAACGGCGCCTGTTTGTCGCGCGCCGCCATCTCGCGCGTCAGGGCTTCATAGAAGTCCAGCTTGTGATCGAACTTGAGATTCAGCTCGCGGTCGGCGACGTCACCACCGGCGGGGATGTAGAAGTTCTGGATCTCGATGCCCTGAACCCGGCCCGACACGCACCGGGCATGGCCCTCTCGGCAGGCGTTGAATCCGCCCGCGTCAGTGATCGGATAGCGGGAGGCGATCGCCACCCCGTGCCAGCCCTTCTGCCCGTTGACCCTCAGATACGGCAGCCCCGCCGCCTTGAAGGCCGCCGAAGGAAACTCCGCCGTCTGGCACTTGATCTCCTGCAGGCACAGCACGTCGGGCTGCTGCTCGGCCACGAAGCGCTCGACCTGATCAGCGCGCAGGCGGACGGAGTTGATGTTCCAGGTGGCGATTCTCAGCATGGCCGAGCCTTAGACGCCCTGGCCTGCAAAGAAAATGGCGCCCGGCTCGGGAGGTTCGAGCCGGGCGCCGGAGGGGATCGTCTCTCACGTCACCGCCGGGAGGGGACTGGCCGACGGTGGGGCACGGACCGCCGTCCGATGCCTGTGACTAGAATGCCACGCGAAAGAGAAAAGTCAATCGCGATGACGGCGCCCTATTCCATGTGTCAACATCGCAACGGCCACGCTTAGGCGCGGGGATTCGAGAACAGGCTGTTGGCCAGGCCCTCGGCGGCGCTGATGGTGGCCAGCTGAACTCGCGTGGCGGCGCCCTGGGCGTCGCGCACGGTCCACTCGCGCAGGCGATAGGGCGAACCGCCGAACACCAGCGTCAGCGAGCCGTCGCGCGGGCGGCGGTTGTCGCGCAGGCGGATCTGGCAGCCGTCCGTGGTGGCCGAGACATCGTCGATCGAGATGTAGCGGCTCGAGAAGCTTGCGCTCTCGCCCAGCAGCAGGCTCAAGGGCGTCTGGTTGGTCGGCACGCGCTGATAGGCCTCCAGGCGGGGATCCCAGCGGTGGATGAAGGTCCCGTCGGCGACCACGACCAGCCGCGAGGGCGCGTCGTACTCGAACCGCATCCGGCCAGGCCGGCGCAGATAGAAGGCGCCCGACGACCGCTGGCCGCGCGGCCCGGTCTCGGCGAAACGCCCACGCACCGAGCGCATGGTGTTCATATAGGTCTGGGGGCGCGCCGCCCCGGCGCGGGGGTGGGGG
>JAEYWU010000042.1 GCA_023428785.1 Pseudomonadota bacterium
CCGTCAGGCCGCCCGGATGATGCCGAGGAAGTCCGCGGCCTTCAGCGAGGCGCCCCCGACCAGGGCGCCGCCCACTTCCGCCACCGCCAGGATTTCCTGCGCGTTCGACGGCTTGACCGACCCGCCATAGAGGATCGGCGCGACGCGCCCGCCCTCGCCCAGACGCGCGACCATGGCGGCGCGCACGGCGGCGTGGACCTCCTCGATCTGTTCCAGCGTGGGCGTCAGGCCCGTCCCGATGGCCCAGACCGGCTCATAGGCGACCGCGAAGGCCTTGCCCGACAGGCTCTCGGGCAGCGACGCCATCACCTGTCCCGACACCACCTCGACGGCCCGGCCCGCTTCGCGCTCGGCCAGCGTCTCGCCGACACAGACGACCGGCTCCAGCCCGGCGGCCAGCGCGGCCTCGACCTTGGCGGCGACATCGGCGTCCGTCTCACCGTGGCCGGCGCGGCGTTCGGAGTGGCCGAGGATCACCAGCGTGGCGCCTGCATCCTTGAGCATCGGCGCCGACACGTCGCCGGTGAAGGCGCCCGAGGCCTTTGGACTGCAATCTTGCCCGCCGATCTCGACGGGGGCGTCTTTCAGCTGCCAGTTCATCTGGGCGATCAGGGTCGCGGGCGGGCACAGGGCCACGCGCGTGGCGGTCGCCTCCCCACCCAGCGCCTCGGCCAGCGCCTTCGCTTCCGCGAGGTCGGCGGCCAGGCCGTTCATCTTCCAGTTTCCGGCAATCAGTCTTTGCGTGCTCATGGACGCGTTCCTAGCCTCACGCCGCCATCGGCTCAACGCCCGCGAATGGATCGTCGAGACTGGGCTGCGGCTGGGTGAACCACTTCGGCCCCTCCGCCGTCATGTGGAAGTGATCCTCTAGCCGCACGCCGAACCGCTCGGGGATCACGATCATCGGCTCATTCGAGAAACACATGCCGACATCCAGCGGCGTTCGGTCCCCGCGCACGAGGTTGGGCGACTCATGCACGTCCAGGCCGATGCCGTGCCCTGTCCGGTGCGGCAGACCGGGCAACTGATAGTCCGGCCCCAGCCCCTGCGCCGCCAGGAATGAGCGCGCCGCCGCATCGACCACCTCGCACGGCTCGCCCAGCCGGGCCGCCGCGAACGCCCGCGCCTGCGCCTCTTGCTCCAGCGCCCAGATGCGCCGCACCTCTGCGGTGGGCTCGCCGAAAACATAGGTCCGGGTGATGTCGGCGTTGTAGCCGTCCAGCGAACAGCCGGTGTCGATCAGGACGACATCGCCGCCCTTGAGCGCCGGATCCCCCTCGCCGCCATGCGGCAGGCTGGTGTCCGCGCCGAACGAGACGATGCAGAAGGTGTTGCCGCCGTCGGCTCCCAGCGCCCGGTGCTGCTGGTCGATGAACTTGACGACCTGCGAGGCTCGCACCCCCGTCTGAAGGCTCGCATGGGCCCGCCGGTGAGCCTCCAGTGTCAGGGCCTTGGCCCGGGTCATCAGATCGATCTCGCTCTGCGACTTGCGCGCCCTCAGCGGCACGATCAGCTGATTGGCCCCCGTCAGCCGGTCGGCCCCAAGCGCCTGCGCCAGACCCAGCCAGATGAAGACCCGCGCCTGCTCGTCGACCGCCACCTTGCCGTTCGGCCCGACCGTGTCGGCGACCAGCTTGAACGGGCTTTCGTGCTCCTCCCAGGTCAGGATCTCTCCAGGCACGCCCACGATCGACGCCGCCTTCTCCAGCTCGAAGCGGGGCGTGACATAGGTCAGCGGCTTGCCGGGCCTCACGATCGCGCCCGTCAATCGCTCCGACGGCCACCAGCTCGTGCCGGTGAAATACCGCAGGGACGAGGTCGCATCGATAAGGCAGGCCGCGATTCCCTGCGCCTCCATCGACGCCTCCAGCGCAGCCAGCCGGCGGAGGCGTTCATCGACGGTGATGGGCGGCGGGTTCATGGTCGGTCTCCGGAGCAACTCCTCTCCATAGGCCCGGCCGACGGCGGCGCAAAGGCGGCGTCCGCGCACGAAAAAGGCCCGGCGATCGCGCGCCGGGCCTTTCCCTGTTCCAGCGCGGGACCGAAGTCCCGCTGAACCGTCAGATTACTTGATCTGGACGGTGGCGCCGGCTTCTTCGAGCTTCTTCTTGAGCTCTTCAGCGGCTTGCTTGGAGACGTTCTCAACGACGTTCTGCGGAGCGCCTTCGACCAGGTCCTTGGCTTCCTTGAGGCCCAGGTCCGGACGAGCGCCGCGGACTTCCTTGATGACGTTGATCTTCTTGTCGCCGCCGGCGGTCAGGACGACGGTGAACTCGGTTTGCTCTTCAGCGGCTTCAGCCGGAGCAGCGCCACCGCCGCCAGCCGGCATGGCCATGGCGACCGGAGCAGCGGCGGAAACGCCCCACTTTTCTTCCAGCAGCTTGGAGAGTTCGGCGGCTTCCAGCACGGTCAGGCTGGAGAGGTCTTCAACGATCTTGTCGAGCTTCGACATGGTTCAGTTCCTTGGGTTTCAGTTGGTTTCTTAAGAAGCGGAGATGACTTAGGCCGCGTCCTTGGCGCCATAGGCGCTGAAGACACGGGCCAGCTGGCCGGCCGGAGCCTGTAGGACGCCCGCGACCTTGGTCGCCGGAGCCTGGATGAGCCCGATGATCTTGCCGCGCAGCTGATCGAGCGACGGCAGGGTGGCCAGGGCCGAAACGCCTTTGGCGTCCAGCACGGTCGTGTCCATGATGCCGCCGACGATAACGAACTTGTCGTTGCCCTTGGCGAAATCGGTCACGACCTTGGCGGCGGAAACAGGGTCCGGCGCATAGGCGATGGCGACCGGGCCGGAGAACAGGCGATCGCCCGCTTCACCCGCCGAACCGTCCAAGGCCTTCTGAGCCAGGGTGTTCTTCACCACCTTGAGAGCCGCGCCTTCAGCCCGAAGCTTCAGACGCAGATCGGTCATTTCCGCAACGGTCAGACCCAGGTTGTGGGTCACGACCACGGCGCCGGCCCCGGCGAAGACACCCTTGATGTCCTCGATCGACGCCGCTTTTTGTGCGCGGTCCATTGCGGTCTCCTTACGAAGTTCGACGCCCGCGGGATTGCGAACGCCGAAAACGATCCGGTCACCCCGACGAAGCCGGGGCGGCGAACCGTGAAACTGTCCGAAGGAACGCCCGTCACGCACCCGGCCTTGACGGCGGCGGATGGCTCGGGACTTTCCCCGTCTCCCCACGGCGCCAGAGGGCTCTCTGACGGTTATGGCAAGGGTGGCCCCCTCGCCCCGAAGTTCTCGGACAGGACCGCCTCAGCCCGGAGGCTGCGACGGAAGCGGCGCTCTATACACGCCTTTGGCCGAAACTCAAGCGGCGCCTGACGTTCAAGGGCTCCTAGGGCGCAAAATCCGAGAGCAAGGTGCGCAGTTCGGGTTCATCGACCAGGCCAGCGGCCTCTTCTGGCCTGAACCAGCGCCGCGTGCGCTCCTTGCGCTCTGGCCAGTCCTTCAGCACGTCCTTGACCTTCAAGGCATAGACATCAACCGCAATCTGGCGCGAAGAGCCCCGCGCCAGCAGCTTTACATAGTGAAAGCTGCCCAGCCGCAGCGGGCGGAGCTTGCCGCGAACCCCGGCTTCCTCCCATGCTTCCTCTGCGGCCGCATCCGGATCGCTCATTCCCTGCATCCGGTTGCCCTTGGGGATCACCCAGCGGCCCGTCTCGCGCGACGTCACCAGCAGGACCTCGACCTGACCGCCCTTGCGACGCCAGCACAGGGCGCCGACCTGCCGCCGGGCAGGACGGTCCAGCCGCGCATCCAGCGGCGGCGGCGCAGTCTCAGTTCTGGGGCGCAGCCAGCCGAGCAGCATCCCGACGATCCGATTCACCAAAGCGAGCTCCAGATGGAACTTTCAACGCGAGTCGCGCGCGCATCAATCGCGCTCAGCGCGAAAGGCGGGCCGTTTACGCGGTTGTGAACCCTCCGTCTACGGACCTAATGGACTCGATTGTTACAGAATGGTCAGAAACAGATTTACCGGCCGATCATTCCCGACCACATTAGCGGGTGGGGGCTCGCCTGGTGGCGACGGGATCTATGGGCGGTTTGGAACACCCAACATTCAGGCGTGTTGCGGCGTGTGAGCTGGACGGGACGACGGGGCATGAGTGACGCCGCCGTCCTGATTGGCCAGGCCGAGGCCGCCTTGGCGCGTCGCGACTTCAGCGCCGCCAGCGAACTGCTGGACCGCGCCGAGGCGCATGGCGGATCCACGCCACGTAGTCGCATGGCCCGCGCGGCCATTCTGCGCGCCAGCGGTGATCTGAGCGGCGCCCTGAACGCGCTCGACGACGTACTGGCGGCCGAGCCCTATCACTTCATGGCCCTGCTCTCTCGCGCGACCGTGCTGGACGCCGCTGGCCAGGGTGTCGCGGCGCTGGAGACCTATCGCAACGTCATTCGCATCGCGCCGCCCGTCGACCGTCTGCCGCCCTCGGCCGCCGCCCAGGTCAGCAAGGCCCGCGACCGCATCGCCGAGGCCGACACCGCCCTGCGCGATCACCTGGCCGGATCGGTCGCCGGACTGCGCAGCGAGTTCGCCGGGGCCGACCTCGCCCGCTTCGACGAGGCGCTCGACATCTTCGCGGGCGTGAAGAAGGCCTATGTCCACGAGCCGCTGTTCCTGAATTACCCCAAGCTGCCCGCTCTGACCTTCCATGACCGCCGCCACTTCCCGTGGCTGGAAGAGCTGGAGGCCGAGACCGAGGCGATCGCCGCCGAGATGACCATGGCGCTGGGCGCCGCCAACGACGCGGAGCTGGCGCCTTATATCCAGTATCCGCGCGGCGCCCCCGTGAACCAGTGGGGCGAGCTGAACCACAGCAGGCGCTGGAGCTCCTATTTTCTCTGGAAGGACGGCCAGCGACAGGACGCGGCGTGCTTACGCTGCCCCCAGACCGCCGCCCTGCTGGAACGGTTGCCGGTGTGCCACCAGCCGGGCTTCGCTCCCACGGCCATGTTCAGCGCGCTGGAGGCGCGCACCCACATCCCGCCGCACACGGGCTCGACCAATGTGCGCCTGCTCTGCCACCTGCCCCTGCTACTGCCCGGGCCGGCGCGGTTCCGTGTCGGCAACGACGTGCGCGAATGGAAGATGGGTCAGGCCTGGGTTTTCGACGACACCATCGAGCACGAGGCCTGGAACGACGCCGACAGTCTGCGGGTCATCCTGATCTTCGACGTCTGGAATCCACTTCTCAGCGAGGCTGAGCGCGCGCTCATCAACGCCATGCTGGCCGCCAAGCAGGGCTTCGAGTGCTAGGCCTGCTCGGCGCCGCCGAAACGTTCGGACCACTCCGCGACCTGGGCGTCCTCGATCTTGGCGAACAGCACGCCCTGGTGCGTGACCGCGTGTCCCGCAGACACAGCCCCGAACAGGTCTTCGTCAGCCGACGGCCAGCTGAGGTCCGTAGAGCCGACCGAGGCCGCGATCTTCTCGGCCGCGAACGGAATCACTGGCGCCGCCAGCCGCGCAAACAGGGCCACTAGGTTCAGCCCGGTCCGCACGCCGACCGCCGCGTAGTCCTGATCGGTCTTGAAGGCGGTCCACGGCGCGGAGACCTGCAGATACTCGTTGCCCAGCACCCAGACCGCACGGATGGCCTGGCAGGCCTTGCGGAACTCCATGGCCTCGAAGGCGTCGGTGGCCTCGGCGATCCCTGCGCGAACATCCGCTTCGAGCTTCGCTTCCAACTCGTCGGCTTCGCCAGCGCTCGGCACGACGCCCTCGAACTTGGACTCGGTGAACTTGACGATGCGGTTGACAAAGTTGCCCAGCACGTCGGCCAGGTCCTTGTTCACTGTCGACTGGAACTGCTCCCAGGTGAAGGCCGCGTCCGACCCCTCTGGTCCATAGGCCGTCAGATGCCAACGCCAGTAGTCCGCCGGCAGCAGCTCCAGCGCCTGATCCATGAAGACGCCGCGGTTCTGGCTGGTCGAGAACTTGCCGCCGTACCAGTTCAGCCAGTTGAAGGCCTTGAGCTGGTCGACCGTCTTCCACGGCTCGCCCGAACCGATGATCGTCGCCGGGAAGCTGACGGTGTGGAACGCCACGTTGTCTTTGCCCATGAACTGGACGTAGCGCACGTCCCCGGCTCCTTCATCCAGACGCCACCAGTCGCGCCAGGTCCGGCCCGTCGCCTGCGCCCATTCCTCCGTCGCCCCGATGTATTCGATCGGCGCGTCGAACCAGACGTAGAAGACCTTGCCTTCCAGCCCCGGACGCGGTCCGCCGTCGGCGCCGACGACCGGCACACCCCACTTCAGGTCGCGCGTGATGCCTCGGTCGATCAGCCCCTCATCGAGGTGCTTGAGCGCGATCGACCTGGCCAGCGTCTGCCAGCCCGACTTGGACGCGATCCAGTCGCGGATCGGCTGCTCCAGCTTCGTCTGCAGCAGATAGAGGTGGCGCGTGTCGCGCACCTCCAGGTTCCGGCTGCCCGAGACCGCTGAATACGGGTCCTTCAGGTCGGTCGGATCCAGCAGCCGTCCGCAATTGTCGCACTGGTCCCCGCGCGCCTTCTCATAGCCGCAGTGCGGGCAGGTCCCCTCGACATAGCGGTCCGGCAGGAAGCGCTGATCGTCGATCGAATAGATCATCCGGTCGACGCGCTCCTCGATGAAGCCGTTCTCCTCCAGCTTAGCCGCGAAATGCTGGGTCAGCCGCCGGTTCGGCTCGTTCGAGGACCGTCCGAACCAGTCGTAGCTGAGGCCGAACTGCTCGCCGGCCCGCTTCTGCACCTCGTGCTGCTCGTCGCAATAGGTTTGGACGTCCTGCCCCGCAGCGGCGGCCGCCAGTTCAGCCGGCGTGCCGTGCTCGTCGGTCGCGCAGATGTAGAGCACCTCGTGCCCCTGCCCACGCTTGAACCTGCTCCAGACGTCAGCCGGCAGCATGGAGCCCGCCAGATTGCCCAGGTGCTTGATGCCATTGATGTAGGGCAGCGCCGAGGTGACGAGGATGCGGGCCATGGGAATCCAACAGGTCTGGGAGGCGGACGATATAGAGGCCCGAAGCGTCTTCGTCACCTCGACGCCTTGCGGCGACGCGCGGCCTTGCCCATAAGCCGCCACAGACGCCGGCTTAGCTCAGTTGGTAGAGCAGCGGTTTTGTAAACCGAAGGTCACGGGTTCGAATCCTGTAGCCGGCACCATCAGGGGGCGTCATGGGACGAGCGGCTTCGCGCGCTTCCATCCTCAAGCAGATCGAGGCGCAGGGCGTCCGCGCCGGCCGCCGCGCATTGGGCAAGGCTCTGTCGGACCGGGACCGTCCGGCGATCGATCTGGCCGACACGACCGATTTCGAGATTCCCGGCCCGGCAGGCCCGTTGAAGGCGCGCCTCTACCAGCCCAATGGCGCCGTGCGCTCGCAGGGCCTGCTCCTATTCTTCCACGGCGGCGGCTTCACCTTCTGCGACACCGAAACCCACGACGCCCTGTGCCGCCGCCTGGCGCACGGTTCCGGCGCGCCGATCGTTTCGGTCGACTATCGCCTCACGCCCGAGCACGCCTGGCCGGCGCAGCGCGACGACGCGGAGGCCGCCGTGCGGTGGGTTGCGGCCAATCGATACGCCCTGCCCTGTCCGGTTGCCCCCCTGATCCTCGGCGGTGATTCCGCCGGCGGCTATCTGGCGCTCGATCTGACGCGCCAACTCAACGCCGAGCAGGCCGGGACCATCGCCCTCACCTTCCTCATCTATCCGCTGCTCCAGCTGGACGACGCTGTCTGGAAGACCGCCAATGCGGGTCTGCGCACCGTCGGCCGGGTGGCGGTCAATCTGATCCGGTCGCGTCTGGTCGAAGCGCCGCCCAATCTGCTTGAGGCCGATCCTGTTGGCGATCCGCCGTGTGTCCTGACCTATGGCGGACTGGCCGACCCCGTCAGCCCGGACTGCCAGGCCTATGAGGTCGCCCTGAAGGCGGTCGGCGTCCCGGTGCATTCGGCCCGCTTCAAGGCTCTGCCGCACGGATACGCCAACATGACTCACCTCCTGCCCCAGGCCCGCAGGGCCATAGACAGGACCGCAGACCTGTTGAGACTGGCCCTCACTCAGGCATAAGAAGCGGACCCTTCGTCCCGGAGCCTCCCATGCGTGTCCTGATCGCCGTCGCCTCCACGGTCCTTCTCGTTTCGGCCTGCGGCCAGAACACCGAATCCGACTCCGCCCCGCCCGCCGATGCGCCCGCGCCCCGGCCCGAGATGACGGATGAGCAGCGGGCCGTGGTCCTGGCCAGCCTGCCGTCGCCCTATAACGAGGGCGATCTGGAGAACGGCCGCCGGGTCTTCGCCCGTTGCCGCTCGTGCCACACCCTGGCCGAGGGCGGGACCAACATGACCGGCCCGAACCTGTGGGGCGTGTTCGGCCGCCGCGCCGGCTCGGTCGAGGGCTTCCGCTACTCCGAGGCCGTCCAGAACGCCGGCTTCACATGGGACGCCGAACGCCTCGACGGCTGGCTGACCGCCCCGCGCGAGTTCCTGCCGGGCAATCGCATGGCCTTCGCCGGCGTGCCGGACGAGGCCGACCGTCGTGACCTGATCGCCTATCTCAAGGTCGAGACGGGCTACGCGCCGGAATAGCTATTCCGCCGCCGGCGTCGGCCGGAATGTCACGTCCGAATCCGCGATCAGCCAGATCAGCGCGGCCCAGGCGGCCACGTTCTGAGAAAGCTGTTCTGGATCAATCTTGTCCAGCGTATCGTTCGCTGTGTGGTGTAGGTCGAAATAGCGGGTTCCGTCCTGCGCCAGCCGGAAGACCGGCACGCCCGCGACCGCCAGCGGCCCCACGTCCGCGCCACCGAATCGTTCCGGCTGATCCGAGGCCAGCACGCCGATCGGATACAGCACCTGGGTCGCGGCCCGCTGGAAGTCCGAGCCGATCGCCGCCTGCGGCAGCCGCAGCGCATAGACCCGGTCCGCGCCGAAATCGCTCTCGCCGGCGATGATATGCCGGCCTACGGCGGCCTCGCCCTGCCCTCGCACATAAACGCCGCCGCCATTGCCCGTCTCGGGCGTCGGCTGGGCCACTTCTTCAGAGCCGTACAGGATCACGCGCACGGTCCGCGCCGGGCGTCGTCCGCCCTCGACCAGTTCCAGGGCCGCGGCCAGGGTGATGGCGCCCCCGGCCGCATCGTCGATCGCGCCGGTGCCCTGATCCCAGCTGTCCAGGTGGGAGCCCAGAACGATCACTTCGTCCGGACGCTCTGCGCCGACGATGTCGCCGATCACGTTCTGGGACACGGTCTCATAGGTCCGCGCCGTCGAGGACAGATGGATCCGAACCGGTCCCTCCCCCATCGCCACCAACCGGCTCAGCTGGTCGGCGTCAGCCGCCGCCAGAGCGAAGGACGGGATCGTCGGCTGTCCGTCGACATAGCGCGTGGTGCCCGTGTGCGGCAGCCGGTCATAGTCCGACCCAACCGAGCGCATGATGTAGGCTACCGCCCCCCGGTCGCGGGCCGCCGCCGGGCCCAAGCCGCGGACACGCGTCTGCGGTCCATAGCCCGAGCCGTCCTGCATCGGATGCATCTGGCCCAGATCGATGAAGACGATACGGCCGCGCACCGCTGCTTCGGGCGCCGCCTCGAGCGTTTCCAGGCTGGTGAAGCGAACGATTTCGGCCTCGACCCCGCCTTCGGGCGTCGCCGGCGAGTGGCCGAGAGCGGCGACCGACAGCGGCTGGGCGAAGGCTCCGACAATGGCGCCCGAGTCCTCGCCGCGCTCCCAGCCGACCAGCGGGAATTCCTCGATCCGCACATTGCTAAAGCCATGCTCGCGCATCCAGCCAGCCGCCCATTCTGCGGCCGCCTGTTCTGCCGGCGATCCGGCGGGGCGCGGCCCGAATCGCGTCGTCACCTCGGTCACGAACTCCAGGGCGGCATTGTCCTCAAGCGCCGCGTCACGGATCTGCTCGGCGGTGCGGATGGTCTGGGCGTCCTGGGCGGCTGCGCCCCCGGCCGAGGCGAGAAACAGGGCCACGGCGGTGGCGGGCGAAAGGCGACGCAGGGACACGGGTGACTCCACAAAGTCTGGCTTGGCGCCGGACACTAGGCCCGTCTGGCCATCGTGCAAGCGCGGGTTTGGGTCTTGCATCAGCAACCGGTGTTTGTCCTAATCCGAACGGGTTTCGGGAGTGGGCCATGCGTCGCCTTGTCTGGATCGCTGCAATCGCCGCCGCCGCGACGGCTTTAGCCGGAGCGTCCCAGGCGCAGTCCACGGCCAGCCGTACGCCCAGCATCGCGGGCGACGGTCCCGACACGCCGGCGGTTACCGGTACGCCGTCCGTCCGTCCCCCCTCGTCCCAGACCCCGCCGCCGCCGCCGCCGCCTCCACCGCCGCCTCCACCGCCTCCGCCGGTCACCCAGCCGCCCAGCTCAGGCGCCGCCGCGCGCGGAGAGTTCGCGGACTGGGCCGTCGCCGTCGTCGCCGCCGACTGGCGCTCCAGCCGGGGCCAGCCGATCCGGGCGTTCGAGAATTCCCGGCGCGACCTGTCAGCGGCCTTCGACCGCGTCGGCTTCAGCCGCGCGAACATCACGGCCCTGTCCCTGGCGCCGAACGCGGATGGGGAGCACCTCGGCTCCCAGGTCGCCTTCAACCGGATCGGCGAGGTCGCTGGCCGCGCCACCAGCGGCTGCCTGCTCTATTTCACCTCGCACGGCTCGCCGTCCGGCATCGTCTGGGGGCCCGACGCCATGGTCGCTCCGCAGATCATGGACCAGTTGATCGATCGCTGGTGCGGCACGCGTCCGACCGTGGTCGTGGTCTCGGCCTGCTACTCGGGCGTCTTCGTCCCGGCGCTCGCCCAGCCCAATCGCATGATCATGACCGCCGCCCGGCGCGACCGGTCGTCCTTCGGCTGTTCCGAGGATGCGACCCATCCCTATTTCGACGCCTGCGTGCTTGAGGCCCTGAACGGCGCGCGCGACTTCCTCAATCTGTCCATGCGCGCCACGGCCTGCGTCAACCGCCGCGAACGAGAAGAAGGCCTCAGCCCGCCGTCCGAGCCCCAAACCTATGTCGGCGCCCAGATGCAGACCCTGCTGCCCTTCCTGCAGTTCGAACGCCGCTAGGGCTGGTTTCGGCGGAACGGAACAGATATA
Organism: Pseudomonadota bacterium; assembly: GCA_023428785.1. Taxonomy (GTDB): domain Bacteria; phylum Pseudomonadota; class Alphaproteobacteria; order Caulobacterales; family Caulobacteraceae; genus Brevundimonas. The sequence continues at coordinate 11,096 of JAEYWU010000042.1, forward strand.
GAACATTTCTCGCAAGCGAGGGAGGTTCGCCATGCTCAAGGGTCAATGCCACTGTGGCGCCATCCACTATGAGATGACGTCCGAGACCATCCACCACGCCCTGTGCCACTGCCAGGACTGCCGCCGGGCCTCCGGCGCCCCGGTTGTCTCCTGGGGACTGGTGCCGAACGAAGGTCTCAAGGTCACCGGCGAGCCGAAGATCTACGCCTCGTCCAAACACGGCCGTCGCCATTTCTGCGGCGAGTGCGGCACCAGCCTCTTCTACACCAACGAGGAAATCTTCCCCGGCGCCATCGACGTCCAGACTGCGACGCTCGACGATCCATCCGCCATGCCGGTCCAGGCCCAGATCCAGCTGGCCGAAGGCGTCAGCTGGATGCAGCACCTCGACGCCCTGCCGAAGTTCGACCGCTATCCTCCGATAGGCCCGGACGCGCCCTAGCGCTTCCTGATTGTCACCAGCAGCCGCTCGCGCTCGCCCTCGCGCCGCTCGACCAGCAGGCGAGCCACCTGGGCGTCGTCGTGGAAGACGTGCTTCTTGATCCCGTCCAGCACCGCCTTGGCGATGTTGTCGAGATCGATGTGCGGCGGCTCGCCGACGTGCTCCATCACGATATCGACGGCGTGGTCGCCCCAGGCCGGCCGACTTCCCCGCCAGTCCTTGCGGAAGAACTCGTAGAGCAGGACCTTGTAGTACTTGGGCTGCGTCGTCAGCCCGTCGACCGTCAGCTCGAACACCCCGTTCGCCTCACGCGCCCGGACCTTGCCGGTCCCTGTCCAGCCGCCGGCGCTCACGCGTGATCCTTGCCCGTCATGCCCTGCGTGCTACACCGCCCGCCGACCTCCCGCCAGATTCCTGAACGAGCCTTCGCCATGACCAAGACGCGCACCGAAACCGACACCTTCGGCCCCATTGAGGTGGACGCCTCCCGCCACTGGGGCGCCCAGGCCGAGCGGTCGCGCGGCAACTTCAAGATCGGCTGGGAAAAGCAGCCCCTGCCGATCGTGCGGGCCCTCGGCATCGTCAAGCGCGCCGCCGCCGAGACCAACCTGGCCCTCGGCAAGTTGGACCCGACCATCGCCAACGCGATCGTCACGGCCGCCAATGAGGTGATCGAGGGCAAGCTCGACGACCACTTCCCGCTGGTCGTTTGGCAGACGGGTTCCGGCACCCAGTCCAACATGAACGCCAATGAGGTGATCTCAAACCGCGCCATCGAGATCCTGGGCGGCGAGATGGGCTCCAAGAAGCCCGTCCACCCCAATGACCACGTCAACATGAGCCAGTCGTCCAACGACACCTATCCCACGGCCATGCACGTCGCCTGCGCGGAAGAGATCGTCCACCGCCTGCTCCCGGCTCTCCAGACCCTGCACAACGCCCTGAACGACAAGGCGCAGGCCTGGAAGGACATCATCAAGATCGGCCGCACCCATACCCAGGACGCCACGCCCCTGACCCTTGGCCAGGAGTTCGGCGGCTACGCCCGGCAGGTCGCCAACGGCATCGAGCGGATCGAACAGACCCTGCCGAAACTGATGGAGCTGGCCCAGGGCGGCACCGCGGTCGGCACCGGCCTGAACGCCCCCATCGGCTTCGCTGAAGGCGTTGCCGACAAGATCGCCCAGATCACGGGTCTGAAGTTCACGACCGCCCCGAACAAGTTCGAGGCCCTGGCCGCCCACGACGCGATGGTGTTCAGCCACGGCGCCATCAACACGGTGGCCGCCTCGCTGTTCAAGATCGCCAACGACATCCGCTTCCTGGGCTCGGGCCCCCGCTCGGGCCTCGGCGAACTGGCCCTGCCCGAGAACGAGCCGGGTTCCTCGATCATGCCGGGCAAGGTCAATCCGACCCAGTGCGAAGCCCTCACCCAGGTCTGTGTCCAGATCTTCGGCAACCACGCCGCCGTCACCTTCGCCGGAAGCCAGGGCCACTTCGAGCTGAACGTCTTCAACCCGGTGATGGCCTACAACTTCCTCCAGTCGGTTCGCCTCATGGCCGACGCCGCCATCAGCTTCACCGACAACTGCGTCGTCGGCATCGAGCCGCGCCGCGACAACATCCAGCGTGGCCTCGAAAACTCGCTGATGCTGGTCACCGCCCTGAACGGCAAGCTCGGCTACGACGCCTGCGCCAAGATCGCCAAGACCGCCCACAAGAACGGCACAACGCTCCGCGACGAGGCCGTCGGCGGCGGCTATCTCACGAACGAGGAATTCGACGAGTGGGTGCGCCCCGAAAAGATGATCTCGCCGGGCTGAGGTCAGGCCATCGGGCGCAAGGCCTGACGACGCGGCGGCTCATCGCAGCCGCCGCGCTCGCGGTCGCTTCGATCCTTGCCGCCTGTGGGACCATCGACCGCACGTCGCCGGACAGCGTGCCGCCTCCCCTTGCCGTCGCCGGCGAACACGACCCGCGTATCCGGACCAGTGATCCCGCCCGGCTGGCCGCCCTCGTCGGCGACATGGAGCGCCGGGTCATCCGCGCCGACCGACCCCAGACCATCCTCGCCCTCTCGGGCGGCGGCGCGAACGGAGCCTATGGCGCGGGCCTGCTCTATGGCTGGTCCGAAGCCGGCGACCGGCCGGAGTTCGACATCGTCACCGGCGTCTCCACCGGCGCCCTGGCCGCACCCTTCGCCTTTCTCGGCCCGGACTGGGACGACCAGCTGCTCCTGGCCTTCGTGGGCGGCGAGGCCGAACAGCTTCTCCAGCCGCACGGCCTGCCCTTCCTGCGCCAGCCCAGCCTCCTGAGCGACAGGGGGCTGAGAGAACTGGTCGGCCGCTACGTCACGCGCGAGCTCCTGGCCGCCATCGCCGCTGAACACGCCCAGGGGCGTCGCCTGCTCGTCGGCACTACCAATCTCGACACCCAGGAGACCGTCATCTGGGACATGGGCGCGCTCGCGACCGAAGGTGGGGACGACGCCCTCGCCCTTTTCCGCGATGTCCTCGTCGCCTCGGCCAGCATCCCGGGCGTCTTCCCACCGGTCATGATCCCGGCCACGCGGGCCGATGGAGAGGTCGTGCTGGAAATGCACGTCGATGGCGGTGTCAACGCGCCTTTCCTGGCCATTCCGGAAGACCTGCTCATGTGGACCAGCCCGGTCCCGCCCGCCCACGAGGGGCGGCTCTATGTGGTGGTGAACGGCCAGGCCGGGCGCGACGCCGATCTCACCGAGGGTGACATCCAGGGCATCCTGTCGCGCGCCTATGACAGTATGAGCCGGGCCTCGGTCCGGGTCCATCTGGCCGCGACCGCCGCCTTCGCCGACCGCAACGGCATGAGCATGTCGGTCTCCGCCATCCCGGACAATCTCTCGGCGTCCAGCCTCAGCTTCGACATGGCCTCGATGCTAAACCGTTTCGCCGAAGGCCGGGCCCGCGCCCATGAGGGCGCCTGGACGCCGTTCGCACCACTCTCCGAATCTCCGGCCAGCGCCCTCGGTGACCTGCTCGACCGCGACGCCACGGGGCCCGGCGCGGAGCGCCCATAGGAAAGGCCCCGACGTAACCGCCGGGGCCTGTTTCGAAACCGGACCTGAAGCCTACTGCTTTTCGGTCCAGCGGTCCTTGGCCTGGTCTTCGGTCAGGCTCAGATGGACGTGCTCATCGACCCGCTCGACCCAGCTGACCGGAATCATCCGGTGCTTGAAGCCCGTCTCCAGGTCCATCTTGGCCAGTTCGATTTCGTCGCCCTTCACATGGTCCACGCGGCCGATCCGGTTCCCGTCCGACGCGATGACGTCCATGTGTTCCTTGATGTTGCCGATCATGGCGATGTCTCCTCTGGTGTCGGCGGCTCCTCGCCGCCTGCCCTGAACAACCGGCCGGATGCCCGCATCGTTCCCGCGACATCAGGCCCCGGCCGGGCTATGGAACCGTCCATGGCCGATGATGTTTCGAACCCTTCGCCCGACGATGACGCCAGCGATCGCACCGCCCGCTTTACCGATCATCGAAAGGAGCTTCTGGCCCAGGCCTACCGCCCGCTCATGCATCATGAGGGCGTCCTGCACACCCCCACCGGCCCGCTCGATTTCCGGCGCGACATCTACGAGATCGGCCGCGTCGCCGCGATCGTCCCCTATGACCCCGAGCGCGACCTGCTGGTGCTCCAGCGTCAGTTCCGGCTCGCCGCCCACCTGTCGGGCCCCGGTGTCCTGGTCGAACTGGCCGCCGGCATCATCGAGGACGGCGAGACCGCCGAGGATTGCGCACGCCGCGAGATGGTCGAGGAACTGGGCGTCGCCCCGACCGACCTGATCCACGCCGTCGACTTCATGCCCTCGACCGGCTGGCTTGCCGAAGAGGCGCACCTGTTCATCGCCCGCGTCGACGCCTCCGCCCTGCCCGATCATGCCGGCGCTGCGGGAGAGGCCGAGTTCACCGAACCCTTCGCCGTCTCGCCCGAAATCGCCCTCAAGGCCGTCGACGAAGGCCGCATGCGCAACGGCTTCACCATCCTGGGCCTGCTCTGGTTCGCCCGTCACCGCGAAGCGATCCGTGCGCGCTGGGGCTTTTCGGGCTAGGCTGCCCGCATGGCCGAGATCATCAACCTGAACAAGGCGAGGAAGGCCCGTGACAAGGCCGAGGCCAAGGTGCGCGCCGCGAACAACCGCGCCGAGCACGGCGTTCCAAAAGCGGACCGCGACCGGGCCGACGCCGAGCGAGACCGACGCAACCACGAACTCGACGGCGCCCGCATCCAGCACTCCGACGAGGACGAGCCGGCGACCTAAGCCGTCCTCGGCGCCCGGATCAGCAGGATCTGCCCGCCAAGCACCAGGGCGATGCCCAGCACCGCCTCCCAGCCGAAGCGCGCATCCTCGAAGATTACCGACATGCCCAGGGCGATCGGCGGCGTGATCGCCGAGATGTAGCTGGCCAGCGCATAGCCCTTGGCCCGCGCCAGGATGAAGTAGAGCGCGAAGGCCACGACCGATCCGAAGATCGACAGATAGAACAGCGAGCCGATGTAGGCCGGCGTCAGTTCAAGGGTGAACTCGACCCCCGTCACCAGCCCGTACAGGAAGACCAGCGCCGAACCGTAGGCCATGGCCCAAGCGACAGACCCCAGCACCGGCGCGCCTTCCTTCTGCGCCTTCCAGGCGGCGAGGTTGCCGCTGGCCGCGATGACCATGGCCACGAGCGCGATGATCAGCCCGAAGACCGCCTCCTCGCCCCCGCCTGCCCGGCGAAGTTCGGCGACGAACATGGCCGCCACGCCCACCACGCCGAGCCCCGCCCCGACCCAGGCGCGCCAGTCGGCCTTCTGCCCCAGCAACACCCGGAACAGCACCAGATTGGCGAAGGCCAGCCCGGCGAAGATCACCGCCACCACGGCCGAGGCGATGTGCTGCTCGGCCTCATAGACCATCGAATACTGGATCGAGAACGTCAGCACGCCCTGCCCGAAGACCGCCAGATGCTGGCTCCGCGTCAGGGCGATGGGCTCCTTCCTGATCCAGCAGAACAGGAACAGGCACAGGGCCGCCAGAGCGAAGCGATAGGTCACCGACGCCGCCGGATCGACCACGCCCAGCTGCAGGGTGATCGCGAACCAGGTCGTGCCCCAGATCAGGCTGCAAATCGCCACGGAGGTCAGCGATCTCAGGTCCACGGAGGACGAGGCGGGAACGACGGGCGTGGTCACGGTTTCATCCTGGATGAACGGATGGGTCGCCTATCACGTCGCCTGCTCAGCGTCCGTTCACGTCCGCCGACCGATCATGTCAAAGTCCCCGCTGATCATAAGGAAAAGCTCATGCGCCTGCCCGCTCTCGCCCTTGCCGCCGCACTTCTGTCGGCTTGCGCGCCGGTTACAGCGCCTCCGACCGGCGGACCCGACATGGGCCACGGCATGACCACGGTGCAGGTCCGCGCGACCTATCGCGAGCGCATCCTCCTGCCGCCGGGTCACGTCCTGACCGTCCGGATCGAGGACGTCAGCCGCGCCGACGCCCCTGCCCGGATTTTGGCTGAACACACCGAGACACTCGACGGTCGCGGCCCGCCGTATGCGGTCACCCTCGGATTTCCCTCCAGCCAGATCGATCCCCGCCACACCTATGCGGCGCGTGCCGAAATCCGCGACCCGGAGGGCCGCCTGCGGTTCGTGACCGACACGCGCCACGCCATCCTGACGAACGGCGCCCCGGCAAACGTGGATATCGTGATGGTGGCCGCGCGCTAGGCGGCCTTGCCGAGTTGCAGCCGGCTGCGCACCTCGACCGGCACGGACTGGTAGGTGTGCGGGGTCCGGATTCCGAGCCGCGCGCGCGCCGCCTCCAGCGGTTCCGCGAAAAGGGCCTCATAGTCTTGCGCTGGCAGCCACTGGGCTTTCCTGCCATTGCGCCAGGCCTCGGCCACCGCCTTGCGCGACGGCACCGAACGCGCCCCGCGCCGGATCTCATTGGCGGCCCCCAGCCCGATGAACAGGAAGCCCAGGCTTCGGGTCTGGGCATGCGAGAAGCTGACCACGCAGGCCTCGCCCAGCGCATCGCGGCCATAGCCGGTCAGGACGTGCCAGATGTCGTGGATGTCGCGGATACGGCGCCCGTACCAGGCGTAGAGGTTCGGCGCCTCGATCTCGGCCCGGACCTGCCGGCTCTGTTCGGCCAGGCCCTCGGCCGACAGATTCTCTTCGGCCATGAAGTCGCGATAGGCTGCGCCGACCGTGCCCGGCTCGAACTGCGCCAGCCAGGCCCGGTCGTTCAGCTTCTCGTTCAACTCGACCCGTTGATAGGCCAGCCGTGCGCCGCCCGGCGTACGCAGCAGCCGCCTCACGCCCCAAGGAATTGAGCGTCCGGTCAGGGCCTCCATGATCTCGAAGACCTGGGTGGTGTCTTCCTTGTCGGCGACCAGGCGGCGAAAGGCCCGCATGGCGCGCACCGGCTGCATGCGTCGGCCGAGATAGACGGCTTCTGCGGAAAGGACGTCGGCGGCTGTCACCCGAGGCTCCCGGTCACGGCCGGTGGCCCCGGCTCTGTACCCTCATCCTGACGCGAGACAGGGTCCGTTGCAAGACAAGACGCACCCGGCTTCACCGTCGCGTGTGACCGCCTATAGTCAGCCCATGCCCACCTTGAAGAAGCGCTCGATCAGCCTGGCCGGCCACGCCACGTCCCTGGCGCTTGAGCCCGAGTTCTGGGCCGTGCTCGACGCCATGGCCGAAGCCGAAGGCTCAAGCCTCGCCAGCCTCGTCACTCGCATAGACACAGGCCGCGGCGAGCGCCCGCTCGCCGCGGCCTGCCGCGGCGCCCCCCGTGT
>JAEYWU010000052.1 GCA_023428785.1 Pseudomonadota bacterium
GTCGTCGTGTTCGAGATTTCATAGTTGGTCGTCTCGCCGGTTTCACCCGACCGCGACGACGGGCCTTGTCCGGCGGTCAGGGCGCCCTCGCCCTCGGGCAGTTGCTCGGCGACACCAACCGCGCCGCCTTCGGCGCCCTGGCTGTCTTCCGCCGTGGATTCCGAGCTGGAGGTCGAGCGCACGACCTGACCGTCGGGATCGAACTGCTGGGCCTGGATGGTCTGGCGTGTTTCGTCGATATCGGCTGTCACCTGAACCCGGGCGGCGCCCGGGCCGACCACGCCCTCGACCAGGTTCAGCAGGGTCGCCTGCAGTCGATGCTCGATCTCGGCCCGGCGTTCTGAAGCCGCCGCCGCCGAGAAGCCTTCGCCCTCGCCGCCCGCCGCCAGCAGGCGGTTGTTGGCGTCCACGATCGTCACCCGGTCGGGCCGCAGCCCCGTCACCGCCGTCGAGACCAGTTGCTGGACGGCCTGGATTTCCTCGCCGGTCAGTTCACGGCCGCCCGTGTCGATCGAGACCGAAGCCGTCACCGGCGCAGCCTCGGCCTGGAACAGCTGGCGCTCCGGCAGGGCGATCAGGACCCGGGCATTGTTGACGCCGCGCATGGACATCAGGGTCCGCGCGATCTCGCCTTCGATCGCGCGCTTACGGTTCATGTTCTGCTGGAATTCGGTCTGACCAAGGGCCGACTGGGCGTCGAACAGCTCGTAGCCCACGCTCCCAGAGGTCACGAGCCCCCGCTCGGCCAGCATCAGACGAGCCGTGCCGACCTCGTCGCGATTGACCATGATGGTCGAACCGTCGCCGCGCGCCTCATAGGCTATCCCGGCCTGATCCAGCGCCGAGGTGACCTCGGCCGCCTCCCGCAGATCCAGATTGGAATACAGCAGAGCTGACGGCGTTTCGCCGACGCGCAACATCAAGGCCACGAGCACCGCAGCGACACCCGCGGCCACGCCCGCGAGCGCCGCCAGGCGCCCAATGCCGAATCTTTGAACCGCCGCCGAAAAGCCGCCCACGCGTTCCGCCCCAACACCGGAATCGGACGACCGATCCCCACTAGGCAGAAAGTGCCGCCCGGGTGGTAAACGGGCTGTTAAACTGCTCGGCTAACGCGGTTTTTTCCGCGCTTTACACCTGACAGCGGGCTTCTCCGGCCGCCTTTATGCGGGCTTCTGCGATGGCGTCGGCGACCTCGTGGGTCGGACGTCCTTCGGCGGCCGAGCGCTCGAACACCTCTTCCAGCGTCTCCATCAGGCGAACCAGCTTGGTCTCGACCCAGGCCGGATCATAGGTCCCGCCCGTCTGGCGCGCCTTGAGTTCGGAAGCGACATTGATGATGCCGCCGCCATTTACGACATAGTCAGGCGCATACAACACGCCCGACGCCGCCAGGCGTTCGCCGATCTCGGGAGTCTTGAGCTGGTTGTTGGCCGCACCGCACACCGCCTTGACCTTCAGACGCGGCAGGGTCTCGGCGTTCAGCGTCGCGCCCAGCGCGCACGGGGCATAGATGTCGGCGGCCACATCATAGATCGCATCCGGCGACACGATCTCGGCGTTGTTGCGCTCGGCGACCTCGCGCAGGACCGCCTCGTTGATGTCCGTAACGATGAGCTTGGCGCCCGCCGCATGCAGCTTGTCGCACAGATAGGCTCCGACATGGCCCGCCGCGCCCTGAACCGAGATGGTCAGGCCGTTCAGGTCGTCCTGGCCCCACACGCGACGCGCGGTGACCAGGGTCGAGCGGAACACGCCCTCGGCCGTCACAGGGCTGGGATCGCCCGAGCCCCACGGACCGTCAGACAGACCCAGCACATATTCGGTGGTCTTACGCGCCTCGGCGATGTCGGCGACCGACACGCCCACGTCCTCGGCCGAATAGTAGCATCCGCCCAGTGTGTTGATCGCCCGGCCGAACGCCTGAAACAGCTCAGGGGTCTTCTGGGTCTTGGCGTCGCCGATGATGACCGACTTGCCGCCGCCCATCTCGAGGTCGGCGACCGCGTTCTTGTAGCTCATGCCCTTGGACAGGCGCAGCACGTCCGTCAGCGCCTCTTCCGAAGAGGCGTAGTTCCACATCCGGCAGCCGCCGGCGGCCGGGCCGCGGGCGGTGGAGTGGACCGCGATGATGGCCTTCAGGCCGGTCTTCTCGTCATAAAAGGCGTGAACGCCCTCGTGTCCCGCGAAGGACGGCGAATCGAAGAGGGTCATGGAGAACCCGTGTACTGTTGAAGGGGGATGTTTGTTGGGGCGCCCCTTAGCCCCCTCCTTCCGCGGGGGCAACCCCGGCGCCAATCCTGATCAGCGTTCACGCGGCGGGATGGGACCGGCGCCCGAAGGCCAGGGCGCATCGGGGTCCAGAATGAACGACAGGACGTCCCCCATCACGGCCTCGGCCCCGAGATCACGCACCAGCAGGTGCCGCCCCTCAGGATAGAAGGCGGTGCGCGCGCCGTCGGGCAGGACCGCTAGGGCTCGCTGCGTCGGCTCCATGGCAATCAACTGGTCTCGCCCCCCATAGAAGTATGCGACCGGAGGCCGCACGTGGGCCAGGCCCCGGTATCCGGACTCCATCGTATCGACCAGACCATAGACCGCCGCGAATCGCGTCGTCAGGCTCATGTCCGGATCGCGCCCCATCCGGTAGAGCTCCATGAGGTTGTTCGAGGCGTAGAGGTCCTCCGTCACGAACTCCGGCGGCTCGGCGGCCGTGTCGCCCAGCAAGTGCGCCGCCAGCCACAGGGCGACCCGGTTCGGAACCGGCTGGGCCGACCAGCCCCACACCGCCGGCGCCAGCAACGCGACCCGGTCCACCGTGGGCGGCGCAGCGGACGCCATGGCCGAGATGATCACGGCCGAACCCAGGCTTTCGCCGACCACCGCCACGGGCGCTCCGGGATGGCGCTCCCGCACCAGCCGTACAACTGTGCGCAGGTCCTGCACCAACAGGTCTTCACCCGCCCAGACGCCCCGATTCGGCGCACCGCCGAATCCGCGCTGGTCATAGGCATAGGTCGTCACGCCGCGTTCAGCCCACCACGGCCCGGCCATCCACCAGGTGGAGCGGCTGTCGTTCATGCCATGCAGGGCCACAACGACGGCCCGCGGCTCTCCCTCGGCTTGCCAGATGCTGAGGGGCAGCCGGGCGCCGTCGTCCGCAATCACGACGTCCGTCTCGATCCGCGCGCCCTGGAAACCCGCCGGGACCGGCTGCGGCGACTGCATCGCTGGCGCGCACGCCGTCAGCCCCAGCATCACCGCCGCCAGGAGCAGGAGGCGGTTCATCTCAGTCGTCGAGATCCGTCGCCGTCTGGACTGGCGCGGCAGCGGCTTCCTCGGCGGTCGGCAACCGCAGCCGGATCACGCCCTTGATCTTGGCCGGGTCGATCGCCTTGCCCTTCTTGGTGATCACCAGCTTGCCCTGCCGCATCAGCCCCAGCGCGGTGGTCTTCACCTTGGGCAGCACTCGCTGCCACTGTTCGGGCTGGAGGGTTTTGGCGACCTCCGCCGGCTCAATGCTGGCCTTGCCCACCCCTTGAGGATCGACCTTGGAAAGGCGTTCAAAGATGGCGGCTTCAATGGGATCAGACATGCCCGCCTTATGCGATCCCCAGGCGCCTCGCCGCAAGACCGATCATCTTGGCGATGGTCTGTCCGAACGCGCCGGACCGCGATCTGATTTCAGACTCGTCCCACCACCGGAATGAGGGCGCCGGTGATTCCGCCCGCCTCGGCGGACGCCAGGAACAGGATCACCGAAGCCAGCTCGTCCGTCGTCACCCACTTCGAAGGGTCCGCATCCGGCATGTCTTTGCGATTGGCCGGCGTGTCGATGATCGACGGCAGGACGGCGTTCACCGTCACCCTGCCCTTGAACTCCTCGGCCAGGGCCTCGGTCAGCCGATGCACACCCGCCTTGGAGGCCGCATAGGCTCCCATGCCCATTCCTGCCGAGATAGCGCCATTGGCGCCGATGTTGACCACCCGGCCCGATCCGCTCGTCACCAGCGCCGGCAAGGCTGACCGCGTCGTATTCAGCGCTGTCAGCAGGTTCATCCGGTGCATCCGGTCCCAGGAGTCGTTCAAGGCGCCGTCCACGGGTTCCCAGACAAAGCCGCCGGCGATGTTCACCAGCGCATCCGCGCCGCCCAGGATCGAAACCGCTCCTTCGACGGCGACGGCGGCCTGCGTCGGGTCTGTCAGGTCCACGCCGCCCTGGATGGCGTCAGCCTCGAATCCTTCAGGCGCCGCGTCAGCATGATCCAGCGCCGCCACCCGCCACCCCGCAGCGCGCGCGCGCGCGACAACGGTCCGGCCCAGGGCGCCAAAGGCCCCGGTGACGATCAGATTGCGACCCTGCATGATGGAAAACTCCTGGCTAGACACAGTGAAGACCGGCCCGCGCCTCCCGGGAAAGGCGCGAATGCCATCGTTGTAGGCTCTGACTCATAGCAGGTCAGGAATGGCTCTTGCGGCCTGGCCCAGGCTCAATCCGCCCGCTCCATGTCGTCGATGAGCCACTGAACGATCAACTCGGCCGCCTGCTCGGGCGATGTCGCTGTCGTATCGACGACGATCTCCGCCTGCTCTGGCGCTTCATACGGACTGTCGATGCCGGTGAAGTTCGTCAGTTCGCCGCTGCGCGCCTTCTTATAGAGGCCCTTTACGTCACGCTGCTCGGCAACCTCCAGTGGCGTGTCCACGAACACCTCGATGAACTCCCCGTCGTCCAGCAGGTCGCGCGCCATGCGGCGTTCGGCCTGGAACGGGGAGATGAAGGCGGTGACGACGATCAGCCCGGCGTCCACCATCAGCTTGGCGACCTCCGCGACCCGGCGAATGTTTTCGACCCGGTCCTCCTCGCGGAAGCCCAGGTCTCGTGACAGCCCGTGGCGCACATTGTCGCCATCCAGGATGTAGGTGTGCCGGCCCAGCGCATAGAGGCGCTTGTCGACCAGATTGGCGATCGTCGACTTGCCGGCGCCGGACAGGCCCGTCAGCCAGACCACGCGGCCCCGCTGATTCTTCTGGGCGCTGCGTGCGGCCTTGTCGATATCGATGGCCTGCCACTGGATGTTGTCGGCACGGCGGAGCTGGAAGTTGATCATACCCGCAGCGACTGTGCGGTTGCTCAGCTTGTCGACGAGAATGAAGCCACCCAGGCTCCGGTTATCTGCATAGGGCTCGAACGCAATTGTCCGGTCCAGGGAGATGTTGCACTCGGCGATATCGTTCAGCTCGAGCCTCGTGGCGGCCAGCTTCTCGAAGGTGTTCACATTGGTCTTGTGCTTGATCTCGGTCACTTGGGCCGAGACGGTCTTGGCGCCGAGCTTGAGCAGATAGGATCGCCCGGGGGGCATCGGCTCGTCGTCCATCCAGACGAGGGTGACTCCGAACTGATCGGCCACCGCGCACGGATCCTTGGCCGCGACCAGGACGTCGCCGCGTGACACATCGATCTCGTCGGCGAGCGTCAGGGTTACAGACTGGCCGGCTCCGGCCTCTTCCAGATCCGCCGGCTTGACCACGATCCGTCTGACCTCGCTGGTCCGGCCCGAGGGCAGCACCCGGACCTTGTCGCCCGGTCTCACGGTTCCGGATGCGATCCGTCCGGAGAATCCGCGGAAGTCCAGGTTCGGCCGGTTCACCCACTGGACCGGCATGCGGAAGCCGTGGTCGGCATCGCGCGATTCAATTGGCGCGGTCTCCAGCCAGCCCATCAAGGTAGGGCCCGCATACCAGGGTGTCTGATCGCTTCGGGAGGCGATGTTGTCGCCCTTCAGGCCCGAGATCGGGATCGCTGTGATGTCGGTCAGGCCGACTTCCCTAGCGAAGGCCAGATAGTCCTCGACGATCGCGTCATAGGCGGTCCTGTCCCAGCCCATCAGGTCCATCTTGTTGATGGCGAGCACGACATGCCGGATGCCCAGCAGCGAGACGAGATAGGAGTGCCGACGGGTCTGGGTCAGCACGCCTTTGCGCGCATCGATCAGTATCACCGCGGCGTCCGCCGTCGAGGCGCCGGTGACCATGTTACGGGTGTATTGTTCGTGGCCGGGCGTGTCGGCGACGATGAACTTTCGGGCCTCCGTCGAGAAGAAGCGGTAGGCCACGTCGATCGTGATCCCCTGCTCCCGCTCCGCCGCCAGACCGTCGACCAGCAGGGCGAAGTCGATGTCGCCACCCTGGGTGCCGACGCGCCGCGAATCCGCCTCCAGCTGCGCCATCTGGTCGTCGAGAACCATCTTGGAATCGTAGAGCAGCCGGCCGATCAGGGTCGACTTGCCGTCATCCACCGATCCGCAGGTGATGAAACGCAGCAGGCCCTTGTTCTGGTGAGACGTCAGATAGGCGTCGATGTCCGTGGCGATGAGGTCTGACTGATGGGTCATCAGAAATAGCCCTCCTGCTTCTTCTTCTCCATCGAAGCGGCCTGGTCGTGGTCGATCATCCGCCCCTGCCGTTCGGAGGTCGTGGTCAGCAGCATTTCCTGGATGATTTCGGGCAGGGTCGCCGCGGTGCTCTCAACTGCGCCCGTCAGAGGATAACAGCCCAGGGTCCGGAACCTCACCGAGCGCATCTGCGGGACTTCTCCCTCGCGCAGCGGCATCCGGTCATCGTCGACCATGATCAGCGTCCCGTCGCGTTCGACCACCGGCCTCGGCGCCGAATAATACAGTGGTACGATGGGGATGTTCTCCAGATGGATGTATTGCCACACATCCAGTTCGGTCCAGTTGGAGATCGGGAAGACCCGGATGCTTTCCCCCGGCGCAGTTCGGGTGTTGTAGATGTCCCAGAGTTCGGGCCGCTGGTTCTTGGGGTCCCAGCGATGACCGGCCGAGCGGAACGAGAAGATCCGCTCCTTGGCGCGGCTCTTTTCCTCGTCGCGCCGTGCGCCGCCGAACGCCGCGGTAAAGCCGTGCAGATCAAGGGCCTGCTTCAGGCCCTCGGTCTTCCACATGTCGGTATGAAGGGCCGAACCATGGTCAAACGGATTGATGCCGCGTGCCTTGGCATCGGGGTTCTGGTGGACAATCAGCTCGAAGCCGAGTTCGGCCGCCATGCGCTCGCGCATCTCGTACATCGCCCGGAACTTCCAGGTCGTGTCCACGTGCATCAACGGGAAAGGCGGCGGCGACGGATAAAAAGCCTTCGCCGCCAAGTGAAGCATCACCGCCGAATCCTTGCCGACGGAGTAGAGCATCACCGGCTTTTCGGATTCGGCCACCACCTCTCGCATGATCTGGATGCTCTCGGCCTCCAGCTGCTCCAGATGGGTAAGCCGGTCATTCGAAAGGCCGACGTCGCGGGCAGCGTGGATATTCATTGGCTCGATCGTTGATATTGCATGGGATCAAAGGACCCTGACGCGACGAACCAGGGATTGGCGAATTCGGTGTCGCCGGGCACCCGCGAGCGTCTGTAGTTAAAGGGCTCGCCGTCGACTGTGCGAACCATGCCGCCGGCGGCGCGCAGCACCGCGTCACCGGCTGCGATATCCCAGGCCATGGTCCGGCCCATTCGCGGATACAGGTCCGCCTCTCCGGCTGCGACCTTGCACAGCTTCAGCGACGATCCCGCCGAGATCAGCTCGGCGATCGCGAACCGTCCGAGATACGCCCTGGTCTCTTCGCTCATGTGGCTGCGGCTGGCGACCACCTTCAGGCCTTCCGCCGGAGCCTCTCCGGCCCTGATCGGGCACCAGTCGACGAAGGCGCCGGCGCCGTCGGCCCTGGACAGACGCGCACCTGAAGCGTCGCCGGCGTAGAGGGTCCCCAGCGCCGGGGCGTAGACCACGCCCGCGGTAGGCTGACCGTCCTCGACCAAGGCGATGTTCACCGTGAACTCGCCATTGCGCGAAACGAACTCCCTGGTGCCGTCCAACGGGTCGACCAGGAAAAAGCGCTGGGTCTCGGGCGGAATCCTGCCAGCCGCGACCGCCTCCTCGGCGACGACCGGAATGTCGGGGAAGCTCCTGGCCAGACCCTCGAGGATGATCGCCTCGGCGGCCTCATCCGCCTCGGTGACCGGCGACCCGTCCTCCTTGATCTGCACGCCGAGGTCCGCGCGGGCGTACACCTCAAGGATGACCTTGCCCGCCTCGGCCGCAATCTCGATCAGTCGGTCCAGCATATCGTCTCCCGAATACGTCGGCGGATGTACTCTTTCCACGGGGTCCCCTGCAGCAAGGATCGCTCAAGGCCGGCGTCGGCTGGGCGATAGACCCCACTGCGTCTATAGAGGCCGCGCAAGGAGATGCACTTGGGAATCGGCCTGAAACACATCAAGGACGGCGAGTTCGCTGGCTGGAGCACCTGGGACCTGGAAACGACCTTCGATCAGGTCGTTGGTCCCTTCTATTTCCGGACGGACGATGACGGCCGCATGCGCTGCGCCTTCCGGGCCGAGCAGAAGCATATGAACGCGGGCCATCGCATGCACGGCGGCTGTCTGATGACCTTCGCCGACATCGCCCTGTTCCAGGTAGCCTATCAGGAACTCGAAGGCTCGCGCGGCGTCACCGTCCAGCTCGATTCCACCTTCGTTGACGCAGTTCGCGTGGGCGATCTGGTCGAGGCGACGGGCGAGGTCGTGCGCGCGGGCGGTTCTCTCGTCTTCGTACGCGGCCAGATCGCCGTCGCGGATCGCACAGTCATGACCTTCTCCGGCGTTATCAAGCGCTGGAAGGAACAGTAGGCCTCTTTGCTTCGCGACAGCCCGGCCTTGCCGAGCGGTGCGATCGTCTGGGGCAACGCCAAGCCCGTAGACGAACGCGACTGGGCGACCCTTTCCGATGAACTCGGCGCAACCCTCGACGCCATCCGCGAACAGGCCCCCGACGCCGTGATCGTCGTGGCCACTTACCCCACCCTTCTGCCCGCTTCTGGTACCTGTAACGTCATCGCCATGACCGCCGAGGACGCTGACCTGATGCGCGCGGTCGGCGACCGGTTGGCCGAGGTCACGCGCACGACCGCAGAGGCCCACGGCGCCCTGGTCGTCGACGTGCGCGCTTTGGGCGTCGGCCACGACGCCTGTTCCAATGATCCGTGGGTCACGGGCTGGATCGACGCCGGTCCTGCGCCCTTCCACCCCAATGCGGAAGGCGCCCGTGCGACCGCCCGGGCGATCGCCGAGGCGCTGGACGCCGCCTAGCTTTCGATACGCGTCGGCTCGTCACGACCGCAGCGGAAGCTGCCGGCGCGCGTGTCGGCCTCGTCGCGGGCCCGTTCGTTGGCCGAGGGGACCCCGCCGCTGATAATCGCGATCGGACAGCCAGCCGCCGCCGTCGTGCCGATTGTCTCGACCACCAGCCAGCTCTGGTTCGGCGCCTCGGGTGTGGCCGACCTCAGGCGGTAGATAATAGCGTAGGGCGCGTTGGCCGGACCTCGCCATTCTACGGTCTCGGACAGACTGTTGAAGGGACCGATACCGGGCGCGGCGCCCGTGACCCCGGCGTCCAGGTCAAAGCGTCCGTCGGATTCGCGCACCAACAGCGGCACGCCGTTCAAACCCTCGCAGCGCCAATCGGTCCCACTGCCCTCCTCGTACCGCGCCGTCACCTGGCACGCGTCCAGATCGACCGTCGTATAGGCGCTCATCCCGTCGGTCGCGGGCGGCTCGCCCTGTGTCGGGTCCCCCGGCGTGGGCGTTCCCGGCGCCGGAGCCTCGCCGCTATCATCGACGGGCGGCGCGCTGTCGTCCTGCGCCGCAGGCTGGCAGGCCGCGACCAGCAGGGCGGCGCTCGTCGCGATCAGCGCGCTGATGCGCATCCGGAATTTCATGGCTTCGCTTCCTTGTCGATGTCGCGATCTGGAAAGCCAACACCTTGTGGACGGCGAGGTTCCTCTACGCCTTCAGCCCCGCCGCCGAAGCCGGGCGCGCCTTCATGGTTTCGCGCCAGCGGCCGAGGTTCCCAAGCCCCTCGTCGGGCAGGTATTTGACCAGCCGTCCGAAATCCAGACCGGTGTAGGCCACGATATCGGCCATGGTGATGCGGTCCGCCGCGATGAACTCGCGGCCCTCCAGACGCCGGTCCAGCCCTCGCATCATCTTCTCGGCGGTCTTCAGATTATAGGCCCCAACCGTGGGCTCGGCCGTCTCCAGCGTCGCCAGCGCCGGATGCGAGAAGCGCGTGTACAGCATCATCGGATTGGCCAGATAGATCTCGGCCCGGCGGGTCCACATCTCGATCACCGCCGTCTCGACGGGGTCGCGCCCGAACAGGTTCGGCTCCGGATAGACGCTCTCCAGATAGCGTCCGATGGCCAGCGACTCGGTGATGGTCGTGCCGTCCTCGAGTTCCAGCGCGGGTAGGTGCGAAAGGCCGGCCCGCTCGCGGTATTCGCTGGTCTTGTGCTCTCCGGCCAGCAGGTTCACCGGCACGATCTCGACGTCGGTGATGCCCTTCTCGGCCATCAGCCAGCGCACCCGCCGGGGATTGGGCGCCATCAGGGTGTCATAGAGCTTCATTTCGGCGTTTCCGTTGCTTTTGGAAACGCTAAAGCGCGCCCGGCAAAAGTGGAAGCCGGTTTTGCCGAAAGGGGCCAGCTTGGGGATTAGCCGAATACCGCTGAAGGCAAGGCCCCGACGATCGAGGCGCTCATCAGGGTCGCCAGGAAGCCCGCGAACAGCGCCTTCCAGACCATGCCCAGAACCTCTTCACGCCGGTCCGGCATCAGGATCGACAGGCCGGTGACCGTGATCCCGACCGAGCCGATGTTGGCGAAGCCGCACAGGGCATAGGTCATCAGCATCCGCGTCCGCTCGCCCATCTCGGCGACCGGCACATTGCCCAGCTCGATATAGGCCACGAACTCCGTGAGGGTCAGCTTCACGCCCAGCAGCCAGCCGGCCTTGCCCGCCTCTTCCCACGGCACGCCGATCAGCCAGGCCACCGGCATGAA
>JAEYWU010000055.1 GCA_023428785.1 Pseudomonadota bacterium
CCTTCACGCGCGGGGGCACCGAGTACGGGCTCAAGGCCATCCCGCTCGGGGGCTACGTGAAGATGGTCGGGATGCTGCCGCCGAGGTTGCCGGCGATGTTGTCGAACGTGGTTTCCAGGTTGGTGCCCACGAGGCTGACGGCGGTGATGATGACCACGGCGATCAGAGCGGCGATCAGGCCGTACTCGATGGCGGTGGCGCCCGACTCGTCATTGATGAACTTGTTGATGAACTTCGACATGAAACTTCTCCTTGGATGGATGAGCAACCGATTTTGACACCGTCAGGGTTAGGTCGGTCGCCCGCCGTCCCTGATCACGAGAGCAGAATGCGCGAGGATCATTAAGGGCAAGTAAAGCGCAGATGATTTACTGCCGCCTTTGTATAGTGAACGAATATTCACGATTATCACTCTTTAACCCTATCGGATATTTACCTTGTCGTAAGGGCTGGCGAGCGGCTTTCAGAAACCGGCAACGCTTTTTTGAGGATTGGAGGCCAGTCTTCGCGTGCGCCTCGGGCGCGAAGATTCAAATGGAGTCGATCATGCGCCGCATCGCCGCCGCTCTCCTGG
The DNA here is from genome assembly GCA_023428785.1 of Pseudomonadota bacterium. Classification (GTDB taxonomy): domain Bacteria; phylum Pseudomonadota; class Alphaproteobacteria; order Caulobacterales; family Caulobacteraceae; genus Brevundimonas. The sequence continues at coordinate 575 of JAEYWU010000055.1, forward strand.
CCCTGGCGGTCCTCGCACCGGCCCCCGTGGCCCTGGCCCAGAGTCGTCCGCTCAGTGTCGAGGTCGATCACGTCACCCGCCTGAACCTCAATGGCTCGGCCGCATCGGTCATCGTCGGCAACCCGCAGATCGCGGATGTCACCGTCGTCGACGCCCATACCCTCTTCGTCAGCGGTCGCGCCTATGGCGTGACCGAAATCGTCGTGCTGGATGGCGCCGGTCGCAGCATCTACCAAGGCGAGGTCGTGGTCAGCGCCCCCTCCTCGGGCCAGGTCCGCGTCTGGCGCGGAGCGTCGGTGACCAACATGGCCTGTTCGGTGACCTGCGCGCCGAGCGTGCGCGGCGCGACCAGCGGTTCTCCGACGACCCCCTGACCGCCATGCCTCGGCTTCCGCGCCTGGTCTCCCTGCTCGACCGCTTTCGCCGCGCCGCCCGCGGCGCGACGGCGATCGAGTTCGGCATCGTGGCGATCCCGTTCCTGTTCATGATGTTCTCGATCTTGGAGATCGGCCGGCTCTATGCGCTGAGTTCCGTCCTCGAGGACGCGACGATGGACGCAGGGCGTCGCATCCGGACCGGGGAGATGCAGAGCACGGGCGCCAGCGCCGCGACCTTCAAACAGGCGGTCTGCGACCGGATGAGCGTTTTCGAGGGTGAGTGTAACCAGCGCCTGACCGTGGATGTGCGGGTCATGCCCCAGTTCGCAAATCAGAACCCGCCAGACCCGGTTACCGGCGAGACCTTTTCCGAGGCGCAGTTGACCTATCAGCCCGGCGGCGCGCGAGAAATTGTCCTGGTCCGCACCTGGTGGCGAGCGCCCCTGTTTGCGCCCCTGGTGACCCAGGGTCTGCAGCGCCTGAGCGACGGCAGCGCCGTCCTCACCGCCGCCTCGACCTTCCGCACGGAGCCCTACGAATGATCCGCCGGCCCCTGTCCCAGTTCGCGGGCGACCGGCGTGGCGTGTCGGCGCTCGAGTTCGCCTTGATCGCTCCGGTCATGATCGCCTTCTATTTCGGCATGTCCGAGGTGTCACAGGCCTTCATGACCCAGAAGCGCATGGGCCACGTCGCGTCGTCTGTCGCGGACCTCGCCTCGCAGGACGATGTGCTGACCACCGCGGAGATCAACGACATCTTCGCCGCGGGCCAGACGATCATGCGGCCCTATTCAACGACTTCTCTCGCCCAGCGCCTCAGCCAGGTGACCGTCAACAGTTCGGGTTCGCCGCGCGTGGTCTGGAGCCGTGGCTCGGGCATGAGCCCGCGCGGAACCAACACCACTCTGACACTGCCTGCCGGCATTGCCGCAAACGGCGAAAGCGTCATCGTAGCTGAGGTGACCTACGACTACGACAGCCCCATCGATGTCTTCATCCCGGCGGTGACGCAGTTCACGCGCACCTACTATCTGCGGCCGCGAACAGCCGACAGCGTGACGCTCGGCTAGCCGTCCAGATCCAGCGAATAGCCGGCCGACCGCACCGTGCGGATCGGATCGATGTCCACATCCTGCATCAGCGCCTTGCGCAGGCGGCCAACGTGGACGTCCACGGTGCGCGCCTCGACATAGACGTCCGAGCCCCAGACCGCGTCCAGCAGCTGTTCGCGGCTGAACACCCGGCCCGGATGCTGGATCAGGTGGTCGAGCAGGCGATATTCGGTCGGCCCCAGATGCACTTCCTTGCCGGCGCGCTTCACCCGATGGGCGACACGGTCCACCACGATGTCGCCATGGCTCAGGCGGTCGTCGGCCAGACCCGGACGGATCCGGCGGAGCACCGCGCGAATGCGGGCGTTCAGTTCTGGCACCGAGAAGGGCTTGGTCAGATAGTCGTCGGCGCCGACGTCCAGGCCGCGAACCCGGTCGGTTTCTTCGCCACGCGCCGTCAGCATGATGATCGGCACATTGCGGGTCTCGGGGCGCCCGCGCAGCCGGCGGCAGACCTCGATGCCCGACACCTTGGGCAGCATCCAGTCCAGCACCACCAGGTCGGGCAGGCGTTCGTCGGTCTGGACCAGGCCCTCCTCGCCGTCGCCGGCGATGGCGACCTCATAGCCTTCCTTTTCCAGGTTGTACTGGATCAGGGTGGCGATCGCGTCATCGTCCTCGATGACCAGGATGCGGGGCGTGCTCATCGCGGATCCTCGTCGGTGAAGGTGTCGTCGGATTCCTGCAGACGCGGCCGGGCCGCCTCCAGCTCACCGCCCGTGACCTCATAGTGGATCATCTCGGCGATGTTGGTGGCGTGGTCGCCGATCCGCTCCAGGTTCTTGGCCATGAACAGAAGATGGGCGCACGAGCTGATCGTGCGCGGATCCGCCATCATGTAGGTCAGCAGTTCGCGGAACAGGGCGTTGTAGTGCTCGTCGACGTCGTCGTCGTGGTTCCAGACGTCAATGGCGCTGGCCACCTCGGCGGCGGCATAGGCGTCCAGCACGGCCTTCATGCGCTTGGCCACAAGCTTGCCCATCCGTTCGATCGAGCGGGTCAGGGGGGCCAGCGGCTCGCTGTCGGCCAGGCTCAGTCCGCGCTTGGCGATGTTGCGGGCCAGGTCGCCGGTACGCTCAAGATCGGTGGCGATTTTCATCGCCGCGACGGTCCGGCGCAGATCGGTGGCGACCGGCTGGCGCAGGGCGATCAGGCGGATGGCCTTGCGCTCGACCTCGCGCTGGAGCTCGTCCAGGCGGGCGTCTCGGCTGATTACGGTCTGGGCCAGGGCGACGTCGCGCCGGACCACCGAGTCCACGGCGTCGGCCACCTGGGCCTCGGCCAGACCGCCCATGCGGGCGATGTCGGCGGTGATCTGGTTCAGTTCATCGCCATAGGCGCGAACGGTGTGCTGATTAGTGGAGTCCATCATCTTGTTTTGCCTCAGCCGAAGCGGCCGGTGATGTAGTCGAGCGTCCGCTTTTCCTGCGGATTGGTGAAGAGGTCAGCGGTGGGGCCGGTCTCGACGATCCGTCCCATGTGGAAGAAGGCGGTGTTCTGCGACACGCGCGCCGCCTGGGCCATCGAGTGGGTGACGATGACGATGCAGTACTGCTCGCGCAGTTCATCGATCAGCTCTTCGATGCGGGCGGTGGCGATGGGGTCGAGCGCCGAACAGGGCTCGTCCATCAGGATGACCTCGGGGCCCACCGCAATCGCGCGGGCGATGACCAGACGCTGCTGCTGACCGCCCGAGAGGCTCGAGCCCGACTGGTCCAGGCGATCGGCGACCTCATCCCACAGGCCGGCGCGACGGAGCGCCTGTTCGACGACGCCTTCCAGCTCGGACTTGGAGCGGGTCAGGCCGTGGATGCGTGGGCCATAGGCCACGTTCTCGAAGATCGACTTGGGGAACGGGTTCGGGCGCTGGAACACCATGCCGACGCGGGCCCGCAGGGCGACCGGGTCGACCGAGCGCGCGTTCACATCCTCGCCGTCCAGCTCGATCACGCCGTCGACGCGCGCGCCCTGGATGGTGTCGTTCATCCGGTTCATGCAGCGCAGGAAGGTCGACTTGCCACACCCCGACGGGCCGATCAGCGCCGTCACCGAGCGGTCGGCCATGTCGAGCGAGACGTCGCTCAGCGCCTGCTTGTCACCGTAGAAGACGTTGACGTCGCGCGCCCGGATTTTGAGGTTGGTGTGCCCCGCCCCGTTCGCGGCGGCGGCGCCCAGCGTTGGGCGGGTGTCGATGACGGAGGTCGTATCCATTCGGGTCACCATCTGCGTTCAAGCCGGCGTCGCAGGACGATCGCCACGGCGTTCATGACCACCATGAAGACCAGCAGCACGATGATCGCGGCGGCGGTCCGTTCATGGAAGGCGGCTTCCGCCGCGTTTTCCCAGATGAAGATCTGGGTCGGCAGGGCGCTGGAAGCCGAAAGAATTCCCTCCGGCACGCCCGGGACGAAGGATACCATGCCGATCATCAGGAGCGGCGCGGTCTCGCCGAGGGCATGGGCCATGGAGATGATCGAGCCGGTCATCACCCCCGGCAGGGCCAGCGGCAGGACGTGGGAGAAGACAGTCTGGGTCCGCGAGGCGCCCAGCGCCAGAGCGGCATCGCGGATCGACGGCGGCACCGCTTTCAGCGAGGCGCGGGTGGCGATGATCACTGTCGGCATGGCCATCAGGCTCAGCACGATACCCCCGACCAGCGGCGACGAGCGCGGCAGGCCCATCCAGCCGATGAAGACCGCCAGGCCCAACAGGCCGTAAACGATCGACGGCACGGCCGCGAGGTTGTTGATATTGACCTCGATGATCTCGGTCAGCCGGTTCTTGGGCGCGAACTCTTCCAGATAGACGGCTGCCAGCACGCCGATCGGCACCGACAGAAGGGCCGTGACCAGCAACATCAGGGCCGAGCCGACCACAGCGCCGAGCAGGCCCGCCGTCTCCGGCTGGGTCGAATCCGAGCGGGTGAACAGACCCGAGTTGAAGTGGGACTCGACCAGACCTTCGCTTTGAAGGCGGTCCAGCCACTGGATTTGCCGGTCGGTCAGGACGCGCTGGTCCTCGGGCACGGAGCGGTCGATCTCGTGCTTGTAGAACAGGTCAGCATTGTCGCCGACGGGCGCTTCCAGAGTCACGGTGCGGCCGATGACCGAGGCGTCCTCGCGCACCAGGCGCAACAGCTGGAAGCCCATGTCCGGGCTCAGCAGGTCTCGCGCCTCGCGGGCTGCCACCGGGTCCGAGATGTCCGCGCCCAGACGCCCCATCAGGGCCTCGGCGGCCATCTGGTCGTAGTTGGCGCCCTGCGGATAGGCCGGATCGATGCGCGAGGCGTCGACGGCCACGTCCAGCCGGATCGAGTGGGTGAAGAAGGCGGTGTGGCCCTGCTCGATGATGCGACCGAGCAGGATCGCCAGGAAGGCCAGGGCTACGCCGATGGCCAGAATGCCGTACAGGCGGAAGCGGCGCTCGGCGGCGTGACGCCGGGCCAGCCGGCGGTTCATGGCGGCGCGGATGTCGGACCGGTCAGTCATACTGTTCCCGGAAGTGCTGGACGATCCGGAGCGCGACGATGTTCAGGATCAGGGTGACGACGAAGAGGCTGAGGCCCAGTCCGAAGGCCGACAGCGTCTTGGGGCTGTCGAACTCCTGGTCGCCGGTCAGAAGGGTGACGATCTGGACGGTCACGGTGGTGACGCTGTCCAGCGGATTGGCGGTGATGCGCGCCTGAAGCCCGGCCGCCATGGTCACGATCATGGTCTCGCCGATGGCGCGGCTGACGGCCAGCAGCATGGCGCCGGCCACGCCCGGCAGGGCGGCCGGCAGGACCACGCGCTTGATGGTTTCGGACTTGGTCGCGCCCATCGCATAGCTACCGTCACGCAGCGACTGCGGCACCGCGTTGATGATGTCGTCCGACAGCGACGAGACGAACGGGATCAGCATGATCCCCATGACGAAGCCGGCGACCAGGGCCATCTGGTTCTGCACGCCCATCAGATAGACGCCCACCCCGTCCAGCGGGCCGCCGACCAGCGTGGCGCCCAGGCTGTTGAAGGCGGAACGGAAGGCCGGTCCGACCGTCAGAGCGGCGAAGAAGCCGTAGACGACAGTGGGGATGCCGGCGAGCACCTCCAGCAGGGGCTTGATCCACGAGCGCTGCAGGCGCGAGGCGTATTCCGCCAGATAGATCGCCGACATCAGCCCGATCGGGGCGGCGGTCATCATGGCGATGATCATGATCAGGAAGGTGCCCACGAACAGGGGCACGGCGCCGAAGCCGCCGGTCGAGCCGACCTGGTCGGCGCGGATGGCGATCTGCGGGCTCCAGTGGGTTCCGGTCAGGAACTCCCACGGCGGAACGGTCTGGAAGAAGCGGATGGATTCCCACACCAGCGACATGACGATACCGAGGGTCGTCAGGACCGCCACGGCCGAACAGCCGAACAGCAGGACCGCGATCCAGCCCTCCACCGCATTGCGGGCGCGGTGCTGGGGACGGGCGCGGGTAATGGCGACCAGGCCGCCGAGCGCAGCCGCCAGAAGGGCGCCGGCGACGCCGGCCCAGCGGATCAGACCGTTCAGGTCCGCGACGCGCCCGGCGTGAGCGTCCAGCGCCGTGCGCTGCTCGGGCGTATAGGCCACGGCCGAGGCGGTTCCGCCCTGGGCGATGGACTGGGCGTCGAGCTGGAACTGCGAGCGGAAGGGCTCCACCGCCGGCGCCTGAGCCGGCAGGTCGGCCCAGGTGATGGCCGTGACGATCCTCGGACCGACCGCCGCCAGCAGTAGAAGCATGAGGACGGCCGGAACGCCCGCCCACAGCGCGGCCTGGGCGCCATGATACTTGGGACGCGAATGCGGGCGCTCGCCCGTCGCGGCGACGGCCCGGATCACGCGGCGCTGCGCGAGCCAGAAGGTCGCGGCTGAAAAGCCCGCCAGAAGGATCAGAATGAGACCGGTCATCGCAGTCCGGCCCTTTGCCCGCTTCAGGTCATCCCATCACGACGGTTCGATGACAGTTTTATTTCCTGGCGAGCGCGGTTCGGTGACACGGCCCGGCCGGGCCTCGGGAATATAGACGGTGAAGACCGTGCCTTTGCCCGGCGCGCTTTCCACTACCAGCCCGCCCTTGTGGCGGTTGACGATGTGCTTGACGATCGACAGGCCGAGACCTGTGCCGGGGCTTTCGCCGCTCTTCTGACCTTCGACCCGGTAGAAGCGCTCGGTCAGGCGCGGCAGGTGTTCGCGCGCCAGCCCCCGGCCCTGGTCGCAAATCCGCACCACCACATAGCGCACCGCCTCGTCGCGGTCCGGCGTCAGGATGGCCAGCCGCGCGGCGTCGGGCCGCGCAGAGGCCTGGGCCTGGCTCAGTGTCTGGTCGTTCTCGATCTTCAGATCGACGACAGAGCCCTTGGGTGAATAGCGGACCGCGTTCTCGGTCAGGTTCTGCAGCACCTGGATGATCTGGTCGCGGTCGCCCACCACTGTCGCAGCCTCGCCGCGGCTGATCTCTACGCGGGCTTCGTGCTGGCTCAGCAGCGGAGCCAGGGCGTCAACGACATCAGTCGCGGCCAGAGCCACATCCGCCTGGCCGTGCGGGGCGATGTGTTCGGACAGTTCGATCCGGCTCAGCGACAGGAGGTCGGCGATCATCCGGCTCATGCGCGCGGTCTGGGACGCCATGATGTCCAGGAAGCGGTCGCGGGCGCGTTCGTCATGGCGCGCGTGGCCTTTCAGGGTCTCGATGAAGCCCTGCAGCGAGGCCAGCGGTGTCTTCAGTTCGTGGCTGGCGTTGGCCAGGAAGTCGGCGCGCATGCGCTCCATGCGCTGGCTGTCGGTCTCGTCGCGGAAGCGGACCACCGCCAAGGGGCGCGCCAGTCCGTCCGAAGGCAGGGGCGCGGCGCTGATCCGCCAGAACCGATCCTGGGCCCCGGCCGGCTCATAGGCGACCTCGCGCGAGGTCCGGCCGTAGATGGCTTCGTCGATCGCCTCCAGCGCCTCGGGGTCCCTGAGGGCCGAGACCAGAGCGTCCCCCGAGCCGGTGATCTTCAGAAAGGTGCGGGCCTCGGCGTTGGCGAACAGGATGCGGCGCTGGGCGAAATCCGCCGCCTCGCCGCCTTCCACGATCAGGACCGGATCGGGCAGCCCCTCAAGCGCGGCCCGAAAGCCGATGTCGGCGGCCGGGGGCGCGGCGACCTCGACCTGTTCCGGCAGGCGCCGCCGGGGCCAGGTGGTGGCCGCCGCCGAAAGAGCCGCCAGGGTTCCGACCAGGGCGGCCGCGAATGTCCATCCGCCCGCGTCCAGCTGCGACAGCAGGAGCGCCGCCAATGCCGCCGACGCCGCCAGATAGGCGGCGGACGCAAGCCAGGCCGGTTGCTCGCTAGTCTCCACGGACGGCCGCTCAGCCCGTCGCGCGGTCGGTTTCGCCGCCCGGAACCGGGGCCACGTCCAGAAGCTCGATGCGGAACACCAGCACGCTGTAGGGCGGGATCTCGGGCGGGGCGCCCTCGGCGCCATAGCCCTCCGACGGCGGGACCCACAGGATCCATTCGTCGCCGACGCGCATATGGGGGATCGCCTCCTGCCAGGCCGGGATCAGCCGATCCAGCGGCATGGCGGCCGGAATGCCGCGCTGATAGCTGGAATCGAAGACGCTCTCGTCCAGCAGGCTGCCCTCGTAGTGGACACGCACCAGGTCATTGGCGTCCGGCTGGACGCCGTTGGGCGATCCGGCGCGCACGACGCGGTACTGCACGCCGGATGGCAGGGTCTCGACGCCTTCCTGGCGGCCGTTCTCGGCCATGAAGGCTGCGGCCTCGCGTTCGGCGGGCGACCCGTCCTCGGACCCGGCGCCGCCTCCACAAGCGGAGAACAACAGCGCGGCGGCCGCCGCGATCAGCGCCTTACGGCTTCCTGAGGACATAGCCTTTTTTCTCCAGAGCGCGCCCGATTTCCTCGGCATGCTCGTCGTCTCGGGTTTCAACCTGGATGTCGAACTCCGCTCCCTTGACCGGTACGTCAAGAGCAAGACGGTTGTGATGAATATCGATGATGTTTCCGCCGCACTTGCCGATGACGGCGGTCATGCCGGCCATCATGCCGGGGCGGTCGTCACCGACGATGCGGAAGGTCACCAGTCGGTGCTCGCGGACCATCTCGCGGTTGAGGACCACCGACAGGATGCGCGCGTCGATGTTGCCGCCGCAGACAATCAGTCCGACCTTGCGACCCCGGAACCGGTCCGGATATCGCAGCAGGGCGGCCAGGCCGCCGGCCCCCGCGCCCTCGACGACGGTCTTCTCGACCGTCGCATAGAAGGCGACCGCCTGTTCGAAGTCCGGCTCGTCCACGACGAAAATGTCCTTCACCAGCGGATCGGCCAGGGCGAACGGGATCTCGCCCACGGCCTTGATGGCGATGCCCTCCGCGATGGTCTGGCCGCCGCAGCGCGGGGCCTCGCCCGCCCGCCGGGCGGTGAAGGACGGATACATGGCCGCCTCGACGCCGTGCACCTCTATGCCCGGCTTGATGGCCTTGGCCGCGATGGCGCAGCCAGCGATCAGGCCGCCGCCCCCGATCGGGATGATCAGGTCCTCGATCTCGGGCGCGTCTTCCAGGAATTCGATCGCGCAGGTGCCCTGGCCGGTCACGATGCCCTCGTCATCGAAGGCCGAGACGAAGATGTGGTCATGCTCGGCCTGGAGCTTGCGGGCGTGCTCGGTGGCCTGGGTGAAGTCCGAGCCCTTGATCACGACCCTCCCGCCGTAGCGTTCGGTCTTCTCGATCTTCACGAAGGGGGTCCCCTCCGGCATCACGATGGTGACCGGAACGCCCAGCCGCGTGCCGTGATAGGCCAGGGCCGAGGCGTGATTACCGGCCGAGGCGGCCACCACGCCGCGCCGGCGTTCCTCCGGCGTCAACTGGGACAGCCGGTTGCACGCCCCCCGCTCCTTGAAGGACGAGGTGTAGTGCAGGTTCTCGAATTTCAGCCAGACCTCGGCTCCCGTCAGCTCCGAAAGCTTTCTGGAATAGCGGGTCGGGGTTCTGTCGACGTGGCCGCGAATGCGCTCGGCGGCGGCCTGGATGTCAGCGAAGGTCACGCTCATGGCGCGGAAACTAGAGGGGCCCGCGTCGCCGCACAACGGGCTCCCGCAACGGCAACCTTGGCCGTTGAGGCGCGTTGAGGTCTAATAGACGGACACCCCCTTCCAAGAGGCCGCCATGTCGCTCGCCCGCAAGCTTCTCCTCGCCACCGCCCTGGCCACCGCCGGGGTTTCGGCCTGCTCGACCGCTCCGACGCCAGGTCCGACGGTCGCGGTCTTCGACGCCACGGCCTTCGCCTGGTCCACCGTTCCGGGCGATGCGGCAGTGTCGGGTCAGGTTTCTTACGCCGGCGGCGGCCGCCGCTGGTCCTGCGCCGGATCGGTCGGGCTGACGCCTGAAACCCCCTGGACGCGTCAGCGCTTCCTGACCCTCTACGCGTCCACGGAACGCGCCGCAGTGCCGGCGGCGGTGGTCCGGGCCCGTTCTGTGACCGAGGCCAGCGCCGACTATCAAGCCTTCGTCCGCTCCACGACCTGCGACGGCGCTGGCCGCTTCAGCTTTGACAGCCTTCCGGCGGGCAACTGGTATCTCATCGCGCCGGTGACGGCCGAGGGTCAGGATCCGGTGGTGCTGATGCGCCGCGTCTCCACCCGTCCGGGCGGAACCACCACGGTGACGCTCGACTAGGCGTCGCTCTCGGCGATGACGAACTGACGGCCCAGGTACTGGGCCGGGTTCAGCCGCTCACCCCGGCGCCGGACTTCGAAATGCAGGTGCGGGCCGGTCGAATAGCCGGTCGAGCCCACGCGGCCGATCAGCTGGCCGCCGCCCACGCGGGCGCCGACGACCACACCGCGCTCGATCGTGCTCAGGTGCCCGTAGAAGGTCCGCAGCCCGTTCGGATGGCGGATTTCGACAAAGTTGCCGTAGCCGGAATCATAGCCCGACGACGTCACCGTGCCCTCGGCCGAGGCCAGGACGCGCGCGCCCGTCGGAGCCGCGATGTCGACGCCCAGATGCATGCGCGGATGGGCCTCACCGGCCAGGCGGCGGATGCCGTAGTTCGAATTGATCGGGCGGCCCGCCACGGGGCGCTCGAAGGTCATGATGCGCTGGAACGGCGTGGCGCGGGCGACGACCGGCGGATCGATCGGCGCGGCCTCGCGCGCGGTGGCGCGGGTGTTGGCCTGCACCTGCCCCAGGGTCTGGGGCGCGGCGGCCATGGCCAGGGCGCCGACCACCATCAGGGTCGACACCTGGCCGAAGCGGAACAGCAAATTCTTTGCGGTTGAGATCATGGGGGAGGTTCAGTCGGGAAACGGTGACGCCGCCTCCGTGTCGCACGAGGCGGTGGCCGGATTGGGCCGAAAGAAAGACGCGGCCCCTGAAAACACGCCGGGGCGGCGAGGCGGATGAGACGCCAGGGAGCCATCCGGCCCGGCGAGGGCGCGGCTGTTAACCTATCGGTGCTAGGGAATCAACCCGCTGGAGAAATCGCGGTTACGGCTGGAAGGCCGGCGTCAGGGTGCGGAACGGGCCGAAGGCGACCGGCGCGGAGGCGAAGAAGGCCGGGGCGTCCCAGCCGCCGTCGGCTTCCGGCGCAACGTCCTGCAGGGCGAAGGCGCGGCCCAGGAAATCGTCCGGATTGATCTGCTCGCCGTCGCGGCGGATCTCGAAATGCAGGTGGGCGCCGGTCGAACGGCCGGTCGAGCCAACATCGCCGATCAGGTCGCCGGCGGCCACGAACTGGCCTTCCTCGGCGCGGATGCGGCTCATGTGGGCGTAGAAGGAGGTGACGCCGTTGGCGTGCTGAATCTCGACGTAGCGGCCGTAGGACGACGACACGCCGGTGCGGATCACTTCGCCCTCGGCGGCGGCCAGGATCGGCGTGCCCGACGGGGCGGCGTAGTCCAGACCCTCATGCATCCGGGCGCGGCGCTCGAACGACAGGCGGCGCAGGCCGAAGCGCGAGTTGACCGAATAGCCCTCGATCGGGGCGGAGAAGGCGATGGTGCGAACGGCGACGGCCGGCGAGGCCTCGGCGGCGGCTTCGGAAACCTCGGAGGCCTGGGCCGGGGCGGCGAACACGGCCGCGGCGGCGATCAGACCCATCAGGGAGAAGGTCTTCGAACCGTTCGAGAGAGAGAAAGACAAGCCCGCGCTCCGGCTGCTGTTTACATCAGTCGAGTGGGGCGGAACGCTGAGGAACCGCGAGGAGGAATGTTTGGGACGACGTCCCCGACGGCCCCGATATGCCCGGCGGGCCTGGCTGACAGAACCTGACCGAATGTCGCACCCCGGGAACCAGTTGTCGCACCTGCGCATTTCGCGCCGTCGACGGATCAAAGCGTGGCCATACGGTCACGGCCGGTTCCGCGACCGCGGCGCCACGGCCACGGTTAAGGCCCGATCAGGCCGCGCCGTGAGCCGCAGAGGCGGCGGCCAGGGCGTCTCTCATCGCCTCTCTCAGCCGATCTGGCGCGATGATTCGCACGTCCGGGCCCCAGGTGAACAGGTGCCAGGCCAGCTCGCGCATGCCGCTGGCCGAGAATCGCACCGTCACCGACCCGTCCGGATTGTCGCTCAGCGTCTGGGTCGGGTGGAAGCGCCAGACCCGCGCCTCCGCCGCGCTTGCGGGCAGGATGGTCAGCTCCACATCCTCGACCGCGTCTTGGTAGATGCCGAACGAGCGGTTGGCGAAGACGGCCAGGTCGAACCCTTCCGGCGGCGCCGCCGGCCGGTCCATCACCTGCACGTCCTGCACGCTGTCCAGCCGGAAGGTCTTGGGCTGGTCAGCCCCGATCTCGGCCGCCACCAGATAGTTGGCCCGGCCGAACATGACGCCGCAGGGCGCTACCTCGCGCCGCTCGCCGGGTCGTGAACCCCGATTGTAGATGAAGCTGATGGCCACGCCCGCCATCACCGCCTGACGGATGGCCGCGAGCGTCGCCTCGTCCTCGAACGGGCGCGGCCCGGCCTGCACGGCGATCGTCTCGGCCCGCACCAGGGCCTCAAGGTCCGGCGCCAGCCGGTTCAGGGTGGTGGAGCGCACCGCCGACTTGATCTTGCGTTCCAGGCTGTCCAGCTCGGCCGCTCGCCTGCTCTCGCCCGCCGCCCGCAGCCCCTGCGCCGCCTTGGTCAGCTCCAGCAGTTCGGTCGCCGTCGGCGCCTGCTCAAAGGCCGACAGGCCGCCGCGGATACGCCAGCGCTTGGTCGGCGGGTCCGAGACTTCCTCCACCTGCGGATAGAGGTCCATCACCGCGTCCCTCAGGCGCTCGGCTGTGCGCCGGCCGACGTCCAGCAGCCGCGCCATTTCATCCAGCGTCAGCCCCTCGGCCGAGCCCGCCATGGCCTGGGCCAGCTTCAGAACAATCGCCGCCTTGTCGTGCCGCATTTGGAACGTCCGATTCTGTCGTGCGTTCTTTCTATGTCTGTTCTCACAGATCGCCAAGGAGAGAACGTCATGGCCTCGCTGCTCCGTTCGCTGGTTTCGAAAAAGCCCCGCACGCTCCGCCGTCTCGACGGCCTGGTCGTGGTCCCCTGCGAGGGCGCCGACCGCGACATCTCGGCCCTGTGGGACCCGATCGAGGAACAGATCGTCGACTTCATCCCGACCTCAAAGGCTGGCCGCTACGCCGAGGAAGACGACATGTGGGCCGAGGCCCGCGGCTGGACTGAACTCCCGGCCTACGAACTCGCCGCCTGATGACCTCCGTCTGGCTGTTCGTGGCGGGGCTGATCCTGCTGATGACGATCGGGGTCTATGTGGTGCAGGCGCTTCTCTGGGTCGCGCTCGGCGCCCTCAGGGTGTTCGCGCTTTCGGCCCAGGCCCTGTTCGTCGGTGTGGTGGCGGTCATCCGGCCTTCGATCGTGGCCGAGGCCTGGCGCCGGTCTCAGCCCGGATAGCGCGCCCGCATGTCGGCCACGCTGGCCGCCACCAGCTCGCGCAGCACGCCCAGGTCCACGTCAGCCAGCTTCTTGATGTAAAGGCACGACGCCCCGATAGAATGCTTGCCCAGTCGGCCCAGCATTTCCTGCTGACCCTCGAACCCCGGCATCAGATAGACGACCGTCTGCGCCTTCTTCGGCGAAAAGCCGGTGATGGGCCAGTCCCCTGTCGGGCCGCGATAGCTGCCGTAACCGACGATCGACGGTCCCCACATGACGGGCGTTTCGCCGGTCACCTCGTCCATGAGGGCGCGGACGGCCTCGGCGTCGGCGCGCCGGGTCGGGTTTTCGACGGCGGCGATGAAGTCATCCACCGAAGCGTCTGTCGGCTTGGTCTTGGGTTCTGAGGCCATGCGCCTATGAAGCCGCAGAACGCCGTTTCAGCCAAGCCGAAACCGCATCGCGCGCCGGGGTCTCGATGAACCGGTACGACAGCACCGCCAGCCCGACCGCCGTCGCCAGGAAGCCCAGCATCAGCAGATCGTTCAGCCACATCGACCCCAGATCGATCCGCCGGTCGACATACAGGCCCGTCTTCCGCGCCACGATCATCATCAGCACGATCAGCAGCATGTGGATCAGATAGACGCCGTAGGACACATCCCCCAGCTTCACCAGCGGCTCCCAGGTCAGCAGCTTCGCGACCGGTCCCCGGTCGCCTGCCAGCACCCACACGACCGGCGCGAACGCCAGCGTCGCCAGCACCGTCCAGGGCCCGACCGCGAACCAGACGAACACCATGGCGGCCGCGATCAGCCCGGCCTCCAGCCAGCCCCAGCCCGGCCCGGGCCGCATCGTCCAGAGCCGGTAGACCACCACCCCGACGAAGAAGCCGTAGAGCGCCCGCGCCCAGCCGAGCCGCCAGGTCGTGTTCATCCACGACGCCCACTCGGCCTCCGGCGCGAACAGGATCAGGACCGCCAGCCCGATTGCGGCGAGCACGAGAGAGACCACGAGGGCCCACTTGCGCGCCCACAGGATCACCCCGGCGAACACCACGTAGCAGAGCATCTCGGCCGAAACCGCCCAGGCCGGCCCGTTCCAGGTCTGGCTGTCCTCGGTCCCCAGCGCATGCACCATCAGAAGGTTGGTGATGATGCCGCCCGGCGCCCGGTCGCCGGTGAACGGCGGGACGCTGTCGAAATGGGTCAGGGCCCGAATGACCTCGAGCAGAACGAACAGCCCCAGCATCACCGCATGCAGCGGCCAGACCCGCGCCACGCGCTTGATCAGGAAATCGCGCCCCTGCGCCCCGTCACTGATCCGCTGCCCATAGGAATGGGCGATCACGAACCCGGACAGGACAAAGAAATAGTCCACCACCAGATAGCCGTGCATCACCAACGGCAGGTCCCTGAGATGGCTGTTCACCGGCAGGTGAAACAGCACCACGAACAGGGCCAGCACCCCCCGCAGGGCGTCGAGGGCGAGGAAGCGCGGCTGGGTCGCGGCATGGGTGCTCATTCGCCGCCCATACTCCCGCCGTTGGCGCTCGGATAGGGGCTCAGAACGGCTTCACGCCCGGCGCCGCCAGCTCGAACCCGCTGAATTCGAATCCCGGCGAGACGGTGCAGCCCACCAGGACCCAATCCCCCATCGGTTCGGCCGCCTGCCAGACGCCGGCGGGCACGATCCCCTGCGGTCGCTGACCGGCCTCCAGGTCGGGGCCCAGCATCACCGCCGGCGCGCCCTCGATCTCGAGTTTCAGCGCCCCACCCGCGTGCCAGTGCCAGATTTCGGTCGCATCGACCCGGTGCCAGTGCGACCGCTCCCCGGCCCTCAGCAGGAAATAGATCGCCGTCCCCGCCGACCGCCCCTCGACGGTGCGCGCATCGCGAAAGGTCTCGCGATACCAGCCGCCCTCGGGATGCGGCTGAAGGTCCAGCAGGGCGATGATCTCGTCGGCGGTCATGGTCCAAACAGGCTCCGGACAAAGGGTTGATCGGCGGACTCGAACCGGCCCACCGCGAGATCGACGCAGCGAGGGTCAACCGGCCCGGTCCGGACGGGATAGCGAGCCAGCCGCCGCATCGCTTCGATCCATCGGTCCTGATCGAGGCCGCCGACGCCAGCGCCGCGCACGCCGCCGATCCTGACCTCCCGCCCGTCGGTCAGGCTGAGCGTCCAGTACGGTCGGTCGATCAGGTCGTCGGTCCGCAGACTTCTGGGCCGCTGCGTCATCCGGCAACTGACGTCCAGGCTCGAAATCTGCGCGTCCGGAGTCACGCTCATCGGGGCCAGCACAGATTGTCGCCAGACGATCCTGTCCGGATACAGGGCGACCCCTGTGCGAGAGCTGACATAGGCGATCGACAGGCTTAGCCCGGCCACGAGCGCCAGGCCGCCCCCGGTCCAGAGCCATCGATGGCGGTCGCCGTCGCGATGAAGGCTGGCCATGAGCCAGACGACGCCGCTCCAAAGCGCCAGCAAGCCGAACACCCAGATGGCGAGCGACGACGCCGAGACCCAGCCTGCGATCGGATTGTCCGGCGCCTCAAGGGCGAACCAGGAGACGCCGCCCCACGGCGCCAGGACTGCGATCAGCAATCCCAGCATGGCGACCAGCATCACCGCCGTGGACCAGCGGCTGGCGCGCCGTTCGGACAGCTGGGACTTGGTGAGGCGCTTTCGGCGGGTCATGCGTCAGGGCGGCCTGCGGGCCCTGCGCCGCCGCTCATCGACGCGCCAGGTCCTTGATCCAAAAGCCCCGCGATGCGCACGCTCGCTCCCTTATCCCCGCCCCCAGGGGCCAGACCTATCCTGCCGATCCGGTCTTTGACATCGTTAGCAGACGAGCCCCCATCCGGACTATCCGGACGCTTCGGACGGTGTTTTCGTCGTTCGGCCTATCCGCACGAGGTGGACGGTGTTTCTGGAGTCCACCTCGACCGCGGCTCTAGTCGGCCCAGGCCTCAAAGGCGGAATCCACGGCCTCATAGACCGTCCGGATTTCTTCCACGCTCGGCAAGCCGGAGCCCCAACTCAGCGTCTTGAAGCCGATCCCGGACCGGACGCCGGACGCTTCGCAGAACATCTGCCCGTCGGCTTCCTGACAGATCACGAACAGCGGCAGACCGTCCGACGTGAGCGCGGTCGGGTCCGAGGCGATCACCGCCGTCACGCGCACGGCCTGTCCGCCGGCGTCCGTCGAGCCGGCGCAACCGACCCGGCCGCCGTCGAGCGGCGTACACTGGCCTGAATCCCTCAGCCGCGCCATCTGGGTGAAGGGGCCGCCGGTTTGGGCGGCCAGGCTAATGTCGACGGACAGACCGGAAAGCGCGGCGGGGACGACGGCGACGCCGGCCTCAAGCGGCGCGCCCTCACAGCCCGCCCCGGCCGGCAGCTCCATCCACATGTCCTCCGGATCATTGACGTCGCCGGTGACCCGTAGCTGATAGGGCATGATGGCCTCCACCGCCGCGCGCGGCGGCGCGATGGGCCGGCCGCCGAAGGTCAGGTGCAGCCGCTCGCTGTCGCGGCAATCTGGCAGATCGGCCGCCTGAACCGAGAAGGACGCATCGGTCGGCACGCGGACGACCTCCTGGGCCAGCGCCGGCTCCGAGGCAAGCACAGCGGTCCAAGCGAGCGCCGCGACGCCGGGGACCTTAGAGATCCGCCTCACAGCCCCTTCACGATCCCCTCGACCATCTTCTTCGCATCAGCAAACAACATCATGGTGTTGTCGCGGAAGAAGAGCTCGTTCTCGACGCCCGCATAGCCGGCGGCCATGCCGCGCTTCACGAACAGGACCGTGCCGGCCTTCTCCACGTCCAGGATCGGCATGCCGTAGATGGCGCTGGTCGGGTCGGTCTTGGCGGCGGGGTTGGTGACGTCATTGGCGCCGATGACGAAGGCGACGTCGCACGACGCGAACTCGGCGTTGATGTCCTCCAGCTCGAACACCTCGTCATAGGGAACGTTGGCCTCGGCGAGCAGCACGTTCATGTGCCCGGGCATCCGGCCGGCCACGGGGTGGATGGCGTATTTCACCTCCACGCCCTCTTCCTTCAGCTTGTCGGCCATCTCGCGCAGGGCATGCTGGGCCTGGGCCACCGCCATGCCGTAGCCGGGCACGATGATGACCTTGCTCGCGTTTTTCATGATGAAGGCCGCATCGTCCGCAGAGCCCTGTTTCACCGGCCGGGTCTCGACGCGTCCCTCGCCCACCGGCCCAGTGTCGCCGCCGAAGCCGCCCAGGATCACGCTGAAGAAGGACCGGTTCATCCCCTTGCACATGATGTAGCTGAGGATCGCCCCCGACGAGCCGACTAGGGCCCCGGTGATGATCAGGGCGATATTCTCGAGCGTGAAGCCCAGCGCCGCCGCCGCCCATCCCGAATAGGAGTTCAGCATCGACACCACGACCGGCATGTCCGCTCCGCCGATCGGAATGATCAGGGTCACGCCCAGGATCAGGGCGATGATGAACACGCCCCAGAAGGCCCAGGTGGCGTCGCCCTGCGAGCCGATCATCACCCCGATCAGCAGCACCAGTCCCAGCGCCAGCCCCACATTGATCAGGTGCCGCGCCGGCAGGATGATCGGCGCTCCCGACATGTTGCCGTTCAGCTTGGCGAAGGCGATCACCGACCCGGTGAAGGTGATGGCCCCGATGGCGACGCCCAGGCTCAGCTCGATGATCGACAGGGTCTTGATGCCGCCGCCCGGCAGGGCGATCGCAAAGGCCTCGGGCGCATAGACGGCGCCGACCGCCACCAGACAGGCGGCCATGCCGACCAGGCTGTGGAAGGCCGCCACCAGCTGCGGCATCTGGGTCATGGCCACCTTGTTGGCGATGACGGCCCCGACGATCCCGCCGACCGCGACGCCGCCAGCGATCAGGGCCAAAGTCGTCAGGTCCAGCAGCCCGCCCGACCACAGGGTCAGCAGGGTGGTCGCCACGGCCAGGGCCATGCCGATCATGCCGTACATATTGCCCTGACGGCTGGTTTCCGGACTCGACAGCCCTCTCAGCGACAGGATGAACAGGACGCCCGAGACCAGATAGGCCAGGGCCGCGATCGAGGCGTTCATTCAGGCGTCCCCCCGGCATGTCGTTGCGTCCGGCCCAGCCGCCAGAGGCTGAGCGGAATATAAATCAGGCCCAGGCCCGCCAGGACCCAGTCGATGACCTCACGCTGCGGCTGCATGGCGACCCGCGCCAGCACCCCGCCGAAGGCCAGGACCACGCCGCAATCCTGCAGCCGCTGACGGCGGATCGGATTGGCGCGCTGGAAGAAGCTGTAGGCGATCAGCCCGAGGCCCAGCCCCGAGACGATCCAGCTGACCACGGCGACGACTCCGACGTTCATGTCCGGCGCGCCCGCATCCGCAGGGCGGAGGTCGCTCCCAGCCCCGCAAGGATCAGGGCGAAGATCACTCTCAGCCAGTCCCCATCGGCCGCCGCGAGCCATGCCGTCCAGCCGAACAGGCCGACCGACGTCGCCAGAAACGCGGCCAGAGCCAAAGTCTCGATCCCCCGGCGCAGCCGCTCAGGCAGCCGTCCGCTGATCACCACCAGGATGAGCAGGGCGATGACGGCGGCGAACAGAGCGGCCGTGATGACCATATCGTCGGTCAGGCCGCTCATGCCTTGGGCCGTTCCTTCTTCTTGTACATCGCCAGCATGCGCTGGGTGACGAGGAAGCCGCCGAAGATGTTGACCCCGGCCAGGGCCGCCGCGACCGCCCCCGCGCCCTTGGAGACCCAGGCGTTGCCGCCCTCGGCCGAGCCGAGGCTCGCCGCCGCCGCGATCAGGGCGCCCACGATGATCACCGAGGAAATCGCGTTGGTCACCGCCATCAGCGGCGTATGCAGCGCCGGCGTCACCGACCAGACCACATAGTATCCGACGAAAATCGCCAGCACGAAGATCGCCAGGCGAAAGACAGTGGGGTCGACGTGTTCCATCAGGCTTTCCTTTCCAGGCGTTCGTCGATGCTGAGCAGGGCGACAGGGACGATCACGGCCAATAAATCGGTGAGGACGTAACGCGCAATTTCCACGACGCGGTCCCAGCCCGGCGGCGTCTCGGGGTAAGTCAGCGCTTGCGAGACGCCAGCTACCAGTTGCCAGATACTAGCGGCGACGTAGGCCCAAACGACGACACGAATGGCCAAGCGTAGCCGCGGCCCGATCACCCCTTCACCCCTTCATGCACCACGGCCCCGCCGTGGGTGACGACCGAGGCCTTGAGGATCTCGTCCTCCAGATCGACCGCCAGCGCCCCGTCCTTGATCAGCAGCCCCGAGAAGGCCTGAAGGTTGCGCGCATAGAGGTTGGACGCATCCGAGGCGATCCGGCCCGGCAGGTTGGACCAGCCGACGATCTGAACCCCATTGGCCGTGGTGACGATCTCCCCGGCCTTCGACCCCTCGACATTGCCCCCCGCCTCGACCGCCAGGTCCACGATCACCGAGCCCGGCTTCATGGTGGCGATATGGGCCTTGGTGACCAGCACCGGCGCGGCCCGGCCCGGGATCAGGGCGGTGGTGATGACCACATCCTGTTTGATGATGTGGCTGGCCGTCAGCCCGGCCTGTTTGGCCTGATACTCCGCCGACATCGGCTTGGCGTAGCCGCCCGAGGTCTCCGCCGCCTTGAACTCCTCGTCCTCGACCGCGACGAACTTCGCCCCAAGGCTCTCGACCTGTTCCTTGGAGGCGGGCCGCACGTCGGTGGCCGTGACCACCGCCCCCAGCCGCCGCGCCGTCGCGATCGCCTGAAGGCCCGCGACGCCCGCGCCCATGACGAAGACCTTGGCGGCCGCCACCGTCCCGGCTGCCGTCATCATCATCGGAAAGCCCCGGCCATAGGCGTGAGCCGCCTCGATCACCGCCCGATAGCCCGCCAGATTGGCCTGGGACGACAGCACGTCCATCACCTGGGCCCGGGTGATCCGGGGCACGAATTCCATCGCGAAGGCCGTCACCTTCGCCTTGGCAAGCGCCTTGACCGTATCGCCCTCGCGATAGGCGTCCAGCATGGCCGCCACGATCGCGCCCGGCTTCAGCGCCGAGATCTCCGACGCCGTCGGCCCGCGCACCTTGAACAGGATGTCGGCGCCGTCCAGCGCCGCATGCACGTCCTTGACGACCTGGGCGCCCGACTCTCGATAGGTTTCGTCCGGAATCGAGGACCCGGCGCCCGCGCCCGCCTCGACGCGGACCTGGGCCCCCGCCGCAATCAGCTTCTTCGCCGTCTCGGGCGTGATCGCCACCCGCGGATCATCCGCGCGGCGTTCGCGTGTGCAGGCGATGACGACAGCCAAGACGCGCCTCCCAAGTAACGTCAGCCTGTGACGTTAGGCGCGTTCGTGCGCGGGCGTAAAGGCCCGTCACTTTCAGGCCGTTCACCATGGTGAACCCCGGATAACCGGGCGCCTCAAAACGCGTTCAGCGCGACAGGGTGAAGGTCGTCACGTCGCCAAGCCGGCGGCGCGATCACTGGAACGACCCCGATGAAACTCCTCATGGCCTCCACCGCCGCCGTCGCGATGATCGCGGCCTCCGGCGCCGCCCACGCCCAACAGAACGTGGCTCTCGGCAACCCCGCCTACGGCGGCACCGGCTGTCCGGCCGGCTCCGTCTCCGCCGCGCTGAGCCCCGACAACACCGCACTCAGCCTTCTGTTCGATTCCTACGTGGTCGAGGCCGGTCGTTCGGCGGGCCGCAACTTCGACCGCAAGAGCTGCAACATCGCCATCCCGGTCCACGTCCCGAACGGCTACAGCGTCTCGATCCTCGAGATCGACTACCGCGGCTACAACATGCTGCCGCGCTCGGCCTCGTCGCAGTTCAACGTCGAATATTTCTTCGCCGGCCGCCGCGGCCCGACCTTCACCCGCACCTTCAACGGCGCCCTGGACCGCGACTACCTGCTGTCGAACACTCTGGCGGCCACCGCCGTGACCTGGTCGGCCTGCGGTGAGGACGTGATCCTGCGCACCAACTCCTCGATGCGCGTGTCCAGCCCGACCGGTCAGGACGCCCTGGCGACCGTCGACTCCCAGGATGTGAACGCCGCCCTGGTCTATCACCTGCAATGGCGCCGGTGCTGAGGCCTGTCCTCTGAAGTCCATCGGGTCGGCGCGGCCGACCGTTCTCCAAAAGGATCATTCCCCATGAAACGGTCGGTCGCGCTTGCCGGACTGATGGCCCTGACGGCGGTGTGCCCCGCCGCCGCCCAGGCCTCGCGTTCACCCGCACAGGGTCAGTCCACCTCGGTGGTCCGGGCCTGCCCCGCCAACGCCTATTCGGTGATTCGCTCACCGGATGGCTCCAGCGTCTCCATTCTCTTCAACGATTTCTCGGCCGAGACCACGCGCGGCCAGCGCGGGTCGGTTCGCACCACCTGCCGCATCGAGGCGCCGCTTGCGCTGCCGGCAGGCCATGGCGCGGGCCTGACCAGCGTCGATTATCGCGGCTTCGCTCTGCTAGGCGCGCGGCAATCCGCAGACATCTCCGCGGATTACGAACTCGGTCGTGGCAACGGCGGGCGATTCAATCGCCGCATCCAGGGCCGCTATGAGCGGGAGTTCTATTTTGTCGACCGTCTTCCACCCGGCCAGGTCCGCCAGGCAGGCTGCGCC